>NZ_JBSFKO010000055.1:16987-56975 GCF_053598575.1 Streptomyces sp. NPDC001100
CTGCTCGTACGTCGGGTCGTAGCCCGGTGCCGGGGGCTGGCCGCCGTAGGCGTACGGGTCGTACTGGCCGCCCTGGTAGGGGTCCGCCTGGTACGACTGGTCGTAGGTGCCCGCCGGGTACTGCTGGTCGGTCTGGTACTGCTCGCCGCCGTAGGTGCCGTACTCGGCGCCCGCGTAGCTCGCGGCGTCCCACTCGCCGTAGGACTGCTGCTGCGGGATCGCGGCGGCGACCTCCTCTTCCGGAGGAGGAGGTGTGGTGCCCGAGCCGAAGGCGTCGAACTCTCCGGTGCCCGCGATGTCCGCCGCCTCGTCCGGCTGGTCGGCGGCCTCGGTCTCGGCCTGGGCGCGCAGGCGGCGGGCCCGGCGGCCCTCGCCCGCGACCGCCTGGGCCGGGATCAGCTCCTCCTCGGGGAGGTCGTCGTCGACGTCACGGCGGCGGCCCGGCAGGGCGAGCACGACGAGGACGAGGGCGAGGGCGCCCTGGGTCCACAGCCAGGCGGTGTGGCCGATCGGGTCGTCGTAGGTGACGTCCAACCGGCCGCCGGTGGCGGGGAGTTGGAAGCCCTGGGCCCAGCCGTCGACCGTGGTGCGGGTGAGCGGCTTGCCGTCCAGGGTGGCCGTCCAGCCGGCGGCGGCCGAGTCGGCGAGGCGCAGGACGCGGCCGGTGGCGCCGGACGGGATCGTGGTGTGGATGTCCACGGGTCCCGCGGCGACCGGCTTGGGGGCGGCGGTACCGGCGACGATGGCCGCGCGGGAGACCTGCGCGTTGACCCGCCACAGGGCGCTGCCGTCGGCCTGGCTGAGCCTGCTGAGGCCGGGGGTGGCGTCCAGGACGCGGCTGACCGCGCGGGGCGCGCCCTTGTGGACGAGGACGTAGCGCACGGCGAAGCCGCCGAGCTCGTCGGCCTGGTCGGCGCCGGAGCCGGCGACGAGGTTGGCGACGACCTTGTCGAGCCGGCTGTTCTCGCCGTCCGCCGCGGCGAACTCGCCGTCTCCCATGCGGGCGCCGGAGCCGCGCACCAGCATGTAGCCGACGTGGGCGGCGGAGTCGCTGTCGAGGACGAGGGTGCGGGCCTGGTCCTGGGTGTCGCTCTCCTCGGCGACGAAGGCGGGCACCTGTGTCGGGTCGCGGCGCTCCAGGGGGCCGTCGGCGCCGCCGAGCATCCAGCCGGCGGCGACGAGCAGCGGGCCTGCGGCCGAGGCGAAGGCGATCAGGACGGCCACCGGCTGGCGCCAGCCGAAGCTCTGCTCGGCGACACGCGCGCGTGCCCCGTCGGCGCCGAGCGCGGCGGCGGCGAGGAGGGCGAGGCCGTAGACGAGGGTCGCGGGGCCGGCCCAGGTGGAGCTGTTGGACAGGACGGCGAAGACGAGGCCCACCAGGGCGACGCCCCAGGCGGCCCGGACGCCGAAGGTGCGCTCGCTGCGCAGCAGGGCGGCGAGCGCGGCCAGCACGATGCCGATGAGCATCAGGCCGTTGACCGTGCCGGGGCCGCCCGGGCTGGCGCCGAGCAGGTCGAGGGGGGACGCGGACCCGGAGCCGTACTCCAGGCCGGCCTGCTGGAAGAAGCCGAACGGGAGCAGCGTCAGCGACCAGGGCGCCAGGATCAGCAGCGGGGTGCCGAGCTGGGCCAGGAAGCGCAGGCCGTAGGCGGTGATGTCGCTCCTGCGGACGGCCAGCAGCGCGATGCCGAGGATCAGGGCGATGGGCCAGATGATCGGCGTGAAGGCGGTGGTGACCGTCAGGAGCAGGGCGTAGGCCCAGGTGGCGCGCCAGCTGCCGCGGGCGCCGGAGGAGTGCGTCAGGCCACTGGCGGCGATGCCCGCGCGGGCCGCCAGCGGGAGCAGCACGGCGAGGACGGCGGTGCCGATGCGGCCGCCCGCGAGGGAGCCGGTGGCGGCGGGCAGGAAGGCGTAGACGACGGCCGCCCAGGCGCGCAGCAGGCGGGACTCGACGAGCGGGCGGGAGGCGAAGTAGGCGGTGAACCCGGCCAGCGGCACCGAGGCGACCAGCAGGACGGTGACCGCGAGGCCGGTCGAGCCGAACAGCAGCGAGGAGAGCATCGCGACGAACGCGAGGTACGGCGGCGCGGACGGGGTACCGCCGGCGCCGACCGGGTGCCAGGAGTCCAGGAAGCGGGACCACAGTTCGCCGGAGTCGCCGGGCGCGGGCAGCAGCGCGCCGCCCGTGAGCGCGCCGCTGCCGAGCAGGTTGCGGCAGGCGACGAGGGAGACGAGCAGCAGCACCAGGAACAGCACCGGGCCGGGCTTGCGGGCGATGCGCTTCACGCGCGCGAACTGCTCGATCTCCAGGAAGTCCGCGTCGTCGCCGCCGGGTCCCGACTCGACCGCGCCGCCGTGCCGGCCGGCGCCGGAGGTGATCTCGGGGTCGGAGGTGTCGACGAAGCTGGCGGCGGCCTGTTCGAAGGTGGCCCGCAGGGTCGCGCCGGGCGGCGGGAAGAGTGGCCGTAGTTCCGCCTTGTCGATCTGCGGGGTGCCGCGCCTGCGCCGTCCGGCGATGATCCGCTCGGGGCGCAGCAGCGTCCCCAGGAGGCCGCGGATCTCGTCGAGGGCCTGTCCGGGGACCTTGCCGACGAGATAGCCGAGGGTCCGCAGCACGGTGCCGACGACGACCCTGACGAGGACCCAGGGGAGCACGGCCGTACGGCTGTTGACGAGCAGGGTGTAGACGGCGCCGGCCTTGTCGACCTTGTGCGGGGAGGCGACGGTGCGGCCCGCGCAGTCGACCGCGCGGCGCTCGCGGGAGGCCGCCTCGGCGTGCCGTACGACCGCCTCGGGGGCGACCAGGACGCGGTGGCCGGCGGCGGTGGCGCGCCAGCACAGGTCGACGTCGTCGCGCATCAGGGGCAGTCGGCGGTCGAAGCCGCCGAGTTCGTCGAAGACGTCGCGCCGGATCAGCATGCCTGCGCTGGACACGGACAGCACGGGCCGGACGTGGTCGTGCTGGCCCTGGTCCTGTTCGCGGCGGTCCAGGCCGGTCCAGCGGCGCCCGGAGTGGGCGATGGTGACGCCGACCTCCAGGAGCTGCCGGCGGTCGTACCAGCCGCGCAGCTTCGGGCCTACGACGGCCACGTCCTCGCGGCCGAGTTCGTACTCCTGGTCGACCACGCGCAGCAGTTGGGCCAGGGCGTCGGGCTCCGGGGCGGAGTCGTCGTGCAGCAGCCACAGCCACTGGACGGGCTCGCCGTACGGGAGCTCGGGCAGGTCGTAGGTGTCGTCGCGCCAGGTGCGCGTGACGGGGTCCCAGCCGCTGGGGCGCTTCAGGTACGGCAGGTCGTCCGGGGTCAGCACGGGGGCGGTGCGGTTGGCCTCCTCGACGGCCTGGCCGAAGCCGGTGCGCCGGGCGAGGTGCAGCACGCGGTCGGCGCCGAGGGTGTCGGTGACCAACTGGGCGGAGTCGTCCGCGCTGCCGGTGTCGGCGGCCATGACGCTCTGCACGGGGCGTTCCTGGCCGAGCAGCCCGGCGAGCGCGTCGGGCAGCCAGCGGGCGCCGTCGTGGGAGACGAGCACCGCGGTGACTACGTGACGCGGGAACTCAGGAGTGGCAGCGTCGTGTTGGGCTGCCGTGTGGCTGTGCACGGACATCGAGGTACGGGCCCCGGTTCGATGGACTGCGGTGGACGCATGCGTCCCGAGGGGACTGCGGTACGTCTCGGACGAGCGCCCACACTATCGGCTGGGCACAGCGACGGCCCGCCGCCTGTGGACAACCCAGCTGCGACGGGCCGTTCAGTACGTCCCGAGGTGTGACCCGGAGTATGTCCCCAGGTGTGCCGTGCCGCTTCAGACGGCGGCCTTCTTCAGCCGGCGGCGTTCCCGCTCGGAGAGGCCGCCCCAGATGCCGAAGCGTTCGTCGTTGGCGAGGGCGTATTCGAGGCACTCGGAGCGGACCTCGCAGGCGAGGCAGACCTTCTTGGCCTCGCGGGTGGAGCCGCCCTTCTCGGGAAAGAAGGACTCGGGGTCGGTCTGGGCGCACAGCGCGCGCTCCTGCCAGCCGAGTTCCTCGTCCGCGTCGTCGACCAGCAGTTGCTGCACCAGCTCGGTCATGTGCGCCCCTCGTCTGTCTTTCGCGTCCCCGTGATGTAGCCGTTACCGATGTCGGCTGAACGACACGAGTGAAATTACAAGTGTGCTGCTCCGGGCGAGTCAAGCCGAGATCTGCTATTGGGCCCCTTATTCACTCTGCGGAACCAAGGCCTAGCGGAAAGTGTTCAAATCGGCATAAACCTTGACAAGCAGCGGAGACCCACGTGGGCCTCCTACCCCGAGACAGGGCCTGTACGGGGGAGGACGCTCAGGAGTTCGATCTCGTTCCACGAGGTTTGCGCGCCCGGTTGTGCGCCATGTGTCCCGATAGCCTCCTGAACAAACCTTTCACCTCCCAGATGAACCGGATGAGGTGAAACATGTCCCACATACCGGGCGTCGAGTTGACAGTGCGGGTGTGAACCGATGTCCTTGTGGGCATGCTCGCGAACTCGGCACTCACCTCGACCCGCTCCGCCGGGTCCCTCGGTGCTGCCCACGTTCGCTGCAGCTGTTGTTGCTGTTCCGGCTGTTGAGCCCTCCGCGCTCCGGCCCCACCTGCGTTCTCTTCTTTTGGTGACACCCATCCCCCGCCGTTTCTTCTTACGCCGAGGAACCACCGCACCCCCATGAACAGCGACAGCGACCTCCAGATCGCCGGCGACATCCTCGAAGTCCCGCACCTCCTCCGGGCCCCGCGCGAACACCCGGCCACCGTGGCCGAGTTCGTCGGCCTGGCGCGCTCGATCGCCGCCGACCGCGCCCAGTGGGAACACCTCGTCGAGTACGACGCGACCACCCGCTGGTACCACCGGCTGAGCACCGGCCCCGGCTACGAGGTGTGGCTGCTGTCCTGGGTGCCCGGACAGGGCAGCGGGCTGCACGACCACGGCCCCTCCTCCGGTGTGCTGACCGTCCTGGACGGCACACTGACCGAGCGCACCGAGCGGGGCACGCGCGCGCTGGGGGCGGGCGCGCAGCGGGTGTTCGCGCCGGGGTACGTCCACGAGGTCGTCAACGACACCTTCGAACCGGCCATAAGCCTGCACGTCTACTTCCCCGGTCTCACCGAGATGCCCATGCACACGGCATGCGCGCGGCGCGACGGGGCGGAAGCGGTCGACGCCGTGACCGCCTGAGACGAGGCGACAGCCGCCCGGCCCGCGATCCGACGACTGCCTGCCGCGTTGTCACACCCGCCTGCAAGACTTGTCTCCATGCGCATTGTGGTTCTTGCAGGCGGTATCGGTGGTGCCCGGTTCCTGCGCGGTCTTCAGCAGGCCGTGCCGGACGCCGACATCACGGTGATCGGCAACACGGGGGACGACATCCACCTCTTCGGGCTGAAGGTCTGCCCGGACCTCGACACGGTGATGTACACGCTCGGCGGCGGCATCAACGAGGAGCAGGGCTGGGGCCGTGCCGACGAGACCTTCCACCTCAAGGAGGAGCTCGGGGCGTACGGGGTCGGGCCGGAGTGGTTCGGGCTCGGCGACCGGGACTTCGCCACGCACATCGTGCGGACGCAGATGATCGGCGCCGGCTATCCGCTGAGCGCGGTCACCGAGGCGCTGTGCGACCGCTGGCAGCCGGGGGTGCGGCTGATCCCCATGACGGACGACCGCGTCGAGACGCATGTCGCCGTCGAGCTGGACGGCGAACGCAAGGTGATCCACTTCCAGGAGTACTGGGTACGGCTGCGCGCGTCGGTCGCCGCCGAGGCCGTCGTACCGGTCGGGGCCGAGCAGGCCAAGCCCGCGCCCGGTGTCCTGGAGGCGATCGCGGAGGCGGACGTCATCCTCTTCCCGCCGTCCAACCCGATCGTGTCCGTCGGCACCATCCTCGCCGTGCCCGGCATCCGGGAGGCGATCGCCGAGGCCGGGGTGCCCGTGGTCGGCCTCTCCCCCATCGTCGGGGACGCGCCCGTGCGCGGGATGGCCGACAAGGTGCTCGCGGCCGTGGGCGTGGAGTCCACGGCGACCGCGGTGGCCGAGCACTACGGCTCCGGGCTGCTCGACGGCTGGCTCGTCGACACCGTGGACGCCGCCTCCGTACCGGACGTCGAGACGGCCGGGATCCGCTGCCGGGCCGTACCGCTGATGATGACCGACACCGAGGCGACCGCGCGGATGGCGCGGGAGGCGCTGGCGCTGGCGGAAGAGGTGCGGGCCGCATGAGCGAAGTGCCGCCGGTGGAGGGCTACCGGGTCTGGGCCGTGCCCGGGATGCCGGAGGTCGCGGCGGGCGACGACCTCGCCAAGCTGATCGCGGCCGCCGAGCCCGGGCTGGTCGACGGGGACGTGCTCCTCGTCACCTCGAAGATCGTGTCCAAGGCGGAGGGCCGGATCGTCGAGGCGGCCGACCGGGAGGCCGCGATCGACGCCGAGACCGTACGGGTCGTGGCGCGGCGCGGAGCCCTGCGGATCGTGGAGAACCGGCAGGGGCTGATCATGGCCGCCGCGGGCGTCGACGCCTCCAACACCCCTGCCGGGACCGTGCTGTTGCTGCCCGAGGACCCGGACGCCTCCGCGCGCGCGATCCGCGACGGGCTGCGGGACGCGCTCGGTGTCGACGTGGGGGTCGTCGTCACCGACACCTTCGGGCGGCCCTGGCGCACGGGGCTCACGGATGTCGCGATCGGCGCCGCCGGGGTGCACGTACTGGACGATCTGCGCGGCGGGACGGATGCCTACGGCAATCCGCTCAGCGCGACGGTCGTGGCGACGGCGGACGAGTTGGCCGCCGCGGGTGATCTGGTGAAGGGCAAGGCCGCGGGGCTGCCGGTCGCCGTGGTGCGGGGGCTGCCGCACGTCGTGACCTCCGAGGGCGACGGGACGGGGGCGCGGGCGATGGTGCGGGGCGGGCGCGACGACATGTTCCGGCTGGGGACGTCGGAG
This sequence comes from Streptomyces sp. NPDC001100, assembly GCF_053598575.1. Lineage (NCBI taxonomy): Bacteria > Bacillati > Actinomycetota > Actinomycetes > Kitasatosporales > Streptomycetaceae > Streptomyces > Streptomyces sp. NPDC001100. Next base: position 23,928 of record NZ_JBSFKO010000055.1, read on the forward strand.
GCGGTACGGGAGGCGGTGACCCAGCGTCGTACCGTGCGGGCGTTCACCGACGAGCCGGTCGACCCCGGTGCGGTACGGCGGGCCGTGGCCGCGGCGGTGACCGCTCCGGCGCCGCATCACACGACGCCGTGGCGGTTCGTACTGCTGGAGTCGGCCGAGTCGCGGGGCGCGTTGCTGGATGCGATGCGGGACGCGTGGGTCGCGGATCTGCGGCGGGACGGGAAGTCCGAGGAGTCCATCGCCAAGCGGGTGCGGCGCGGGGACGTGCTGCGTGGGGCGCCGTATCTCGTGGTGCCGTGTCTCGTCATGGACGGGTCCCACACGTACGGGGACGAGCGGCGGGACGGGGCCGAGCGGGAGATGTTCGTGGTGGCCGCGGGGGCGGGTGTGCAGAACTTCCTGGTGGCGCTTGCCGGGGAGCGGCTGGGGTCGGCGTGGGTGTCCTCGACGATGTTCTGCCGGGATGTCGTGCGAGAGGTGTTGGGGCTGCCGGAGGGGTGGGATCCGATGGGGGCGGTGGCTGTGGGGCATGCGGCGGGTGAGCCTGCGGCTCGGGCCGAGCGGGATGCGGGAGCTTTTATCGAGGTGCGCTGACTCGCCGTCGGGGCTGTGTCGGTTCGCGGGTGCGGGTTGTCCGTGGCTGAGCGCGCAGTTACCCGCGCCCCTGACGGGCGCCGACGCCTAGGCTCGTAGGACGCTTCACGTACCTCACCTCACACCTGGATCTCACTGTGGCCGGACGTTTCGTTCATCGGCCCACTCGTACAACCGTGCGGGGTGGGGATGTTGTGGTGCCCGGGGGTGTGCCTCGGCAGGCTGTCGCGGCGGGGCGGGTTCGGAGCTGGGTTCCTGAGGGGCCGTTGGATCTTGGATTGGTCCTCGGTCCGCTTCGGCGGGGCCCGGGGGACCCCACGTTTCGGGCCATGGCCGACGGATCCGTGTGGCGGGCCAGTCTCACGCCGGTGGGACCCGGGACCCTGCGGGTCACCGCGCAGGGCTCGGAAGTTCGCGGGGAGGCCTGGGGACCCGGCGGCGAGTGGTTGTTGGAGCGGTTGCCGGAGATGCTCGGTGCCGCCGATGATCCTGACGCGTTCGTGCCCCGGCATCGGCTTGTGGCTGTCGCCCGGCATCGGCGGCCGGGGTTGCGGCTGACGCGGACCGGGCTGGTGCTGGAGTCGTTGATTCCCTCGGTGCTGGAGCAGAAGGTGACGACCGACGAGGCGTACCGGGCCTGGCGGTCGCTGGTGCGGAAGTTCGGGTCGCCGGCGCCGGGGCCCGTCGGCGGGCGGATGTGGGTGATGCCGGCGCCGCGCGCGTGGGCGTTGATTCCGTCCTGGGAGTGGCACCGGGCCGGGGTCGACGACAAGCGGGCGTCGACGATTCTGCGTGCCGTACGGGTCGCCGCGCGGCTGGAGCAGGCGGTGTCGATGCCGGCGGAGGAGGCGCGGGCCCGGTTGGAGGTCGTGCCGGGGGTGGGGCCGTGGACGTCCGCGGAGACCGTGCAGCGGAGTCATGGGGCGGCGGACGCGGTGACGGTGGGGGATCTGCATCTGCCGGGGATCGTGGGGTGGGCGCTGGCCGGGGACCGGGACGCGGACGACGCGGTGATGTTGTCGTTGCTGGAGCCGTATGCGGGGCAGCGGCATCGGGCGGCGCGGTTGATTCTGCTGAGCGGGCGGACTCCTGCCCGGCGGGCGCCGAAGATGCCTCGCGGGGACATCGGGAAGTTGTGAGCGTGTGGGTGGGGGCGGGCGTTCCTGGGGGCTCCGCCCCCGGACCCCCGGACCTGTGCCCGCCCACCACCCGACTCGGTGGGCTGAAAAGTCACCCGTCGGTCCGACTCGGTGGACCGACGACGCCGCCCATCCGCCCGACTCGGTGGACCCACCGAAGCCACCCACCAACCCAACTCGGTAAGTCGAAGAGTCCCCCTACTGATCCGAAGAGAACCGCACCGCCCCCGCCGGAATCCTCGCGTCGCACCACACGCGCATGCCGTCGCGGAGTTCGTTGTCGGCGCCGATGACCGCGCCGTCGCCGATGACCGTGCCGGTGAGGACGGAGCGTTCGCCGACGCGGGCGCGGGTGCCGATGAGGGAGTCGGTGATGACGGCGCCGGGTTCGATGACGGCGCCGGGGAGGATCGTCGAGCCGAAGACGCGCGCGCCCTCCGCGACGAACGCGCCCTCGCCCACCACCGTGCCGCCCGTCAGCTTGGCGTCGGGGGCGACGCGGGCCGTGGGGAGGACGAGACGGTCGCCGCAGCGGCCGGGGATCGCGGGGGACGGGGCGCGGCCGAGGACCAGGTCCGCCGAGCCCCGGACGAAGGCCGCGGGGGTGCCCAGGTCCAGCCAGTACGTCGAGTCCACCAGGCCCTGGAGGTGGGCGCCGGCGGCGAGGAGGTCCGGGAACGTCTCCCGTTCCACCGACACCGGGCGTCCCGCCGGGATCGTGTCGATGACCGAGCGGCGGAAGACGTAGGCCCCCGCGTTGATCTGGTCGGTGACGATCTCCTCGGGAGTCTGGGGTTTCTCCAGGAAGGCCAGGACGCGGCCGGTCTCGTCCGTGGGGACCAGGCCGTAGGCGCGCGGGTCCGTCACCTTCGTGAGGTGGAGGGAGACGTCCGCGCCGGTCGCCTCGTGGGTGTCCACCAGGGCCCTGATGTTCAGGCCGGTCAGGATGTCGCCGTTGAAGATCAGGACCGGGTCGTCGGGGGCCGAGTGCAGGCGCGAGGCCACGTTGCGGATGGCGCCGCCCGTGCCGAGGGGCTCGTCCTCCGTGACGTACTCGATGTGGAGGCCGAGGGACGAACCGTCACCGAAGTGCGGTTCGAACACCTCCGCCAGATAGGAAGTGGCCAGGACGATGTGTTCCACGCCCGCCGCTCTCGCCCGCGCCAGCTGATGCGTGAGGAACGGCACCCCCGCCGCCCTGACCATCGGCTTCGGGGTGTGCACCGTGAGGGGGCGCAGCCGGGTGCCCTTGCCGCCGACCAGGAGGATCGCTTCTGTCACCTGTCGTCTCTGCTTCCTGCCGGGACCGGCCGAAGTGTCCTTTTCGGCCGGCCAGTGTATGCAGAACCCCGGTTCCCCTCCCGGTCCGCTCCCTCAGCGGCCCTGGAACCGGGCCGACGTGGAGCGGGCCGAGCCGAGCTTGCCGTAGAGCTGCCGTCCCGGGCACTCCGTGGCGAAACCGTCCCGATGGCCGGAGATCGCGTTGAGTCGTACGTTCTTCCCTTTTCGGTAGAGATTGCCACCACCGGACTTCAGGTATGTCTTGCCGCGCGGATTGACTCCGTAGAGCCCGAGCTTCCACGCGGCGAGGCGGGCGATGGCCGTCACTGCCGCCGAGGACGGTTTGGCGGTGCCGAAGGTTCCGAGGACGGCGATCCCCATGCTGTTCGTGTTGAAACCGAGGGTGTGTGCGCCCAGGACCGGCTTCGCCACTCCCCCGGCGCGCCCCTCGTAGATGTTTCCGCACTTGTCGACGAGGAAGTTGTAGCCGATGTCGCGCCAGCCGCTGCTCCTGACGTGGTAGCGGTAGATACCGCGAATGACTGAAGGGGCTTGCGAGCAGCTGTAGTTGTTGCCGGAGGCGGTGTGGTGCACGAAGACCGCCCTGACCTTCTTCGTGTAGACGTACCCCTTCTCCCGCAGCTTCTCGTCGGCGCCCCAGCCGCGCCGGGTGATGATGCGCGGGCGCGGGCCGATGTACGGCTGGGAGCGGCCGTACATCGTGACCGCCTCCCGCTCGGTGGCCGCCCGGCTCAGCGCCGGGAGCTCGGTGGCGGCGAGGGGCACGGCGGCGCGGCGGGCGGTCGGGCGGGCGCCCGCGGCCGGGGCCGGGGGTTCCGCGCCGGGATCCACGAGTTCCAGGTGCAGGCCGGAGGGGAGCGCGGACACCCGGTCCCCTCCGGCCCGTGTCGCGCCCCGGTCCGCTCTTACGCGTACGTCCACCGCGTCCGAGTCGCCCACCCACAGCGGGGCGGTGGAGCCGTGGACGTGGCCCGAGTCGCGTTCGGCGGTGCCGGGATCCGCGCCGTGGTCCTCGTTGTGGGTGTCGACGTCCTGCCAGCCGGACCACTCACCGGTGCCGGTGGCCCGGGTGCGGACCTGGACCAGGCCGCGGAGTTCGGTGTCGGGGTCGGTCCAGGTGACGCCGACGAGGGAGAAGCGGTGGACGTCGTCCCGGGTCAGACCCTGCTCGGGGGCCGCTCCCAGGGTGCGGTCGCGGGTGGTGGGGGCGAGGGGCAGCGACTGGGTGCTGCCGGGGAGGTCCGGTCCGGCGGCCGTCGGCGCGGATCTCGCGCCGCTCGTCGGCTGCGCCGCCCGGGCCGGAGCCTTGGCCGGCACGGCGGCCGCGGGCAGGGTGAGCGGGAGGGCCAGTGCGGCGGCGCAGGTGACGCCGATCGAGGAAGCAAGGAATCCACGCATGCTCCTGATCCTGAACATAGTCATACATATCTGTCCATTTGGGATCTGACGGACCGTCGGCTGCCGTTCGCCCGAACCGGTGGTCCCGCACTCCGCGCACGGTCGCGCGCCCGCGTACGCTTTCGCGGGTGAACGCCACCGATCGCACCCCTGCCGACCTGCTGCGTTCCGCGCTCGCCGCGGATCCCGGCCGCCCCCTGGTGACCTTCTACGACGACGCCACGGGGGAACGTGTCGAATTGTCCGTGGCCACCTTCGCCAATTGGGTGGCCAAGACCGCGAATCTCCTTCAGGGGGATCTTGGGGCGGGGCCCGGTGACCGGGTCGCGTTGCTGCTGCCGGCGCACTGGCAGACGGCGGTGTGGTTGCTCGCGTGTTCGTCCGTGGGGGTTGTCGCGGACGTGGGCGGGGATCCCGCGGCGGCCGACGTGGTCGTGAGTGGGCCCGACTCGCTGGAAGCGGCTCGGGCTTGTGGCGGGGAGCGGGTCGCTCTCGCGCTGCGGCCTCTTGGGGGGCGGTTTCCGCAGACTCCCGTCGGGTTCGCCGACTATGCCGTCGAGGTGCCGAGTCAGGGGGATCGGTTCGTCGCGTTCTCGCCGGTCGATCCCGAGGAGCCCGCCCTGGTCGTGGGTGGGGTGGAGTTGACGGGCGCGCAGGTTGTCGAGCGGGCTCGGGCCGACGGGGAGGTGGGGGCCCGGGTGTTGTCGGGGCTGTCGTACGACACGTGGGACGGGTTGAGCGCGGGGTTGTACGGGCCGCTTGCCACCGGGGGGTCCGTGGTGTTGTGCAGGAATCTTGATCAGCTGAGTGAGGAGTCCTTGGCCAAGCGGGTTGAGAGCGAGCGGGTGACTGTTTCGCGCCTCTGAAGGAGGTGGCGAAGGGTTGTTTGGCGGGTGCGGGTCGGTGGGGGCCGGTCGCGCCCACGCGGCGGAGCCGCAAATCGATACAGCCCCGCGCCCCTAAGAACTCCGGTCACCCGAATGGACCCCCACCGCCCGCCTCCGCACCCCCATCCACGCCATGGTCGTAGAAGGAGAACCGACGGCCATGAGGGGTGGAACCGCACGTGTTCGACGACACCGCAGGAGGGGTTCTCGGGCCGGGTGCGGGGGCCTCCGCGTCCGGGGCGGGGCTGATACGGCGGCGGCGTCGGCGGTGGGTGCGTGGGGTGGCGCTGGGGGTCGGGGTGGTCGTTCTCGGGGCCGTCGGGGCCGGGTGGGCCGTCTACGCGAAGCTCGACGGGAACATCACGCCGGACAACGCCGCCGCGGCCGAGCTCGCCCGGTACGAGAAGGAGCGGCCGACCGCCCTCGTGAAGGGGGCGCAGAACATTCTGCTCATCGGGTCCGACTCGCGGTCCGGGGACGGGAACGCGAAGTACGGGCGGGACTCGGGGACCGAGCGGTCGGACACGACGATCCTGTTGCATCTGGCGGCCGACCGGCGCAGTGCCACCGCGGTGTCGTTGCCGCGGGACCTGATGGTGGACGTGCCGGGGTGTCTGCGGCCGGACGGGACACGGACCGAGCCGATGTTCGCGATGTTCAACTACGCGTTCCAGGTGGGGGGTTCGGGGTGCACGATCCGGACCGTGGAGAAGCTGACGAACGTGCGGATCGACCATCACATGGTGGTGGACTTCCATGGGTTCAAGGACATGGTCGACGCCGTGGACGGGGTGGAGGTCTGCCTCAAGGCGCCCATTCGCGACAAGGCCGCCAGGTTGAGGCTGCCGGCGGGCAGGGTCACGCTCGACGGGGAGCAGGCGCTCGGGTACGTGCGGGCACGGAAGTCGCTGGGCGACGGCAGTGACACCGACCGGATGGACCGTCAGCAGCGGTTCCTGGGCGCGCTCGTCAACAAGGTGCAGAGCGACGACGTCCTGTTCAATCCGGCGAAGTTGTATCCGGTGCTGGACGCGGCCACCTCGTCCCTGACGACCGATCCGGATCTCGCGAGTCTGCGCGGTCTGTACGAACTGGTGCGCGGCGTACGGGACATCCCCACTGAACATGTGCAATTCCTCACCGTTCCGCGGGAGTCGTACATCTACAACGCGAATCGCGACCAACTCGTGGAGCCCGAGGCCGAAAAGCTGTTCGCCCGGATTCGCACGGACGCGACGGTCGCGGTGGCCGGGGAAGTTCCCGAAATGACACGGGATTCCGGAGCAAACACCCTTAATCCGGCGCCCGGTTCGGGGGCCACGCCCGCGCCGACGTTTCGCGGGAACACCGCCGCCGAGGACGGCTGCGGGTAAAGCGCGCACCAAGTCGACGAACTTCTGTTCCGAAAAATAGGGCGGATTGACCGCTTGTAGGGACGTGGAATTTGTCACCGCCGTCACTTCACGCTCAACTGGCCGGATAGTGTGAGCGATCCGGTGTGCCTGCACACCGGATGAACGAGACCCGAGCGCCTGAAGGGGGAAGGCGCCGCGTGGCCCCGACGGAGGATTCGGTAAACCGTGGACGCGCAAGGCCGTGGGCGGGCGGACAACATCGACCCCGCAGACCAGTGGGTACTCAATCCGAACACTGGCGAATACGAACTGCGACTGACTCCTTCCACACCGCAGTCAGCGGTGCCGGGGCCCCGTAGAGCCACTGCGCAGAACCGCAGTGTGGCGGCGCCGGAGCGGGAGACGGTCCCGAAGGGCCCCGGGCGTGAGGTGCCGGCGCCACGCAGACGCCGGGGCGCGCCCGAGGAGCCACCGGCCCGGCGCGGTCGCCGGCCGGTGAAGAAGAAGGCCAAGGGCAAGAAGGTCCTGATGTGGACCGGCGGCGGACTGGCCTTCGTGCTGATCGCCGTCTCCGCGGCCGGGTACCTCTACATCAAGCACCTCAACGACAACATCACGGCCGTCTCCGACGACGGCGCGAGCACCGGTGGCTTCAGCAAGGGCAAGGCCATCAACCTGCTGGTGATCGGCACCGACAAGCGCACCGGCTCGGGCAACGAGGGCTACGGCGACGCCGGCAGCGTCGGCCACGCGGACACCACGATCCTGCTGCACGTCTCCAAGGACCGCTCGAACGCGACCGCGCTCAGCATCCCCCGTGACCTGATCACCGACGTCCCGGACTGTCAGACCGCCCAGTCGGACGGCACGACCAAGGTCATCCCGGGCTCGACGGGCGTCCGCTTCAACACCAGCCTCGGCCAGGACGGCCGTACGGCGAGCTGCACCGTGCGGACGGTCACCGAGCTGACCGGGATCCAGCCCGACGACTTCATGGTGGCCGACTTCAACGCCGTGAAGACGCTGACCGACGCGGTCGGCGGGGTCGAGGTCTGTCTGGCCAAGAACATCGACGACGCCGACTCCCATCTGAAGCTGTCCAAGGGCACGCACAACCTCTCGGGCGAGCAGGCGCTGGCCTTCGTGCGGACCCGGCACTCGGTCGGCTTCGGCGGTGACCTCAGCCGGATCACGCTCCAGCAGCAGTTCCTCAGCGCGCTGATGCGGAAGCTGAAGTCCAACTCCACGCTCACCAGCCCCTCGAAGATGCTGAAGCTGGCCGAGGCCGGCACCAAGGCGCTGACCGTCGACGAGAACCTCGACTCCATCGGCAAGCTGAAGGACCTCGGTCTGGAACTGGGCAAGCTCAACCCGAAGAACCTCACCTTCACCACCGTGCCGGTCGTCGACAACCCGGCGGAGAAGACCCCGGTGACCGTCGTCCTCAACAACACGACGGCCCCGCAGGTCTTCTCGCTGATCAAGAGCGACACCTCCTTCACCGCGGTCAAGCAGAAGGCCGCGAAGGAGAAGGCCGCCGTGGCCGCCCGGCTCAAGGGCACCAAGTCCGCCGCCTCCGCAGTGCGGGTGCGGATCCTCAACGGAGGGGCCGTCGCCGGCAGCGCACAGGAAACTCTTACGTGGCTGCAGAATGATGAGGGCGTGCTCAAGTCCGAGAACGCGGGCAACGCTCCGGCGGCGCTCGCGAAGACGACCCTTGAGTACGCACCCGACCAGGCGGACCAGGCTCGACGGCTCGCCGCCATCATGGGCCTCTCCGGGTCCGCGATGAAGCCGGGCAAGAGTGTGCAGAACTCCCAGGGGCTGCCGGCGATGACGCTGACCCTGGGCAAGGACTTCAAGGGAGCCGGCGTCCCGCTCACCTCGACCGCGGGGTCGACGCCGGAGGGGGTCCAGAAGTCCACGGCGGACAAGGTTGAGTGCGCCAAGTAAGTGACCACACGGGTCCGTTCCGCGTCTAACAGGGCGCGGGGCGGACCCGTGCGTCAGGGCGCGGCGTGGGAGGGGTGGGGACTTGACTCAGAGCAGCGTGCGTGGGGAGGGGCCGGCGGTTGAGGACACGATGTCGCTCACGCCGGCGGACGGGAAGAGACCGGCGGACGGCGGCGGGGGCAGACGCAAGGGCGGCAGACGCCGGGCGCTGCGCTGGTCGGCGATCGTTCTCGCGGTGGTCATACTCGGGACGGCCGGCGCCGGATACCTGTACTACGAGCACCTCAACCACAACATCAAGAAGGACCCCCTGAACCTCGGGGACGAGAAGGACCGGGCCGCCGCCTCCAAGGCCAACGCGGCCGGGCAGACCCCGCTGAACATCCTGCTGATCGGCTCGGACGCGCGGGACTCCGCGGAGAACCAGAAGCTCGGCGGCGCGAAGGACACCTTCGGGACCCCGGCCCGCGCCGACGTCCAGATGCTGCTGCACGTCTCCGCCGACCGCACGAACATGTCGGTCGTGAGCATGCCGCGCGACACCTTGCTGGACATCCCCAAGTGCACGGACCCGGACACCAAGAAGACGTACGCGGCCGAGACGGACGTCATCACGAACGACTCCCTGGGCCGCGGCGGCCCCGGCTGCACGGTGGCGACCTGGGAAAAGCTGACCGACATCCACATCGACCACTTCATGATGGTCGACTTCTCGGGTGTGGTGTCAATGGCCGACGCGATCGGCGGGGTGCCGGTCTGCGTGGACGCCAACATCTACTCGCACACCTCCTCCGGCAAGGGCTCGGGCCTGAAGCTGAAGAAGGGCACCACGTCCGTGAAGGGCAAGCAGGCCCTGCAGTGGCTGCGCACCCGCTACGGCTTCGAGGACGACACCGACATCGCCCGCACCAAGGCGCAGCACCAGTACATGAACTCGATGGTCCGCCAGCTGCGCGAGAACGCCACGCTGAGCAACCCGACCAAGCTGCGCGGCCTCGCCGAGACGGCGACGAAGGCGATCACCGTCGACAACGGGCTCGGAACGGTCGCCAAGCTCTACGACCTGAGCAAGGAACTGCGGAAGGTTCCGACCGAGCGGATCACCATGACGACGATGCCGTGGGAGTACTCGGGCAGCAGCGGCCGGGTGGTACCGAGGCCGACGGACGCGGCGCAGCTGTTCCGGCTGGTCCGCGAGGACATCGCCCTGGACGGCAAGGACAAGAAGAAGACGACGACCGCCGTGAAGGCGTCCACCGATCCGGCCGCCGCCGACGACAAGATCGCCGTACAGGTGGAGAACGGCACCCGCACCAGCACGACGGGCGCGGTACGGGGTCGGGCGACCTCGGTGGCCCAGCTCCTCGTCGGCAAGGGGTTCAAGGAGGCAGTGGCGGACTCGTCGGTGATCCTCAGCGAGGCCACCACGGTCGTCCGCTACCCGAGCGCCGATCTGGAGGGCGACGCCCAGCGGATCGCCAAGGCCCTCGGCATCCCGACCAGCGCGGTGAAGAAGTCGACGAGCGTCTCCGGGGTCACCCTGGTCGTCGGCGCGGACTGGAGCACCGGCACCAAGTACAAGGCACCGGCCGCGGACGACACGACCCCGACGTCGGCGGACGCCCTCAACGGCTCGGACACCACGGCCTGTATGCACGTCGACCCGAACTACGTCTGGTAGCGGTCCGGGTCGTCGTTCTCCATGGCGGTGCTCAGCTGTTGGACGGGCTGAGCACCGCGGGCCGCCGGGACGCGATCACCCTGCGCGCGAGGGACTTGGGGCTGGTGAGGAAGCCGTAGCCCCAGGACATGTGCATGGTGGCGAGGGCGACGGGGATCTGGAGCCGGGCCCTCAGGGACAGGCCCTTGCCCGCCGGAAGGGAGCCCAGCGCGATCGCCGCGAGGTAGCCGCCCGGGATCAGGAATCCCCAGGGCGTCAGGGCCGCGCCGACCACGATCCCGGCCGCGATCGCGCACACGGCGGTCGGCGGGGCGAGGTAGCGCAGGTTGATGGAGCCCTCGTGGTAGCGGGCGACGACGTGCCGCCAGCGGCCGTAGTCCTTGTACTGCTTGGCGAGGGCCTTCACCGACGGGCGGGGGCGGTACGACACCTTCAGCTCCGGCGAGAACCAGATCAGGCCGCCCGCCTCGCGGATGCGGAAGTTCAGCTCCCAGTCCTGGGCGCGGATGAACTCCTCGTTGTAGCCGCCCTGTTGCTCCAGCGCCTCGCGCCGGAACACCCCGAGGTAGACCGTCTCGGCGGAGCCCGCTTCCCCTCCCGTGTGGAAGGCCGCGTTGCCCACGCCGATCTTGGAGGTCATCGCGGCGGCGACCGCGTCCTCCCAGGCGTTCTCGCCCTCGGCGTGCATGATGCCGCCGACGTTCTGCGCGCCGGTCTCCTCCAGGAGCCGTACGGCGGTGGCGATGTAGTTCGGCGAGAGCATGCCGTGGCCGTCGACGCGGACGACGATCGGATGGCGGGATGCCTTGATCGCGGCGTTGAGGGCGGCGGGCGTGCGGCCGGCCGGGTTCGGGACGGTGTGGACTCGGGAGTCCTCGCGCACGAGCTCGGCCGCGATCTCGTCCGTGCGGTCCTTCGAGGGACCGAGGGCGAGCACGACCTCCATCTCGCCGGCGTACTCCTGCGCGAGGATCGCTTGGACGGCTCCGCGCAGATGCCGCTCCTCGTCGAGGACGGGCATGATCACAGAAACGGCGGGGAGCCGCACGTCGGGCTTGGCGTTCATAGGGGGCTCACGTTACCGCGAACGGGGGACACGGACGCGCCCCGCCCGGGCGGCTGCGGCGGTATCAGATCGTATGGGCCTACGGTGCTCAAGATCCCACGTACGGCCCTCGCGGAGGTGTCCCCCATGCCCACGCCGCCCCGCCGCTCCCCCGCCGCCCGTCCCCCGCAGCGCCGCCCACGGCCCCCCGTACGGCCGAAGAAGCCGCGCTGGGCCATGCGGGCGGCGACGACGCTGTCCGTGGTGGTGCTCGCGTCCGCCGGGATCGGGCACGCCGTGGTCAGCAGCCTCGACGCGGACATCGCCCGCGTCGACCCCTTCAAGGACATGAAGAACCGGCCGCGGGCGGGCCACGGCATGAACGTCCTGCTGGTCGGCACCGACGGGCGCGACAGGATCACCGAGGCGGAGCGGCGCGCGTACCACCTGGGCGGCGCGCCCTGCCACTGCACCGACACGATCATGATCGTGCACATCTCGGAGGACCGGGAGCGGGCCAGCGTGGTCAGCCTGCCGCGCGACTCCTACGCCGAGGTACCGGGGATCCCGGGCCGTCCCGCGCACCCCATCAAGATCAACGCGGCGTACGCGGAGGGCGGCCCCAACCTCACCGTGCAGACCGTCGAGAGCATGACCCACGTGAAGATCGACCACTACCTGGAGGTCGACTTCACCAGCTTCATGAAGACGGTCGACGTCCTGGGCGGGGTGAAGATCTGCACCGCCGAACCCCTGAAGGACTCGTACACGGGTCTCGACCTCCCCGCCGGCTCGCACACCCTGATGGGCGGCCAGGCCCTCCAGTACGTCCGCTCGCGGCACGTCGACGGCGCCTCCGACCTCGGCCGGATGAAGCGCCAGCAGCGCTTCCTGGCGGCGCTGATCGACCGGGCCACCTCCTCCGGGGTGCTGCTGAACCCGCTGAAGTTCCGCGACGTGACCCAGGCCGTGCTCGGCTCGGTCCGCGCGGACAAGGGCTTCGGCACCGACGAACTCCTCGACCTCGGCCGCGCGATGCGCAGCTTCTCGCCCTCCTCCTCCGAGTTCACCACCGTGCCCATCGGACAGATGGGATACGTCGTGAAGGGCATCGGCTCCACGCTGAAGTGGGACGAACCGAAGGCGGCGAAGCTCTTCGCGGCCCTGCGCGACGACAAGCCGCTGACCGTGCACCGGGCGCCGCGCGCCAATGCCGTGAAGGTCGACGTGGCCCCGCAGCAGATCCAGGTCCAGGTGGAGAACGGCACTGCGACGGCCGGCCTCGGCAAGCGCGTCGACGCGGCACTGGCGGCGACCGGCTTCCGCACGACGCACCAGCCGGTGAGCGCCGCCGACCACGCCGTACGACGGACGGTGATCGCCTACGACCCCCGCTGGGACCGGTCCGCGAAGTCCCTCGCGGCGGCGCTGCCCGGGAGCGAGCTGCGGGCGGTGAAGGGGCAGGGGCCGCTGCTGAAGGTGATCGCCGGGAGCGACTTCAAGCAGGTCACCCGGGTGCGGGCGGCGGATGTGCAGCAGGGCGAGTTCGGGGTGGTGACCGGGGACGAGGTGGGGTGTTCGTAGTGAAGTGGGGCGTTTTGTAACAGCGTCGGCGGAGGGCCTCAGTCGTCGAGGCCCTCCGCCGCCCGCTTCTCGCGCAGCTCCATGATGGCGCGGCGGCGGGACAGCCGGTGGGTGCGGCGGATCTGGGCCTCCTGGCAGCGGCGCTCGTCGCGCTCGGTCTCCGGGATCACCGGCGGTACGGCCCGGGGCTTGCCGTCGGCGTCGACGGCGGCGAACACCAGATACGCCGAGCCGACCTGAGTGGCCGGGGTCGACTCGTTCCACCGCTCGGCCAGGACCCGCACGCCGACCTCCATCGAGGTCCGGCCGGTCCAGTTGACCTGCGCCTTCACATGGACGAGGTCACCGACCCTGACCGGTTCGAGGAACGCCATCTCGTCCATCGACGCGGTGACGGCCGGTCCGCCGCTGTGCCGCCCGGCGACCGCGCCCGCCGCGTCGTCGACCAGCTTCATGATCACACCGCCGTGCACGGTCCCCAGCAGGTTCGTGTCGGCGTTCGTCATGATGTGGCTGAGGGTGGTCCGGGAGGCGGACGTCGGCTTGCCCGGCAGATCTGTCATGGACGCCACCCTATGCCGGGGTGGACATCTGCGGACTTTGTGTTGGCTTCGCAACAGCAGTGCCCTGATTTTCCTACGACCCTTGTAAACGACATGGCCGCTGCCTGCACACTGGGCCCCATGAACGATTGGCCCGAGGGATGGTCCGGCGGCAACCGCGGCAACGAGTACGGACGCGGTAGCGCGAACGCACAGCCGGAGAGCGCACGCGTGATGCGCCAGGTACGACGCGGCCCGCAGGCCCCGCCGTACGGCGCCGGAGTCCCGCCGCAGCCGTCGTACACGGGCGGCCAGGGCTATGACGAGGGCCAGAACGGCTACGGCCAGGGCGGCTACGACAACAACGGGTACGACGGCTACAACACCGGCCAGGTCTACGGCGGCGGGTCCGGCGGACCGGCCGGGCCGGACGGCGGCCAGGGTCCGCGGCGCGCGCCGAACTGGCGTCGCCGTATCAAGTGGACCGCGATCACCGTGGTCACCGTGCTGGTCGTGACCACCATCGGCACCTACTTCTGGGCCGACTCCAAGCTGAACCGCGACGTCGACCTGTCGAAGGTGATCGACCGGCCGGCGGGCGGCGACGGCACGAACTACCTGATCGTCGGCTCCGACAGCCGCGAGGGGCTGACGGCCGCCGAGAAGAAGAAGCTGCACACCGGTTCCGCCGCGGGCAAGCGCACCGACTCGATGATGATCCTGCACGTGGGCTCCAGCGGCGACACGCTGATCTCGCTGCCGCGCGACTCGAACGTGACGATCCCGTCGTACGTGGGCTCCACCTCGGGCAAGACGTACCAGAACACGGGCCGCCAGACGAAGCTCAACGCGGCGTACGCGGAGGACGGGCCGACGCTCCTCGTCCGCACCGTCGAGTACAACATGGGCCTGCACATCGACCACTACGTGGAGATCGGCTTCAACGGCTTCGCGGACATCGTGGACGCGGTCGGCGGTGTCACGCTCACCATCGACAAGGGCTTCAAGGACTCGTACTCGGGCGCCAACTTCAAGGCCGGCAAGCAGACGCTGAACGGCGAGGAGGCCCTGGCCTTCGTCCGCACCCGGCACGCGTTCGCCGCCTCCGACCTGCAGCGCACGAAGAACCAGCAGAAGTTCCTGTCCGCCCTGGCCCACCAGGTGGCGACCCCGGGCACGCTCCTCAACCCCTTCAAGCTCTACCCGACGCTCGGCGCGGGCCTCGACTCCCTCTCCGTCGACAAGGACATGTCGCTCTGGGACCTGGCGTCCATGTTCTGGGCGATGAAGGGCGTCAGCGGCGGCGACGGCACCTCGATGAACATGCCGATCTCCGGCTCCACCGGGGGCAACCTCCTCTGGGACAAGGCGAAGGTCAAGACCCTGGTGAACGAGCTGAACAACGACCAGAAGGTGACGGTCTCGGGCAACTGACGCGAGCGGTGACATGAGAAAGGGGCCCTTGTCCGCATCGGACGAGGGCCCCCTTCTTGCATTCGCCGTCGCTTACGGCAGGTTGCGCGCCATCACGATGCGCTGGACCTGGTTCGTGCCCTCGTAGATCTGGGTGATCTTGGCGTCGCGCATCATGCGCTCGACCGGATAGTCCCGCGTGTAGCCGTAGCCGCCGAGGAGCTGGACCGCGTCGACAGTGACCTCCATCGCGACGTCCGAGGCGAAGCACTTGGCGGCGGCGCCCTGGAAGGTGAGGTTCTTGTCGCCGCGTTCCGAGGCCGCCGCGGCCTGGTAGGTAAGGGCGCGGGCGGCCTCGATCTTCATGGCCATGTCGGCCAGCATGAACTGGATGCCCTGGAAGTCGGCGATCGGCTTGCCGAACTGCTTGCGCTCCTTGACGTAGCCCTTGGCGTAGTCGAGGGCGCCCTGGGCGATGCCGAGGGCCTGGGCCGCGATGGTGATGCGGGTGTGGTCCAGGGTCTTCATCGCGGTGGCGAAGCCGGTGCCCTCGGCGCCGATCATGCGGTCGGCCGGGATGCGGACGTTGTCGAGGTAGACCTCGCGGGTCGGGGAGCCCTTGATGCCGAGCTTCTTCTCCGGGGCGCCGAAGGAGACGCCCTCGTCGGACTTCTCGACGACGAAGGCGCTGATGCCCTTGGAGCGCTTCTCGGGGTCCGTCACCGCCATCACCGTGTAGTACTCGGAGACGCCCGCGTTGGTGATCCAGCGCTTCACGCCGTTGAGGACGTAGTGGTCGCCGTCGCGGACCGCCTTCGTCTTCATGCCGGCCGCGTCCGAGCCCGCGTCCGGCTCGGAGAGGGCGTACGAGAACATCGCGTCGCCCTTGGCGAGCGGGGTCATGTACTTCTTCTTCAGGTCCTCGGAGCCCGAGAGGATCACGGGGAGCGAGCCCAGCTTGTTCACCGCGGGGATGAGGGAGGAGGACGCGCAGACGCGGGCCACCTCCTCGATCACGATGACCGTGGCCAGCGCGTCCGCGCCGGTGCCGCCGTACTCCTCGGGCACGTGGACGGCGTGCAGGTCGTTCGCGACGAGGGCGTCGAGCGCCTCCTGCGGGAAGCGGGACTCCTCGTCCACCGCTGCGGCGTACGGCGCGATCTTCGCCTCGGCCAGTGAGCGGATCGCGTCGCGGAGCATGTCGTGCTCCTCGGACGGGCGGTACAGGTCGAAGTCAGCCGATCCGGCCAAGGTCTCTCACGCTCCAAGGATGCTGTGACGACGGTGCTAATTACTGTTAAGTAACCCAAATTTTAGGGGCCCGCCCACGGGAGTGATACGTGAGCTTGGCGACAGGGGGAAAGGTGCCCGTCAGGACCTCCGACTATGCTCGGGCGCGCATCGCACCCGTACCCCTTCTGGAGCACTCATGGCCCTCAAGATCACCGTGATCGGCACCGGCTACCTGGGCGCCACGCACGCCGCGGCCATGGCCGAGCTGGGCTTCGAGGTGCTGGGTCTGGACGTCGTGCCGGAGAAGATCGAGATGCTCCAGCGCGGTGAGGTCCCGATGTACGAACCGGGGCTGGAGGAGCTGCTGCGCAAGCACGTCGCCGGGATCGAGGGATCCAGCGGGCGGCTGCGTTTCACCATGGACTGGGCCGAGGTCGCGGAGTTCGGGGACGTCCACTTCATGTGCACGAACACCCCGCAGAAGCACGGCGAGTACGCGTGCGACATGTCGTACGTCGACCGGGCCTTCGAGCTGCTCGCCCCGCACCTCACCCGCCCCGCGCTCGTCGTCGGCAAGTCCACCGTGCCGGTCGGTTCGGCGGACCGGCTGGCCGCCTATCTCGCCGAGCACGCCCCCGCCGGTGCGGACGCCGAGCTGGCCTGGAACCCGGAGTTCCTCCGCGAGGGCCTCGCCGTCGAGGACACGCTGCGGCCGGACCGGATCGTGGTCGGCGTACGCAGCGAGCGGGCCGAGAAGCTGCTGCGCGAGGTGTACGCGGTGCCGGTCGGGGCCGGGTCGCCGTTCGTGGTGACCGACTTCCCGACCGCCGAGCTGGTGAAGACGGCCGCGAACTCCTTCCTCGCCACAAAGATCTCCTTCATCAACGCCATGGCCGAGGTCTGCGAGGCCGCCGACGGCGATGTCGTGAAGCTGGCCGAGGCGATCGGGCACGACGAGCGGATCGGCAACAAGTTCCTGCGGGCCGGCATCGGCTTCGGCGGCGGCTGCCTGCCCAAGGACATCCGGGCGTTCATGGCACGCGCCGGTGAACTGGGCGCCGACCAGGCCCTCACCTTCCTGCGCGAGATCGACTCCATCAACATGCGGCGGCGCGGCCAGATGGTCGAGATGGCACGCGAGGCGCTCGGCGGCGGGTCCTTCCTGGGCAAGCGGGTCGCCGTGCTCGGCGCGGCCTTCAAGCCCGACTCGGACGACGTCCGCGACTCCCCCGCGCTGAACGTCGCCGGCCAGATCCACCTCCAGGGCGGCCAGGTCACCGTCTACGACCCGAAGGGCATGGACAACGCCCGGCGGCTGTTCCCGACGCTCGGCTACGCCGACACCGCCGTGGAGGCCGTGCGCGGCGCCGATGTCGTCCTGCACCTGACGGAGTGGCGGGAGTTCCGCGAGCTGGACCCGGCGGAACTCGGCGAAGGCGTGCGGGCCCGCCTCATTCTCGACGGGCGGAATGCGCTCGACCCGGAACTGTGGCGGAAGGCCGGTTGGACTTACCGGGCGATGGGCCGGCCCACCGCATAACGAGTCCTGGGGGGAGGGGGCCTTGGGGCCGAGAGGGCCGAGAAGGCCGAGAGGGTCCTGGGCGGGTAATTCCCCTGCAGCTCAACGGAATTCCGGGACGGGGGCGGCCGCACGCATGGATGCCGTGCCACCCCGCCCGGGGCCGGGGCCTGGGCGCCGTTCCCTGGGTCCCTGAGGCTTGACCGCCCCAGCCCGGCACGGACCCGCGAATTGGCATATGCCACCTCCGGGAATTCCCGCACCGAGTTCGAATTCAATTCGAGTAATGTGTGGGAATCGGTCTGCCCCCTGCGCGCTTTCTTCACAGTCGCATTGCGTGGAATAACGTCGATGTCGCCCGGTCTCACAGTCGGGCCACACCCGAAAGAGAGCCAGGCAACAGGCGGTTAACTGGCCCGTAGTCACGGGGAATCCGCACTCCACTGCACTGAGTCGCGTCCGCCGCATTCCGCGGCCGGATTGACCTGAGCATGCCAGGAGTGTCTCATCATGCCCTTGTTCCGCCGGGCGGAGTGGCCGAGAGATCACCGCGACGAGCTGGTCGCGGGCGCGCTGGTCGGAGCCGTGGTGATCGTGCTCGGCTACGCGTCGGGCATCGGCGCCCCCACCGCCTCCGGCGAGGCCGCCGCTCCCGCCGCCACGCCTCCCGCCGCCACCGCGCCACCGGCCGCCGGAACGGCTCCGGCCGACTCCGCCCCGGGCGGTTCGGAGGCCCAAGTCCCGGGCGGCACAGGGGTGTTCCCGGTGACCGGCGGGTCCGGCACGGAATCCGGCACCGGCCTCGGTACCGGACAGACCGGCACCGGGTACGACCACGGCACCTCGCCCACCTACGGGCCCACGCCGACCCCCGCCTCCCCGTCCCCCACCCCCTCCCCCTCCGGCTCCTCGACCACGGCGCCGCCCTCCGACAGCGGCGGCTGCGAGGACGGCGAGGTGCGTGTCGTGGCACCGCTCCTGACCGGCCTCACCCAGTCCCTCTTCGGCGTCCTCGACGGCGCGGACGCCGAAGAGCCCACCGCGCAGCCCTCGCCGTGCGTCGGACTCGCACCGCTGGACGGCCTGTTGGGCGCCACCGCGGCACCGGCTTCCTCCGCGTCCCCGTCGCCGGAGGCCACCCCGTGACGACCGTGACGACCGTCCGCCGCGCTCTCCTGGTTCTGCTCTCCGCCGTCCTCCTCGGTCTCCTCACCACCACCCCCGCCGCCGCCCACACCGAGCTGGTCCGTTCCACGCCGAAGGACGGTGCCCGGCTGGAGAAGGCTCCCGACGGCCTCGCCCTCGTCTTCGACGAGGCCGTCGACCCCGCCGACATACGTGTCATGACGCCGGAGGGCGACCGGCTGCCCGTGACCCGGGTTCCGGGCAAGGGCAGTGCCACGGTGCGGGTCGCGCTCCCCCACGCGAGCGGGGACACCCTCAAGCTCACCTGGTCCGTCATCGACGAGGAGGACGGTCACGCCACCTCCGGGCGGCTGACCTTCGACATCGGCGCGCGGACCACCCAGGACCGCGGCGGCGAGGCCACGGCCGCTCCCGCACCTTCCCCCTCGGTGCGCAAGGGCCTCGTCGCCGCCCGCTGGACCGGATATCTGTCGCTGGCCCTGTTCGTGGGCGGCCTCGCCTTCGTCGCCCTGCTGTGGCCGCGCGGCGCGGGCGAGCGGCGGGCGCGGATGCTGCTCGGTCTGGCCTGGACGTGCGGGCTGGCGTCGACCGTGGCGGCCCTCGGCCTGCAGGGCGCGTACACCGCGCTCGGCGGCCTGCGGGACGCGCTGCGCCCGGCGACGTACACCGACGTCCTCACCACCGAGCCCGGTATCGCGCTCGCCGCCCGGGGCCTGTTGTGGGTGCTCGCGGCCGTGGTGCTGGCCGCGCTGCTGCAGGGCGGTGCGCGGACCGCCCGTTCGCCCGGCTGGCGCGTCGGGGCCGGCGCGGTGGCCCTCGGGCTGCTGCGGGCGACCGGCATGGCGGGTCACAACTCCGAGGGCACCGAGCCGACTTGGGGCGCCGTCGCCGACCTCGTCCATCTGCTCGGCGTCTCCCTCTGGATCGGCGGGCTGACCATGCTCACGGTGGCCGTGCTGCCGCGCCGCGAGCCCGGTGAGCTGGCGGCCGTGGTGCCCGGCTACTCGAAGCTGGCCGCCGTGAGCGTGACGGCGATCGTGGCCGCCGGTCTGGTGCTCGCCTGGCAGATCGTGGGGTCCTACGACGCCCTGCTGCACACCTCGTACGGGCATCTGCTGCTTCTCAAGACGGGCGTCCTCGCCGTCGTCCTGGCCGCCGCCTGGTGCAGCCGCCAGTGGACGCGCACCCGCCTCGATCTCGCCGTGCTGCTGCGCGGCGACGCCGCCACCGTGCGGCCCTTCGGTTACTCGGTCGCGGCGGAGACGGGGCTCGTCCTCGTCGTGCTCGCCGTGACGAGTCTGCTGGTCACGGCCGACCCCGGCCGCTGAACTCCCCCATGGAACAAAGGAGTTGTTTTGAAACGCACTGAAGAGACCGGTGACCGGCGGCGCCGCTCACCGGCCGGCAACCGGGCCCTGCTGGTCGCCGGGCTCGGCGCGGCCCTCGCGGCCGTGCTCAGCCTGGGGCTGCTGCAGGCGGCCTCCGGCTCCGGCGGGACCTCGGACACGGCGGCAGCGGGCGCGGCTCAGGCGCCCGCAGCGGCCGAGGTGCAGCCCGCGGCGGCTGCCGAGCCGGACTACCAGGTCGACATCACGAACTACAAGTTCGGCGACGGCAAGCAGCTCGTCGTCAAGGTCGGCCAGACCGTCCGGTGGACCAACCACGACACCGCGCCGCACACGGTCACCACCACGAAGGCCCCGGTGAAGTTCGACTCGGGCACCCTGAACCAGGGCGACTCCTGGTCGTACACGTTCACCAAGGCCGGGACGTACGAGTACTACTGCGCCGTGCACCCGGACATGGTGTCGTCCGTGAAGGTCGTCGCGGACGACGGCGGCGGCACGGGCGGCGGTACGACACCCACGGCCACGCCGACGGCGACCCCGACCGGCACGCCCACGGCCACCCCGACGGCCACCCCGACCGGCATGCCCATGCCCACCGGCACGGCGACCGCCACACCCACCACCACGCCGACCGGGTCCGACGGCGGCAGCACCCAGTGCACCAGCGTCCAGGACGTACTGCTGCCGATCCTCCAGCACATCAACACCGCGCACCTGGAACGCTCCCCGGCCCAGCAGGTGCAGGACGCGCTCGCGCTCGACTCCTACATCAAGATGCACACGGTGTGGGTCGAGACGATCCTCAAGCCCGTCACCGAGGGCGGCGGCACGGTGCTCGACAGCACGCTGAGCGTGCTGCTCAACCACATCAACAAGGCACACCTGGAGGAGTCGCTCGGGCAGCAGGTCACCGATCTGCTCGACGTCGACGGCTACGTGAAGATGCACACGGTCTGGGCCGAGCAACTGCTCACGCCCACCGAGGACTTCGTCACCGGCAGCTGCTGACGCGGTCCGCGGCACGACAAGGACGCCGGTCCGGCCGAGGCTCAGTCGGCCGGACCGGCGCCCGCTCATTCTCCACGTGTTCACCACCACTCCGGAACCGCTTTCACAGGAGACCTGGATGACAACCGTCACTCTCCCCACCGTCCCGCCCCCACCGGAGTCGCACACCGGCACCCGTCGCCTGCCGCTGCCCGGCGACTATCCGGTGGCGCCCGGCCGCTCGCTCGTCGAACTCACCTGCTGGTACGGCCCGTTGCCCACGCTGCGCCGCCGCATCGCCCTCGCCGGGGCGTCCCTCATGGTTCCCGACTCCTCCGAACACCCCTTGTTCCGCTTCGAGTTCGACGATCCGCGGCTCCCGGCCCGGCTCACCTCCGAGCGCGTGGAGCCGTTCGCCGGGGGTCGCCGGCTACAGCTCACCGGTGACCTCGACATCGACGGGACCGCCTTCCCCGTACTGCTGCGGCTGCGCGTCGTCGAGCACGCGGACGACCGGCTGCTCGTGGTGGGTACGGCCCGGCTGCCGTACCGGCTGCTGCGGCGGGCCACGGGTTTCCGGGCCGGTCGTCCCGCCACGCGGCTGCGGCTGCTGGTCGCCGCGGAGTTCGCGTGAGGGCGGCGGGGCGGGCGGTGCCGGGTGCCGCGGCCGCCGTACTCGCCCTTCTCGGTCTGCTGGTGCTGCCCGCCGGACAGGCGTCGGCCGCTTCGTACCACGTGGTGATGAAGGGGTACGCCTTCTCGCCCACGGCGCTGACGATCACGGCCGGCACGACGGTGACCTGGACCAACGAGGACACCGCACCGCACGACGTGAAGACCACGTCGGGTCCGGTCGCGATCCACTCGCCCATGCTGAGCAAGGGCGGAAGCTGGAGCTTCACGTTCGGCACGGCGGGCTCGTACGGCTATGTCTGCACCGTCCACCCGGGCATGACGGCCCAGTTGGTGGTGAAGGCGGCACCACCACCGGCGACATCGGCGGCGCCCACGGCGCACCAGCACGGCGGCTCGTCGTCGGGCTCGTCCGGGTCGTCCGGTTCCGGGCAGCAGCACGCCACCGTGCCGGACCGGACCGCCGTGGCGAGGACACCCGCGCACTCCTCGTCCCCGTCCCACGCGATGTCGATGCCGACGGCGGCGGCCACACCGGCGCCCGCGACGACCGCGCCGCAGGCCGCACAGGTCCAGCAGACCGCGTCGACGTCCCGTCCGCTGGATCCGCTGCTGGTGCTGGCGGGGCTGGTGGCCGGAGTCGCCGTCACGTGCCTGCTGCTGGTGGGGTCGCGGGCCGCGCAGGCGGACGGCGGGGGCGAGACGAAGGGCTAGGAGACGCCGTCGAGCCCAACCGTCGGGTCAGGACGGCTCTCCGGCCTGCCGGGCACGGTACGTCCGCATCTTCGCGCGCGCCCCGCACACCGCCATCGAGCACCAGCGCCCCCGTCCCGCCGGGCTGCGGTCGTAGTACGCCCAGTGGCAGGTCGGGGCCTCGCAGGCCTTGAGGCGGGGCCAGGTGCCCGCGACGAGGGACTGGGCGATCGCCGCCGCAACGCGGGAGAGCAGGGGTTCCACGTCGGCGGGGGTGAGCCGGGCGGAACCGTCCCGGGCGTCGAGCGCGATCAACAGCGGGGCGCGCGCGAGGAGTTCGCCGAGCGGGGTCACGTCCTGGTGCGCGGGGTGGCCCGCGTGGGCGAGCAGGGTGGCGCGCAGGGACTCGCGGAGTTCGCGGGCCGTCTCTGTCTCCCCCTCCGCGAGCCCGAAGGGGGCCCGGCCCTCCTCCGTGTCCAGCGCGTCGGCTCCCGCCTCGATGTCCAGCGTGTTCACCAGGGCCTCGATCAGGGCCAGGTCGCCGGGCGCGGGAACTCTCTCACTCATGCTTGCGACGTTACCTCCAATGCGGGAGCATGAGGTAACCGTTACCGGCTGACGCCGTATATGGGTAACCCGAAGGAGTTCGTCATGGCCATCGCCAAGCTGGGCACCGTCGTCCTGGACTGTCCCGACCCCCGCGCGCTCGCCGCGTTCTACGCCGAGATCCTGGGCGGCACCGCCGACGGAGAGGGCGACTGGATGGACCTGAAGGTCGCCGGCGGACAGTCGCTGGCGTTCCAGCGGGCGCCGGGGCACGTACCGCCGAAGTGGCCGGCGCCCGCCGACTCGCAGCAGTTCCACCTCGATCTGACCGTCGAGGACCTGGACGCGGCCGAGAAGGGCGTCCTGGAACTGGGCGCGACCCCGCTGGACGCCGAGGACCGCTCGCGCGGTTTCCGGGTGTACGCCGACCCGGCGGGGCACCCGTTCTGCCTCTGCGCCTGCTGACTCAGGAGGTCGACGTGACTGCCATTCGCTTCCGTTCCATCGTGATCGACTGCCCGGACCCGCTCGCGCTCGCCGGGTTCTACGCCGGCGTCCTGGGCGGCACGCCCCGCGCCGCCGACGAGGAGTGGGTCGTCCTCGACATCCCGGACGGGCCGCGGATCGCCTTCCAGCGGGTGCCGGAGGCGGAGTACACCCCGCCCGAGTGGCCGAGCGCGGACCGGCCGCAGCAGTTCCACCTCGACTTCGACGCCGGATCGACGTGGGAGGAGATCGAGGCGGCGGAGCAGGCCGTACTGGCGCTCGGCGCGCGGCTGTTGGAGCGGCAGGACAAGGAGGACTTCCGGGTGTACGCCGATCCGGCAGGGCATCCGTTCTGCCTCTGCCGGATCGACCACCCGTAGAACCGCTTGGCGACCTACCCGTCCAGCTCGGCGATCTTCGCCGTCGACGGCTCGCGGCGCTGCTGGGCGGCGCGGGCCGTGAAGTCGGCGCTGCGCAGGGCGCGTTGGACGTTGCCCCAGCTGAGCAGGGCGAGGTCGGGCTCGGACCAGCCGCGGTGGAGGAGCTCGGCGAAGAGGTTCGGGTAGCAGGAGGCGTCGGCGAGGTCCTGCGGGTGGGCGGTGCCGGCGTCGTAGGTGCCGGACAGGGCGACGGACTCCGGGCCCGCGATCCGGCGGACGTGGTCGAGGTGGTCGGCGACGTCCCGGACGGACGGGCCGGTCTGCTCGGCGGTGAGCGGCACCATGCACAGGCCCTTGGCGGCGCCGACCGCGGCGAGGATTCCGTCGGAGAGGTTCGCCGGGTGGGGGCGCAGGGTGCGGGCGGCGGAGCGGGTGAACAGCACCGGTGCCTTCGAGGCCGCGAGCGCGCGGCGGATCGTCTCCTCGGAGGCGCCGGAGAGGTCGGCGAGCACCCCGAGGCGGTTCATCTCCCGCACGACCTCCTCGCCGAACCGGGTCAGCCCCGCCTCGCTCGCCCAGGACACCCCGGACAGCGTGAGGACCCGCAGCCCCAGCGCGTGCAGCGAGCGCAGGATGCCCAGCGAGTCGCCGAGCGCGGGGGCTCCGGCGGGGCCCAGCAGCACGGCGACGCGGCCGCAGTTGCGCACGTCGGTGGTCTGCCCCGCGGTGTACGCCAGCCGCAGCCCTTCGGGGTGGGCGCGGACCACGGTGTTCACGAGGTCGAGCTGCTCCAGCGTGGCGCCGACCGCCCGGTCCCCGGCCAGCCCCTCCGGCAGATGCAGCGACCAGAACAGCGCGCCCACATGCCCCTCCCGCAGCCGCGGTACATCGGTGTCCACGGAACTCTCCCCCAGCTCCAGGTCGAACCACGGCAGATGCCGCAACGCCCACGGCAGCCCGCTGTAGCCGTCGGCGACCGGGTGCGCGGCGAGGATGGCGTGCGCGCGCTCCAGGGGCGCCGCGGCCGGGTCGGAGACGGGGTCGTACGGTTCCGCGCTGTCCGGCGGGAAGGGCCCGGCGGGAAAGGGCTCGTGGACCAAGTCGTCGAGCTCGCCGACCTCGGTCGTCGCGTGCAGGTGGTCCTGGAGGTCGGCCATGGCGGGCTCCGTACGTCGTTACGGCAGTACGGTCACCGTCGCACGCTGACGTGGGGGCTTCCTGGTGGGCGGGGCGTTCGGGGTACGGCGCGGGAGTGGCCGCTCCCGCGCCGCGCCGGCCACCGGTTCCTCAGCCGTCCAGCGACTCGATCGTGGCGTTGGACGGCCCCCGCGTCGCCCGGAGCTCCCGCGCCACGTCCTCCGCCGCGCCCAGCACCCGTACCGCGTTCCGCCAGGTCAGCTTGGCCAGGTCGGCCCTGGACCAGCCGCGGTCCAGCAGCTCGGCGATGAGGTTCGGGTAGCCGGAGACGTCGTTCAGCCCGTCCGGGGTGAAGGCCGTGCCGTCGTAGTCGCCGCCGATGCCGAGGTGGTCGACGCCCGCGACCTCGCGCATGTGGTCGAGGTGGTCGGCGACCGTGGAGACGGTGGCGGCCGGGCGCGGGTGGTGCTCCTCGAAGGCGCGGTGCACCTTCATCGCCTCTTCGGTGGTCTCCAGGTGGTGCAGCCCGTGCGCGCGCATGTTGTCGTCGGCGGCGGCCGTCCAGTCCACGGCGGCCTGGAGCACGAACTTCGGCACGAACGTCACCATCGCCATGCCGCCGTTGGCGGGCAGCCGCTCCAGCACGTCGTCGGGGATGTTGCGCGGATGGTCGCAGACCGCCCGGGACGACGAGTGGGAGAAGATCACCGGGGCCGTCGACGTGTCCAGCGCGTCGCGCATCGTCGTGGCCGCCACGTGCGAGAGGTCGACGAGCATGCCCTCGCGGTTCATCTCCCGCACGACCTCCCGGCCGAACGCCGACAGCCCGCCGACCCCCGGTTCGTCCGTCGCCGAGTCCGCCCACGCCACGTTGTCGTTGTGGGTGAGCGTCATGTACCGGACGCCCAGGGCGTACAACCCCCGCAGCGTGCCGAGGGAGTTGGCGATGGAATGCCCGCCCTCCGCACCCATGAGGGAGGCGATACGACCCTCCGCGCGCGCCGCCTCCATGTCCGCGGCGGTCAGCGCGGGCGCCAGTTCCTGCGGATAGCGGGCCAGCAACTGCCGTACGCAGTCGATCTGTTCGAGCGTCATCGGCACCGGGTCGGGCAGGTCCGAGCGGACGTACACCGACCAGTACTGCGCACCGACACCGCCCTCGCGCAGCCGCGGGAGGTCGGTGTGCAGATGCGCGTTCTGATGGACGGCGATGTCGCGGGCGTCGAGGTCGTAGCCGACCTGCTTGCGCAGCGCCCAGGGCAGGTCGTTGTGCCCGTCGACGACCGGGAACTCGCGGAGCAGTTCCCGGGCCTGGTCCAGCGAGGTCATGCCCGTCACTTCCCGAAGCCGAAGCCGCTGCCGCCGGCGCCGCTGTCGACCTTGGCGCGCAGCCGCTTGCCCTTCTCGGTGGCCTGGTCGTTCAGCTCCTGCTGGAACTCCCGCATCCGGACGAGGAGTTCCTCGTCGTGGGTGGCCAAGATGCGGGCCGCGAGGAGTCCCGCGTTGCGCGCGCCGGCGACCGAGACGGTGGCGACGGGGACGCCGGCCGGCATCTGCACGATGGAGAGCAGCGAGTCCATGCCGTCCAGGTACTTCAGCGGTACGGGGACACCGATCACCGGCAGCGGGGTCACCGAGGCGAGCATCCCGGGCAGGTGGGCGGCGCCGCCCGCGCCCGCGATGATCACCTTGAGGCCGCGGCCGTCGGCCTGCTCGCCGTACGTGATCATCTCGCGCGGCATGCGGTGTGCGGAGACGACGTCGACCTCGTAGGCGATCTCGAACTCGTCGAGGGCCTTGGCGGCGGCCTCCATGACGGGCCAGTCGGAGTCCGAGCCCATGACGATTCCTACGACGGCGGGTCCTGCGACGGAGCTCATTCGGTGATCGTGCCTCTCAGATAGCCGGCTGCGTGGCGGGCGCGGTCCAGGACGTCGGCCAGGTCGGTGCCGTAGGTGTTGACGTGGCCCACCTTGCGGCCGGGCTTCACGTCCTTGCCGTACATGTGGATCTTCAGCTGGGGGTCGCGGGCCATGCAGTGCAGGTACGCGGAGTACATGTCCGGGTAGTCGCCGCCCAGGACGTTGCACATCACGGTCCAGGGGGCGCGGGCGCGCGGGTCGCCCAGCGGGAGGTCGAGGACCGCGCGGACGTGGTTGGCGAACTGGCTGGTGACCGCGCCGTCCTGGGTCCAGTGACCGGAGTTGTGCGGGCGCATCGCGAGTTCGTTGACGAGGATGCGGCCGTCGCCGGTCTGGAACAGCTCGACGGCGAGATGGCCGACGACACCGAGTTCCTTGGCGATGCGCAGCGCCATCTCCTCGGCCTGGAGGGCGAGGGACTCGTCGAGGTCGGGGGCGGGTGCGATGACGGTGTCGCAGACGCCGTTCACCTGCTGGGACTCGACGACCGGGTAGGCGACGGCCTGGCCGTGCGGGGAGCGGACGACGTTCGCCGCCAGCTCCCGTACGAAGTCGACCTTCTCCTCGGCGAGGACCGGGACACCGGCCCGGAAGGGGTCGGCCGCCTCCTCCGCCGACTCGACGACCCACACGCCCTTGCCGTCGTAGCCGCCGCGGACGGTCTTGAGTACGACGGGAAAGCCGTCGCCCTCCGCCGCGAACGCGACCACGTCAGCCGGGTCGGCGACGATGCGGTGCCTGGGGCACGGCACACCGATCCCGACGAGCTTGGCCCGCATCACGCCCTTGTCCTGGGCGTGCACGAGCGCGTCCGGGCCCGGGCGCACGGGGATGCCGTCCGCCTCCAGGGCACGCAGATGCTCGGTGGGCACGTGTTCGTGATCGAAGGTGATCACGTCGCAGCCCCGCGCGAAGTCACGCAGCGTGTCGAGGTCGCGGTAGTCGCCGACGACGACATCGCCGACGACCTGCGCCGCGGAATCCTGAGGGGTGTCACTCAGAAGCTTGAATTTGATGCCGAGCGGGATGCCCGCCTCGTGTGTCATACGAGCGAGCTGCCCCCCGCCGACCATGCCGACTACCGGGAACGTCACTCCCCCAGGGTATCGGTCACGCGGCGGGGGCCCGATTTCCGTACCTCTTACCCTTCTTTTCCGGGTCTCTTCCCGACCTGTGAGCGGCTTCGCGGGCGGCGGGGGAATGCGATGGTTAGCATGGCTGGGTCGACGAATCCGCGATGACACCCGAGATGACAGGGGCCTGCACACCCATGGAACGTGGTTCCGAAGGGCCTTTCAAACGGCTCGCGCACGAAGTCGCCAAGTTCGGTGCGGTGGGCGTGGTGGGCACCGTGGTGAACTTCGCGGTCTCCAACCTGCTGTGGCACCTGACCAGCCTGCAGGCCGTGCGCGCCAATGTGATCGCGACGATCGTCGCCATCGGGTGCAACTACGTCGGCTTCCGCTACTTCACCTACCGCGACCGCGACAAGAGCGCGCGCACCAAGGAACTCACCCTGTTCCTGGCGTTCAGCCTGATCGGCCTGGTGATCGAGAACGGCGTCCTGTTCGCGGCGATCTACGGCTTCGGCTGGGACAGCTCGCTGCAGCGCAACGTCTTCAAGGTGCTCGGCATCGGCATCGCCACCCTGTTCCGCTTCTGGTCGTACCGCACCTGGGTGTTCAAGGCGCTGCCGGCCGAGGAACCGGTCGTGGAGACCGACGCTTTCCCTAAGCCGTCCGAGCCGCAGTCGCTGTCCCGCCCCAAACAGCGCGTGAGCTGAACGGCCCGCTCCTCCGCCTCAGCGGACGGTGGGCTCTTCCTCGTCCGCCGGCAGCCGCTTCGTCGGCGGCGTGCGCGACAGGAACAGGCCGAACACCGGCGGCTGCGCCTGCAGCATCTCCAGCCGGCCGCCGTCCGCCTCCGCGAGGTCGCGCGCGACCGCCAGGCCGATCCCCGTGGAGTTGCGGCCGCTGATCGTCCGCTCGAAGATCCGCGCACCGAGATCGGTCGGAACCCCCGGACCCTCGTCCGTGACCTCCACGACGGCCTGGTTGCCGGTGACCCGGGTGCGCAGGGCGACCGTACCGCCGCCGTGCATGAGCGAGTTCTCGATCAGCGCGGCCAGCACCTGGGCGACCGCCCCCGGGGTGCCGACGGCCTGCAGATGCCGTTTGCCGGAGCTGACGATCGCGCGGCCGGCGCTGCGGTAGGCGGGCCGCCACTCGGCCAGCTGCTGCTGGATGACCTCGTCGAGATCGAAGGAGACGGCGGAGCCGGTACGGGGGTCACGCGCGTTGGTCAGCAGCCGCTCCACGACGTCGGTGAGCCGCTCGACCTGCGTGAGCGCGATCGTCGCCTCCTCCTTCACCGTGTCCGGGTCGTCCGTGAGGGTGATCTCCTCAAGGCGCATGGACAGCGCGGTCAGCGGCGTACGCAACTGGTGCGAGGCGTCCGCGGCGAGCCTGCGCTCGGCGGTGAGCATGCGGGCGATGCGCTCTGCGGAGGAGTCGAGCACATCGGCGACCCGGTCCAGTTCGGGAACGCTGTAGCGCTTGTGCCGAGGCCGCGGGTCACCCGACCCCAGCCGCTCGGCGGTCTCCGCGAGGTCGGTGAGCGGCGAGGCGAGCCGGTTGGCCTGCCGTACCGCGAGCAGTACGGCGGCCACGACGGCGAGCAGCGCCACGGCACCGATGATGAGCAGCGTCCGCCCGACCTCGCGGGTGACGTTCGAGCGCGGCTCCACCACGGTGACCGTCTCGCCCTCCTCGCCCTTGGCGGTGGAGTGGATGACGTCACCCGTCGGCTTGGTGCCGACCTCGATCACCGGGTCGCCCGGGATGCGGATCACGGCGTAGCGATCCTCCGTGACCTGGGTGCGCAGCACCTCCGAGTCGACGATCTCCGCGCCGAGGATCCGGCTGTCCACGATGCTGGCCAGCCGGAGCGCCTCGGAATCCACGCGTTCCTGGGCGCTGTTGCTGATCGTGCGCGTCTCCACGATGACAAGAGACACACCAAAGACGGCGATCACGACGAGCACCACAGCGAGGGTGGACTGAATAAGACGACGACGCACGGGACCCTCCGGGCGGTGACTTTTAGAGAACCGGTGTGTGCAGCGCCCTTAGGGGTGCGGGCCGTGTCGATCTTCGGCTCCGCCGCGTGGGCGCGACCAGCCACAGCCGGCCCGCACCCGCGCACCCACACAAGCCACCACGGCGGTGTCGCGCGTAGACCGGCTAGCTCTTCTCGAAGCGGAAACCGACACCCCGCACCGTGGCGATGTACCGAGGGTTCGCCGCATCGTCACCGAGCTTCTTCCGCAGCCAGGAGATGTGCATGTCGAGGGTCTTGGTCGACGACCACCACGTGGTGTCCCAAACCTCACGCATCAGCTGGTCACGCGTCACCACCCGCCCGGCGTCCCGCACCAGAACGCGCAGCAGGTCGAACTCCTTGGCGGTGAGCTGGAGTTCCTCGTCGCCCATCCACGCACGGTGCGACTCGACGTCGATCCGCACCCCGTGCGTGGCCGGCGGCTGCGCCGGCTCGGCGGCGCCGCGCCGCAGCAGGGCCCGGACGCGGGCGAGCAGTTCGGCGAGCCGGAAGGGTTTGGTGACGTAGTCGTCGGCGCCCGCGTCGAGGCCCACGACGGTGTCCACCTCGTCGGCGCGCGCGGTCAGGATGAGGATCGGGACGGTGTGGCCCTCGGCGCGCAGCCGGCGGGCCACTTCAAGGCCGTCCATGCCGGGCAGGCCCAGGTCCAGGACACACAGGTCGATGCCGCCCTGGATGCCGGCATCGAGCGCTGTCGGTCCGTCCTCGCGCACCTCGACCTCGTAACCTTCCCGTCGCAAAGCGCGGGCCAGCGGCTCCGAGATGGACGCGTCGTCCTCGGCGAGCAGTACACGGGTCATGAGGTGATGGTAGTCCGCCTCGGACAGCGGTCGAGGTGTGATCGCCACGAGTGATTCTTACCTTGGGGGAAGTCGGATTCACGACGGTGAAGATTCCGGTCCGAACCTGTGTCTGTGGGATGCCATCCTTGTATCCACCTTCGAAAAGCCGATCACGGTTCCATTTTCCCCTGTGATCGATGTCTCAAGTCCTTCCATTTCCGGCAGTGTCCTGCCGTATGGTGACCTGAACGCCTGTAGCAACACCGGTGACCTTTGGCGATCGTTTACTGCTGAAGGTCTCTTTTGTGTGCGGGCTGGCCGTCGCCAGCCTTGAAAGGAATGACCTGTGGCCGGGCCCGAGCGCAGTACGCGCCGGGCGTGGATCCCGGTGGTCGCCGTCCACCGTCCCGTGACCCGGGGCGGACTCCCCGAGGGCGTGGGGACGGACGTGCCGATCCCGCCGGTGCCGGCCGCCCCCCACCGGGCGCGCTCCCGCTCCTGCACGCGCGTCCCGAACCAGCAAGGAACGACCATGGCGTCCAGCCTGACGAAGGACTCGGTGACTCCGGGCACCCCCGGTTCCGAGAAGACCTTCTTCGGCCACCCCCGCGGACTGGCCACACTCTTCATGACCGAGATGTGGGAGCGGTTCTCCTACTACGGCATGAAGGCTCTGCTCCCGCTGTACCTGGTGGCACCGGGCGGCCTGCACATGAGCGCGGCCACCGCGACCGCGATCTACTCGGTGTACCTGTCGCTCGTGTACCTGCTCGCCCTCCCCGGCGGCTGGTTCGCGGACCGTGTCCTCGGCCCCCGCAAGACGGTCGCCGTCGCGGGCCTGATCATCATGCTCGGCCACCTCACCCTGGCCCTCCCGTCCTCGGGCACGTTCTTCGCGGGCCTCGGCCTCGTGGCGGTCGGCTCCGGTCTCCTGAAGGCCAACATCTCCACGATGGTCGGCCACCTCTACGAGGGCCCGGACGACCCGCGCCGCGACGGTGGCTTCACGCTCTTCTACATCGGCATCAACCTCGGTGCGTTCGCCGCGCCGCTGGTCATCGGTACCGTCGGCGAGAACGTCAACTGGCACTTCGGCTTCGCGCTCGCCGCGGTCGGCATGGCCCTGGGCCTCGCCCAGTACCTGCTCGGCACGCGCCACCTGAGCTCGCGCTCCAGCGTCGTCCCCACCCCGCTGTCCGCCGAGGAGAAGGCGGCCACGCTGCGCAAGTCGGCGCTGTGGGCGGCCGTCGCCGTGGTCTTCTACGCGGTCGTCGGCTTCTCCGGCCACTACACGCTGAACTGGCTGCTGGTCCCCATCACCGTCGCCGGTCTGCTCATCCCTGTCGTGGTCATCGCCCGCATCAAGCGCGACAAGGACCTCGACCGCGCCGACCAGTCGAAGATGTCGGCGTACATCTGGTTCTTCGTCGCCGCGGCCGTGTTCTGGATGATCTACGACCAGGGCGGCTCGACGGTGTCCCTGTTCGCCGACTCCTCGGCGAAGAACACCATCTTCGGCTGGGACTTCCCGGTCTCCTGGTACCAGTCGGTCAACCCGGTCATGATCATGGCGCTGGCCCCGGTCTTCGCCTGGGCCTGGCTGGCCCTGGCCCGCCGCGGCAAGGAGCCGAGCACGGCGACGAAGTTCGCGATGGGCCTGGTCCTCATCGGCGCGTCCTTCTTCCTCTTCCTGGCCCCGCTCGCGATCGCCGACGGCGGCCACAAGGCGGCGGCGATGTGGCTCGTGGCGATCTACTTCGTCCAGACGGTCGGCGAACTGACCCTCTCCCCCGTCGGCCTCTCCGTCACCACGAAGATGGCTCCCGCCAAGTACGCCTCCCAGATGATGGGCGTCTGGTTCCTCGCGGTCACGGCGGGCGACGCGACGACGGGTCTGCTGTCGATCGCCGGAGTGGACCTGAACAAGACAGGCATCGTCGCGTTGCAGGCCGTTCTGGCGGTGCTTGCCGGGGTGGCGGTGTGGATGTACCGGAAGAAGGTGCGGGAGCTCATGGGGGATGTGCACTGACGCACTGACGCCGGCGTTCGTGTTGCCGGTGTTTTGATGGTGCTGGTGGGCCACTCGCTTCTTTGTCAGTGTCGGGCTTCCGCGGACCGAGTAAAGGGCGCTGCGCTGCGCTCCGCGTCGCCTGCGGCGATGGCCCTGCGGGCCACCCTTGACTCGCTCCGCTCCAGCCCGTCTTAGAAGCGAGCGAGCGGCC
>NZ_JBSFKO010000056.1:0-56723 GCF_053598575.1 Streptomyces sp. NPDC001100
TCCGCGCTGACCGCGAGCATGCTCAGCTACCAGCTCACGATGAACGTGTGGGTCGGTGTGATCGTCGCGCTGCTGGTGTCGTTGGGGATCGGCTTCCTCAACGGCTGGCTGGTGGTGAAGACCGGTCTGCCGAGCTTCCTGGTCACCTTGGGCAGCTTCCTGATCCTGCAGGGTGTCAATCTCGCGGTCACCAAGCTGGTGACCGGGAACGTGGCGACCGACGACATCAGCAACATGGACGGTTTCGACCAGGCCAAGAAGGTCTTCGCGTCGAGTTTTGATGTCGGCGGCGTCCAGGTGAAGATCACCATCGTGTGGTGGCTGGTGTTCGCCGCGATCGCCACCTGGGTGCTGCTGCGCACCAAGTACGGCAACTGGGTCTTCGCGGTCGGCGGGAACAAGGACAGTGCGCGTGCTGTCGGTGTGCCGGTGGCGTTCACGAAGATCTCGCTGTTCATGCTGGTCGGCTTCGGTGCCTGGTTCATCGGGATGCACCAGCTGTTCTCCTTCAACACCGTGCAGTCCGGCGAGGGTGTCGGGCAGGAGCTGATCTACATCTCCGCGGCCGTCATCGGCGGCTGTCTGCTGACCGGTGGTGCCGGCTCGGCGATCGGCCCGGTGTTCGGGGCGTTCATGTTCGGCATGGTCCAGCAGGGCATCGTCTATGCCGGCTGGAATCCCGACTGGTTCAAGGCGTTCCTGGGCGTGATGCTGCTGGGCGCCGTCATGATCAATCTGTGGGTGCAGCGCACCGCGACCCGGAGGTGACCTCGATGACCGACAACACGACCGGCACCCACGGCGCGATCCTGACCGACACGCCGCCCACGGACGGGGACCATCCCCTCGTCCAGCTCCGCAACGCGGGCAAGTCCTACGGCAATGTGCGTGCCCTGCACGGGGTGAACCTCGCGGTCCGTCCGGGCCAGGTCACGTGTGTGCTGGGGGACAACGGCGCGGGCAAGTCCACGCTGATCAAGATCATCTCCGGGCTGCACCAGCACACCGAGGGCGAGTTCCTCGTCGACGGGGAGCCGGTGCACTTCACCACCCCGCGCCAGGCCCTGGACCGCGGTATCGCCACCGTCTACCAGGACCTGGCCGTGGTGCCGCTGATGCCGGTGTGGCGCAACTTCTTCCTCGGCTCCGAGATGACCCGCGGCCCCTGGCCCGTGCGCCGTCTCGACATCGAGAGGATGAAGCAGACCGCGGACGAGGAACTGCGCAACATGGGCATCGTCCTGGACAACCTCGACCAGCCCATCGGCACCCTCTCCGGCGGCCAGCGCCAGTGCGTGGCCATCGCCCGCGCCGTCTACTTCGGCGCCCGCGTCCTGATCCTGGACGAACCGACCGCCGCGCTGGGTGTCAAGCAGTCGGGTGTGGTGCTGAAGTACGTGGCCGCGGCCCGCGAACGCGGTCTCGGGGTCATCTTCATCACGCACAACCCGCACCACGCCTACATGGTCGGTGACCACTTCAGCGTGCTGCGGCTGGGCACGATGGAACTCTCCGCCGAACGCAGCGAGATCACGCTGGAGGAGCTGACCAACCACATGGCCGGCGGCACCGAACTCGCCGCACTCAAGCACGAGTTGTCCCAGGTCCGCGGCGTCGACGTCGATGAACTCCCCGAGGAGACGGACCTCAAGTCCTCGGCGGGCAGCGGTTCCGAAGGGACGTCCTGACATGCCCGACCGTCCCGTTCTGGACCGCATCCGGGTGGGCTCCGCCCCCGACTCCTGGGGCGTGTGGTTCGCCGACGACCCCCAACAGGTGCCGTGGCAGCGGTTCTTGGACGAGGTCGCCCAGGCGGGCTACTCGTGGATCGAGCTGGGTCCTTACGGCTATCTGCCGACGGACCCGGCCCGGCTCACGGACGAGATCGCGCGCCGCGACCTGAAGGTCTCGGCGGGCACGGTCTTCACCGGCCTGCACCGCGGGCCCTCCGTCTGGGACGCCACCTGGGAGCACGTGAGCCAAGTGGCCGCACTCACCCAGGCGATGGGCGCCGAGCACCTCGTGGTCATCCCCTCCTTCTGGCGGGACGACAAGACCGCGGAGATCCTGGAGCCGCCGGAGCTGACCGGCGAGCAGTGGGCGCACCTCACCAAGGGCATGGAACGCCTCGGGCACGAGGTCAAGGAGGCGTACGGGCTCGACATCGTCGTCCACCCGCACGCCGACACCCACCTCGACACGGAGGACCACGTCGAGCACTTCCTCGACTCGACCGACTCCGAACTGGTCAACCTCTGCCTGGACACGGGGCACTACGCCTACTGCGGCGGCGACAGCGTCAAGCTGATCGAGACCTACGGCGAGCGCATCGGCTATCTGCACCTCAAGCAGGTCGACCCGGAGATCCTCACCGACGTCGTCCGGAACGAGATTCCGTTCGGACCGGCCGTGCAGCGTGGCGTGATGTGCGAACCGCCGTCCGGCGTACCGGAGTTGGAGCCGGTACTGGTCGCGGCGCAGCGCCTGGGCGTCGAGTTGTTCGCGATCGTCGAGCAGGACATGTACCCGTGCGAGCCGGACAAGCCCCTCCCCATCGCGGAGCGCACCCGCAAGTTCCTCCGCTCCTGCGGCGCCTGACGAACGTGAGCAACGTGACGACCCTGACGAGCCGAAAGGACGGCCGATGGCCATGAACCCGCGCGACACGCTCGGAGTGGCAGTGGTCGGAACCGGAAAGATGGGGGCGGACCACGTCCGCCGGATCGAGGACGTGGTCAACGGCGCCCGGGTGAGCGCCGTCGTGGACGTCGACGCCGAGCGCGCCAAACGGATCGCGTCCGGGATCGAGGGCTGCACCGCGTACACCGACCCGGCCGCCGCGATGGCGGCGGCCGACGTCGACGCGGTCCTGATCGCCTCACCGGGCCCCGCCCACGAGGCGGCCCTGCTGACGGCCTTCGAGCACGACCTCCCGGTCCTGTGCGAGAAGCCGCTCACCCCCGACGCGGCCTCCGCGCTGCGCGTCCTGGAGGCCGAGGCGCGCCTCGGCCACCGCCGGGTCCAGGTCGGCTTCATGCGACGCTACGACGCCGAGTACATGAAGCTCAAGTCCCTCCTGGAGACAGGCCAGTTGGGCCGACCGCTGATGCTGCACAACCGGCACCGCAACGCGGCCAGCCCGCCCTTCTTCACCAGTTCCATGCTGATCAGCGACTCCGTGGCCCACGAGACCGACGCGACCCGTTGGCTCCTCGGGCACGAGATCACGGCCGTCCAGGTGCTGCGCCCGCGCCCCTCCGCGAGCGCCCCGGACGACCTCCAGGACCCGCAGTTCGTCGTCTTCGAGACCGACGGCGGCGCGATCGTCGACGTCGAGATGTTCGTCAACTGCGGCTTCGGCTACCAGGTCCAGGCCGAGATCGTCTGCGAACGCGGCACCGCCCGCATCGGCGACGGCCACGCCATGGTCACCAACATGGCCGGCCGCTGGGGCGGCACCATCGCCCAGGACTTCACCGAACGCTTCGCAGACGCCTACGACCGCGAGGTCCAGACCTGGGTCGACGCCACCCGCCGCGGCGAGGTCACCGGCCCGACCGCCTGGGACGGCTACGCGTCGGCGGCCGTGTGCGAAGCGGGGGTACGGGCGTTGGAGGAAGGTGTGCGGGTGGAGGTGGAGTTGGTGGAGCGGCCCGCGTTCTACCGATAGCCACTTCTTGGGGGACCGGCGCAACCACCGCCTGTTCCCCGTTGTCCTTCGCCTTGAGTCCTACTTGACCGCGGGCGACAAAGGGGGGGCGCGGATGGGGCCGGTCCGCATGCTGCTGCCGTTGTTGCGCGTGACGGCACGCCTGGCTCCCGGTCCGGGAGTTCCGCTGCTCGGGGCCGCGTTGCTGCACTGCGCGGTCCCCGGCTGGGCGCTGCTGCACCTGCCGCCGCCCGCTCGCCGGTCGGCCTGGGCCCAGGAAGCGGTCGCCCTGTACCGCCCCAAGGCGGAGCAGACCCGCCCCGGGCAACACCACATGGACGCGCTGAGCCGCGCACTGGTCGTGCACGCCCACACCCTGGTGCTGGCGGAGCGGTATGCGGAAGCCGGCACCGTCGTGGACGCGGCGCTGGGTGTGCCGGGTGCGCGGAGGTCCCCGGCCCTGACCGCGTGCGCCCTGCACGCGCGGGCGCAGGCACTCGTCCTCGGCGGCCGGGCCGAGGAGGCCCAGGAACTCGCCGGTGAGTGCGTGCGGTTGTACCGCGGCTCGCCGCCTCCCGCGCGGCGGGACCGAAGCCTGGGTGCCTTGCCGGTCGCCCTGCGCACGCAGGGCCTCGCGTTCGCCCTCGCCGGCCGTACGGCGGAGTCCGTCGCCGTGTACCTGGAGTGTGCCGCCCTCCTGCGGGCCATGTCCCTGCGGCGGTTGTCGCGCTTCCTGCGGCTGCGGGCGCAGGTACTGGTCGAGCTGGCCGGCGGACTGCGGGCGCTCGGCCGATACGAGGAGGCCTTGGCACTCGGGCCCGAGGCGAGGGACGAGGTGTACGGGGCGATCGCGAGGTTCTATCCGGAATTCGTCCTGCCGTTGCGCGTCCGGCTCCTCACGGACCTGGCCTTCTGCCGCAGCGCGACGGACTCTCCCGCTGCCGCGCGCACGGCCGCCGACGAGGCGGTCTCCGAGGCCCGTGAACTGGCCGACCAGCCCGAGCTGCTCGCCGAGGCGCTGCGCTGCCTCGCCCTCGTCCTCGACGAACCGGCAGCGTACGACGAGCAGTTGACCACCCTCACGGAACTGGCCGGGCTGTACACCCGCCTCGCCGCCGACCGTCCGGAGGTCTTCGAGCCGCTGCTCGCCGACACCCTGGACGACCTGGCCCGCTGTCACCGGCGAAGCGGCGACCACCTCAAGGCCGTGGCGGACACGGAACGGGCCGTGGCCGCATACCGGCGCTCCGGGCGCCGCGAGGACCAACTCGCCCGCGCCCTGGCCAATTTGAGCATCCGTCAGCAGAGCGCAGACGACGCCGAGTCGGCCGTGTCGAGCGCCCGCGAAGCGGTCGCCCTCACCCGTCGGCTCGCCGAGTCCGACCGCGAGACCCACGGTCCCCTGACGGCACGCCGCCTGAGGGTCCTGGCCCGGGCCCTCGACCTGGCGGGCGACCACACCGCCGCCGTCGCCCGCTACGAGGAGGCCGAAGCCGTCCTGAGCGAGCTGATCGGCGTGCCCGGCGTCGAGGCGGAACTGGCCGTCACGGCCTCGGCTCTCGCCGTCGCGCTCGACACCGAGGTCCAGGACCGGCTGGCCGCCGGTCGGCCCGAGGAGGCGGTGGCCGCCCTGCGCTCCCTGCTGGACCTCACCCGCCGAACCGACGCCGGAGACGTCCACGCCCGGTGTGTCATCGCGTTCGCCCGGGCCCGCGCGGAACGCCCGGACGACATCGACGTCGTCCGGGCGTGGGAGCGGGTGGTCGGGGAGCCGTACCCGACCTTCGTCTACCGCAGATCCGACACCCGCGGCCGGGGCGCGAAGCCCGCCGCGCGGTAGGACTCGTCGATGAGGGTCATCGTCGCGACCGCGTCGTCCGGGCCCAGCGGCAGAGGTGCGCCGTTCCTCAACCGGGCGGCGAACGCCTCCAGTTGGTAGGTGTACGAGGAGCGGCGGCCGAGCCGCTCCGTGCGTTCGCCGTCCGTCGTGCGGATCACGACCCGGTCGTCCAGGTGGGGGAGGACGAAGTTCGGCGCGAACGCCTCGCCCCGGCTGCCGGTGATCCGGCAGCTCATCACCATCTCGTCGTAGGCCATGTGGCAGCGGGCCGAGCCCGTGGCGCCGCTCGGGAAGGCGAGATCGGCGTCCAGCCACTCGTCGACGCCCGGTGCGCCCGCGCGCTCGCCGCCCCGGGCCGAGACCAGCCGGGGCGCGCCGCCCGCCCAGGGGGCCAGCATGCGCTGGGCGTGCAGGCTGTAGCAGCCCAGGTCCATGACGGCGCCGCCGGCCAGGTCGAGCGACCAGCGCGGGTCGGTGTCCGGCGGGGCCGGGATCGCCACGAGCGTCTCGACGTGCCGCAGTTCGCCGAGTTCGCCGGAGGCCAGCAACTCGTGCAGGCGGCGGGTGACCGGGTGGAAGAGGTAGTGGAAGGCCTCCATGAAGACCGTGCCGGCCTTCGTCGCGGCCTCCCGGACCTCGGCCGCCTCCTCCGCGTTGCTCGCCGAGGGCTTCTCCGACAGGACGTGCTTGCCCGCCTCCAGCGCGGCGAGGTTCCACGGTCCGTGCAGACCGTTGGCGAGGGGGTTGTAGACGACCTCCACCTCCGGGTCGGCGATCAGGTCGGCGTACGAGTCCGCGACCCGCTCGACGCGGTGCGCCGCGGCGTACGCCTCCGCGCGGTCCCGGTCGCGGGCGGCCACCGCCACGAGGCGGTGGCCGGTCGTCCGGGCCGGCCCGATCAGGGACTGCTCGGTGATCCGAGCCGCTCCCAGTACTCCGATGCGCAGTGGTTCCCGGCCCGGACCGCTCATGCTTCGCGTACCTCCTGGATGGTGACGGGGCGGTGCTCGTGCAGCGACAGGGTGCAGGCGTCGGCGATCCAGCCGGCCTCCAGCGCGTCGGCGACGGTGCAGGGGGAGGTGCGGGTGCCGGCCACGACCTCGGTGAACGCGGTGAGTTCGGCGCGGTAGGCGGCGGTGAAGCGGTCCATGAAGAAGTCGTGCGGGACACCCGCGGGGAAGGTCACACCGGGCTCCACGGAGCGCAGCGGCAGCTTGTCCTCCAGGCCGACCGCGATGGAGTCGGTGAAGCCGTGGATCTCCATGCGGACGTCGTAACCCCGGGCGTTGTGGCGGGAGTTGGAGACCACCGCGATGGTGCCGTCGTCCAGGGTGAGGATGGCGCCGGTGGTGTCGGCGTCGCCCGCCTCCTTGATGTACTCGGCGCCCCGGTTGCCGCCGACCGCGTACACCTCGACGACCTCACGGCCGGTGACCCAGCGGATGATGTCGAAGTCGTGCACGGAACAGTCGCGGAAGATGCCACCGGAGGCGGCGATGTACGCGGCGGGCGGCGGCGCCGGGTCCAGGGTGGTGGAGCGCACGGTGTGCAGCTTGCCCAGTTCGCCGGAGTGCACGGCGGCGCGCGCGTTGACGAAGCCGGTGTCGAAGCGGCGGTTGTAGCCGATCTGGATCGGCACACCGCTGCCCTCGACCGCCTTGAGGACCTGGACGCCCTCGGCCATCGTCCTGGCGACGGGCTTCTCGCAGAAGACCGGGATGCCCGCCTCCACGGCGGCCAGGATCAGGCCGGGGTGGGCGTCGGTCGCCGCGGCCACCACGACACCGTCGACCCCGGCGGCCAGCACGGCCTCGGGGGAGTCCGCGACCTCGGCGCCGAACCGTTCGCCGGCCTTCTTGGCGGCTTCCGCGAACGGGTCGGCCACGACGAGGGACTCGACCACGTCGAGTCCGGACAGGGTCTCGGCGTGGAAGGCGCCGATGCGGCCGAGGCCGAGGATTCCGATGCGCATGAGGGCTCTTGCTTTCTTGAGAGGTGCGGGTTTCTTGCTGCTGTCTCTCGCGGGGGGTTGCTCGCGAGACGGTGAACGTCGTTCGGGGGTGCGCCTCAGCTCTCGCGCCGCTCGGCGCCGGCCCGCAGCTCCCCGCGGAGCGCCTGCGGGGCCCACCCCTCGCGCACCGCGCGGCGCACGATGTCGGCCTGCGAGGGCGGGGCGAGCCCCTCGACGGGCGGGTCGTTGTCGAGGTTGGTGGGG
Source organism: Streptomyces sp. NPDC001100 (assembly GCF_053598575.1). NCBI lineage: Bacteria > Bacillati > Actinomycetota > Actinomycetes > Kitasatosporales > Streptomycetaceae > Streptomyces > Streptomyces sp. NPDC001100. The sequence continues at coordinate 7,705 of NZ_JBSFKO010000056.1, forward strand.
AAGGGGTAGCCCTCAGAACTGGCCGCGACGACCCTGTCCAGCCACTCCTCGCCCACACCCTCGGCCTTCCGCCCGAGCAGCACCGGGAAGACCGCGTTGCTGACGGCCTCGCGGTCCACCGTCTCCATCGCCCGCCCGAACGCGGAGGACACCTGGAGCAGGTTGGCCATGCGCCGCACATCGGCGGTGCGGTTGGTGCCGGCCGCGTGGAACAGCGCCGGGTTGAAGAACGCGGCATCGCCCTTGGCGAGCGGGAGTTGGATGTGGTGGGCCTCGAAGTAGGCCTGGAATTCGGGGAGTCGCCACGCCAGATAGCCCGGCTCGTACTTCTGCGAGTGCGGCAGGTACATCGTCGGCCCCGACTCCACCGGCATGTCGCAGTGCGCGACGGCTCCTTGAAGGGTGAGCACGGGGGAGAGGCGGTGGACGTGCGCCGGGTAGCAGGCGGCGGTCTCGTTGCCGAGGAAGCCGAGGTGGTAGTCGCGGTGCGCGGTCTGGGCCGCGCCGCCCGGGTGGACCACGTTGATCTGCGAGGTGACCTGGTAGCCGGGGCCGAGCCAGGCCTCCGACACCAGGGCCAGCATGTCGTTCGCGTAGTAGTCGGCGAACGCCTCCGGGTCGTAGAGCGCGGCCTTCTCCAGGGCGTTCCACACCCGGTCGTTGGCCCCCGGCTTCGCGAAGTGGTCCCCGGCGCCCGCGCCCGAGGCGTGCTGCTCGGCGATCAGCGCCTCGAAGACCTCGGTCGCACGGTCCACCACCTGTGGGTCCGGGAACGCGTCCCGCAGGACCATGATGCCGGGCCCCTCGGCGAACACCCGCACGAGCTCGGCCTGCACCTCGCGGCGCTCACCGGCCGCCACCGTCTTGCGGAGCCGGTCGCTGTCGTAGACGAGGACGTTCCGCTCGACCGAGGACGCGTACGGGAAGTCGCCGAGGTCGGTGGGCCGCTCGACGAGCGTGCGGAAGGCGTCGAGATCGCAGTCCCGCTCGGTGAGCCAGGCGGGGCGCTCTTCGGATGTGAAGGACATCGTCGTCCCCTCGGGTCACGTGGTGGTGCGGTCCTGTCATTCTTGTCAGTACAAACCCTTCGAACAACCGGCAGCGAGCCATCAAAAACCCCTCAAGGAGACGACCGGTGGGCCACCCCTTCCCGATCAGGGAAATCGCACGTCAGGCGGGCCTCAGCGAGGCCACCGTGGACCGGGTTCTGAACGCCAGGGGCGGTGTCCGCGAGAGCACCGTGCGTGAGGTCCGGCAGGCCATCGCGGATCTCGACCGGCAGCGCACCCAGGTCAGACTGGTCGGACGTACGTTCATGATCGACATCGTGATGCAGACGCCCGAGCGCTTCTCCACGGCCGTACGGGTGGCGCTGGAGGCGGAGCTGCCCGATCTGCACCCGGCCGTGGTGCGCTCCCGCTTCCACTTCCGGGAGACCGCGCCGGTGAAGGAACTCGTCGCAACGCTGGACCGGATCGCCCGGCGCGGCTCGCAGGGCGTGATCCTGAAGGCGCCGGACGTCCCCGAGATCACCGCGGCCGTCGGCCGGCTCGTCGCCGCCGGTATCCCGGTCGTCACCCTGGTCACCGACCTGCCCGCGAGCGCCCGTCTCGCCTACGTCGGCATCGACAACCGGGCCGCGGGCGCCACCGCCGCCTACCTGATGGGCCAGTGGCTCGGCGACCGCCCCGGCAACGTCCTCACCAGCCTGAGCAGCGGTTTCTTCCGCAACGAGGAGGAGCGCGAGATGGGCTTCCGCAGCACCATGCGCGCCCGCTACCCGGACCGGTCCCTCGTCGAGATCACCGAGGGCCACGGCCTGGACGCCACCCAGTACGAACTGGTCCGGGCCGCCCTCAAGCGCGACCCGGACATCCGCGCGGTCTACTCGATCGGCGGCGGCAACATCGCGACCCTGCGCGCCTTCGCCGACCTGGGCCGCGAGTGCGCCGTGTTCGTCGCGCACGACCTCGACCACGACAACACCCGGCTGCTGCACGAGCAGCGGCTGTCGGCGGTCCTCCACCACGACCTGCGCCAGGACGTCCGCGAGGCCTGCCGGATCGTGATGCGCGCCCAGGACGCGCTGCCGCCGGCCGGCCCGACCCTGCCGTCCGCGATCCAGGTCGTCACGCCCTACAACATGCCGGTGGCGGCGGCCCGTTGAGGATCAACAGCGATCGTCAGAGGGTGATCGCGTACGCCTTGCGCAGCGTCTCGTGCACGGTCCACGTCGTACGGTCGCCCGCGCGCAGCACGGCCATGTCCCCGGGACCGACCTCAAGGGTCTGGCCGCCCTCGACCTCGATGGTGGCCGAGCCGCTGATCACGACGAACAGCTCGTCCGCCTCCGTGTCGGTGACCACACCCGGGGTGATCTGCCAGATCCCCCGGATCTGCCGCCCGTCCTCGGACTCCCACACCACCTTCCCGGTCACCTCGGGCGTACCGGAGACGATCTGCGCCGGGTCCAGCGGCTCGGGTTCGAGCTCGGCGTCGGGGATGCGGACAACGAAACTGTGCGTCATGCCGCGACCCTAGCCCGGACCGGCAGGGCCCGGATGTGGACACTGTGTGGGACATCGGCCCAGGTGGGAGGACACTTCGTCGCGGAGTGGCGGCGCGGGTGGCGCCGGGTGATCGTGGAGGGCATGGCGCAGACCACGGAGGCCGTCCCCGACCCGCAGCCGCACTCGCACGACACGCGGGAGAACATCCTCTTCGGAGGCGTCTACGGCGCCGTCCTCGCCTGCTCGATGGTCGCCGCGCTCACCCAGTACGGGCACACGTCCAAGGGCAGCCGCCGCTACGACGCCGTGTGGCTGCTGGTGACCGCGGGCGCCTCGGCGCTCGCCCACGGGTACGCCCACTACATCGCCGAGCGTGCCCCGCACCGCCGCTGGGACGCCCTGCGCACCCTGCGCGACGAGTGGCCGCTGGTCGCCGCCGCGCTGCCCACCGTGCTGCTGCTCGCCGGGGCGGGCTGGGGCTGGTGGCCCGCGAACGGCGTCGAGTACGCGGCCTTCGTCCTCAACATCGCGCTGCTGTTCTGCCTGGGCCTGGTCACCGCCCGCTGGTCGGCGCGGAGTTGGACCCTCGCTGTAGCCATCGGGGCGGTGGACGCGCTGCTCGGCGTGGTCGTGGTCGTGGCGAACGCCCTGATCAAATAAGCGGGTTCAGTCTCGGACGGACCTGGTCGATCTGCTGCTCACGAGACGCCCTGATAGCCGCGCAGTTTGCGGTACAGGGTCGCACGCCCGATGCCCAGCGCGGCGGCCGCCCGCGCCTTGTTGCCGCCGTGCCGGCGCAACGCGGCCAGGATCGCGGCGCGTTCGGCGTGCTCCATCGGGCTGAGCCGCCGGGCCGCGGGTCCCTCCCGGACGGGGTCGGGGAGTTCGGCCCGCCGCACCGGACCGGTGACCTGCCGGTGTTCCGCCAACGTCCTGACGACATGCGCGAGTTCGGTGACGTTGCCGGGCCACGGGTGTTCCTCCAGGGCCCGCAACGCGTCCAGCGTCCAGCTGAGCGGCGGCTGTCCCGGGGCCGGCCGGGGCACCAGGACCGGCAGCAACTCCCGTACGTCCTCCCGGCGTTCACGCAGCGCGGGCAGGGCGACCGACCGGGCGGCCAGTGTGTCGAGGAGGCGCTGGAAGCAGGGGCCCGGGGGAGTGCCCGGCGTGTAGGTGACCAGCAGACGCACGTCCGGATGTTCTTCGAGCAGGGAGTTGAGCGCGGCGACATCGGGCTGCGCCAGCCGCTCGGCGTGCCGCAGGAGCAACGGGCGGCCGTCGGCCAACTCGCTGTACTTCACGCCCAGTTCCGGCGACTCGGCGGCGTCGGCGACCAACGGCACGGTCTCACCGAGCAGTTCACGGGCCAGCGCGGTCTTGCCGGTACCGCGCTCGCCGGTCAGCAGCAGCGGCTCCGGGACCCGGGCCAGCTCGACCGCCCGCGCGACCGCGTGCCGCCAGGGCCCCGAGCCGCCCGCGAGCCCCAGGACGGGGCGCGGAACGGGACGCGGCACCTCGACGGCCCGCGCCTCGAGCACCGCGACGATCCCGAGGACGCGGCCTGCGTGCCGTACGGGAGTGATCGCGGCGGTGCACCCGGCGTTGTCGGGGAGCGTCGCGTCGTACGACCCCTGGCTCGTGCTCGCGCGTTCCAGGGCGGCCAGGACCTGGGGGGTGGCGAGGCGGACGGCGGCCTCGCTGATCAGGCGGTTGCGGCCGTCGAGGGCGACGACCGCGCGGCCGGGGCCGTGCGCGGCGCGGGTGTAGGCGTCGAGGAGCACCCGTTCGGCCGTACGGGAGCGGGCGAGGAGTTCCGCCTCCACCGCGACGGCCGCGGCCTCCGCGAGGGCGGCACCGGGATGCGGGCCGCAGTCGGCGCACAGGCCGGAGGCGACCGTCACCGTGCCGAGCGCCTGTCCGGTCTCCGGGGCGAACAGCGGCACGCTGACCGCGGACACGTCCTGCCACACGTCGAGGAAGTGCTCGGGGCCGTGCACCTCGGCCCGGCGCCGGGCACGCAGGGCGAGCGCCGCGCTGTTGTGGCCCACCGCCCGCTCGGACAGGTCGCGGCACCGGTCGCCGCCGGGCACCTCGCCCGCCGTCCACACCACCCGCGGCCGCTCGTCGGTCAGCAGCAGCGCCGAGTGCCCGCCGAGGGCCGGCGCGATGCGCTCAAGCACCGGCCGCGCCGCTTCCAACAGGGCTGATTCGACGGACGGTCCGGGATCGTGCAGCGGACCGTCGAGGTCGTGCCGTACGCCGAAGAAGCGGGCGCGCCGCCACGCGGCGAGGACCTCGTCCGGGACGCCGTCGGGCAGCGGGCGGCCGGTCAGGAACCGCTCGCGCGCCTGGCGCAGCGGGGCGAGGGCGGGGGAGTGCTCCACGATGGTCATGACGCCTCACACCGTATCGGGCCCGTGACGGCGGCCGCCGCGGGGCTGTAACTGTCTCGTAATGAGACACCCGAGGGTGTTCGGCCCGCATGATGATCGTGAAGAGTCGGTGTCTTTCTGACCCCAGTCTCAACCTGTCTCACCCCCTGGAGCGTCCCGCCGTGCACGTTGTCGAGACCGACGTACTGATCGTGGGCAGCGGCCCGGCCGGTGCCGCCGCCGCGCTGGCGCTGAGCACCTACGGCGTACCCCACATCGTCGTCACGCGCTACTCGCGCCTCACCAGGACGCCCCGCGCGCACATCACCAACCAGCGCACCATGGAGGTCCTGCGCGACCTCGGTGTCGAGCACGAGGTGCTGGCCAAGGCGACCCCGCAGAACCTCATGGGCAACACCACGTTCTGCACCAGCCTCGCCGGCGAGGAACTCGGCCGGATCCGCTCCTGGGGCAACGACCCGCTCGTCCAGGCCGCCCACGACCTGGCCAGCCCGACCCGCATGTGCGACATGCCGCAGCACCTGATGGAGCCGGTGCTCATCGACGCGGCGCTCGCGCGCGGTTCGAACGTCCGCTTCAGCACGGTCTACAAGTCCTTCGTCCAGGACGAGGACGGCGTCACGGTCACCGTCGAGGACCGGCTGCGCGGCGACGAGTACACGATCCGCGCCAAGTACCTCATCGGCGCCGACGGCGGCCGCTCCCAGGTCGCCGAGGACGCCGGGCTGCCGATGGGCGGCCAGATGGGGGTCGCGGGCAGCATCAACATCGTCTTCGAGGCGGACCTCACGAAGTACACCGCCCACCGCCCCTCCACCCTCTACTGGGTGCTCGCCCCCGGCGCCACCGTCGGCGGCATCGGCGCGGGTCTGGTGCGCTGTGTCAGCCCCTGGAACGAGTGGCTGATCGTGTGGGGCTACGACGTGAGCACCGGCGCCCCCGACCTCACCGAGGAGTACGCGCTGTCCGTCGTACGGCAGCTGGTCGGCGACGACGACATCGCCGTGACCATCAAGTCGTCCTCGGCGTGGACGGTCAACGAGATGTACGCCGAGACCTACTCCAACGGCCGCGTCCTGTGCGCCGGGGACGCCGTGCACCGCCACCCGCCGTCCAACGGGCTCGGCTCCAACACCTCGATCCAGGACGCCTACAACCTGGCCTGGAAGCTGAAGCTGGTCCTCGACGGGACCGCCACGCCGAAGCTGCTCGACACCTACGACGCCGAACGCGCGCCCGTCGGCAAGCAGATCGTCACCCGCGCCAACAAGTCCATCGGTGAGACCGCCCCGATCTTCGAGGCGCTCGACGGACTCTCCCCGCAGACCCCCGAGCAGCTGTGGGCCAACATCGAGGCCCGCAAGGACGCCACCGAGGCCGCGGAGAAGCAGCGGGCCGCGCTGCGCGAGGCGATCGCCTACAAGGTCTACGAGTTCAACGCGCACGGCGTCGACCTCAACCAGCGCTACACGTCCGACGCGATCGTCCCCGACGGCACGCCCGACCCCGGCTTCGACCGCGACCGGGAGCTGTACCACCAGCCGAGCTCCCGCCCCGGCGCCAAGCTGCCGCACGCCTGGATCACCTCGGGTACCCGCACCGTCTCCACCCTCGACACCGTCGGCAAGGGCCGCTTCACCCTCCTCACCGGCATCGGCGGCGAGACCTGGCTGCGCGCGGCCGAGTCCCAGCCCCTCGACATCGCCACGGTCACCGTCGGCCCCGGACAGCAGTACGAGGACCCGTACGGCGACTGGGCCCGCCTGAGCGAGATCTCCGACGGGGGCGTCCTGCTCGTCCGCCCCGACGGCTACGTCGCCTTCCGCCACGCCGACGCGGCCGAGAACGCCGAACAGTTGCTCACGGACGCGCTGCGCCGCATCCTCGGGCACGGCTGACATTTCGTATCCGGTAGGGAGCCGTAAATGACCACTCACGCCACCGTCACGGACGAGGCCGTCGCGAGTCTGCGGGACACCGCCGACCCGCGCCTGCACGAACTGCTGTCGGGCCTGATCCGGCATCTGCACGCGTTCGCGCTGGAAACCCGGCTGACCCAGGCGGAGTGGGAGCGGGCGATCGGCTTTCTGACGGAGACCGGGCAGGCCTGCACGGACACCCGGCAGGAGTTCATCCTCCTGTCGGACGTGCTCGGCCTGTCGATGCTCGTGGAGACCATCAACGGCGACCGCGAGGCCGGCGCCACCGAGTCGACGGTCCTCGGCCCCTTCCACATGACCGAGTCGCCGGTCCGTGAACTCGGCGCGAACATCGACCTGGTGGGCGGCGGCGAGCCCTGCGTGGTCAGCGGCCGGATCGTGTCGGGGGACGGCACCCCGCTCCCCGGCGCCCTCCTCGACGTGTGGCAGGCCGACGGCAACGGCTTCTACGACGTACAGCGCCCGGACGTCCAACCCGCGGGCAACGGACGGGGGTTGTTCACCGCCGACGCCGAGGGCCGCTTCTGGTTCCGCACCTGTGTGCCGAGCCCGTACCCCATCCCCACGGACGGCCCGGTCGGCGACCTCCTCAGGGCGACCGGCCGCCATCCCTACCGCCCCGCCCACATCCACTTCATCGCCTCGGCCGACGGCCACACCCCCGTCACCACCCACATCTTCGTCGCGGGCAGCGACTACCTCGACTCCGACGCCGTCTTCGCAGTCAAGCAGAGCCTCGTCGAGGACTTCACCCCGACCGAAGACCCGTCCCTGGCACGTGAGTTCGGCATCGACAACCCCTTCCGGCTCGCACAGTTCGACCTCGTACTGGAGCGGCGCTCGTGAGGGGCTTCCTCGACTTCGCCTACGAGGCCCAGCCCATGCGGGTCGTCTTCCGCCCCGGCGCGGCACTGACCGCGACCGCCGGTGAGGCCGAACGGCTGGGCCTGCGACGGGTGTTGGTGCTCTCCGGTGCCCGTGGCGCCGACACCGCTCGGGCCGTCGCCGACTCGCTGGGCGACGCGTGTGCCGGGGTGCACGCCGAGGCGAAGATGCACGTCCCGGTCGAAGTCGCCGACCGCGCCGTCGAGTTGGCGCGCTCGCTGGGCGCCGACGGGTGTGTCGCGGTCGGCGGCGGCTCGTCGATCGGCCTCGGCAAAGCCATCGCCCTGCGCACCGGCCTGCCGCTGATCGCCGTGCCCTCCACCTACTCCGGCTCGGAGATGACCCCGGTCTGGGGCCTCACCGAACACGGCGCCAAACGCACCGGCCGCGACCCCGCCGCCCGGCCCCGCAGCGTCGTCTACGACCCCGAACTCACCCTGGAACTCCCCGTACCGCTCACGGTGACCAGCGGCATCAACGCGATCGCGCACGCCGTGGAGGCCCTGTACGCCCCGGACACCTCGCCGTTGATCGCGATGATGGCGGAGGAGGGCCTGGGGGCGCTGGCGGACGCGCTCCCCGAACTGGCCGCCGAGCCGCGGTCGTTGGAGGCCCGGAGCCGTGCGCTGTACGGGGCCTGGTTGTGCGGTTCGTGCCTCGGCGCCACGACCATGGGCCTCCATCACAAGCTGTGCCATGTCCTCGGCGGCACCTTCGGCCTGCCGCACGCGGAGACGCACACGGTGGTGCTGCCGTACGCGCTGGCGTACAACGCGCCCGCGGCGCCGGAGGCGGCGGCCGCCGTGGCCCGTGCGCTGGACGCCGAGGAAGCTCCGCGCGCCCTGTGGAATCTGGCGCGGCGGCTCGACGCACCGCGCTCGCTCGCCGAACTCGGCCTGAAGGAAGGTGACTTGGCGACGGCGGCGGCGCAGGCGGTGAGCCAGGCGTACGCCAACCCCCGCCCGGTCACCGAGGACGGGTGCTCGCGCTGCTGCGGGCGGCGTACGAGGGAACCGCCCCCGTGTAGTCAGCGGTTCGTGCGGACGGTGGTCAGTGGTTCGTGCGGACGCCGTCCAGCGCGATCGCCAGGACCCGGTCGCGCTGGGTGTCGTCCACGAACGTCGTCCCGGTGATGCCGGCGACCATCCGCAGCAGATCACCGAAGTCCATGTCGGTGCGGGCCACGCCCGCCTTCTGCGCGCGCTCGAACAGCGGGCCGCCCGCCGAGAACATCGACTCGCGGCAGGTCCCGAAGATCTCCGAGTCGTTCTCCAACGCCTGGCGCACCGCCTGCTTGGTCACCATGTAGCCCGCGAAACGGTTCAGCCACGACGTCAGCGCCTCCCACGGCTCCAGGCCGGCGAAGTCCAGGGCGGCCTGGCACAGGGAGTTCACCTCGTCCGCGTAGACGCTCTCGAAGAGGGCCCGGCGGGTCGGGAAGTTGCGGTAGAGCGTGCCGATGCCGACGCCCGCGCGTCTCGCGACGTCCTCCAGCGAGGCTTCCGCGCCGTGCTCCGCGAAGGCCTCGCGGGCGGCGGCCAGCAGGGCGTCGTAGTTTCTGGCGGCGTCCCTTCGGTGGGGGCGCTGGGCCGCGACGATTTCGCTGACGGGGAACGGCTGGGCCGTCACTGGTGCCTCCCGGGCGGACTCGGTTGAACCGGAGGTATGCCTCCGCTATGGTGGAGGGGTACCTCCACTTTAGCAGTGGCCGGTGCGTACCGCCGTGCACGTGTGCGTGCGGACGTGCCCTGCCCGCTTGTTTCGGAGAGGCTCTCCATGCCCCGCACATCCACCACCCGCCTCACCTTCGCGGTCCTCGCGACGGGAGCGGGCGTCTTCTCCATGCTGCAGTCGCTGATCGCGCCGGCCCTGCCGACCGTCCAGCACGCGCTGCACACCTCCCAGTCCACCGCGACCTGGGTGATGACGGCCTATCTGCTGTCAGCCTCGGTCTTCACCCCGATACTCGGCCGCGTCGGCGACCTGATCGGCAAGAAACGCACGCTCGTCGCCGTCCTGCTGGCCGTCCTGGCCGGCTGTCTCGTCGCAGCGCTCGCGCCCAACATCGGCGTACTGATCGTCGCCCGGGTCGTCCAGGGCATCGGCGGCGCGCTGTTCCCGCTCTCCTTCGGCATCATCCGCGACGAGTTCGACGCGTCCCAGGTCCCGGGCAGCATCAGCAACCTGTCCGCCGTGATCGCCGCCGGCGGCGGTGTCGGCATGGTGGCCGCCGGACCCATCGTGTCCGCGCTCGACTACCGCTGGCTGTTCTGGTTCCCCGTCGCCATCGTCGCCGTCACCACCCTCATCGCCCTGCGCTACGTCCCCGAGTCGCCGAGCCGCGCCGACGGAAGCGTCAACTGGTCCGGCGCCGTGCTCCTTTCGGGCTGGCTGGTCGCTCTGCTGCTCCCGCTCAGCCAGGCGAGCCGGTGGGGCTGGGGCTCCATCCGGGTCGTGGGCCTGTTCGCCGCGGCCGTCGTACTCTTCGCGGCCTGGCTGTACGCCGAGGCCCGCTCCCGCAGCCCGCTCATCGACCTCAAGGTGATGCGCCTGCCCTCCGTGTGGACCACCAACACCGCCGCGCTGCTCTTCGGCGCGGGCATGTACTCGATCTGGTCCTTCCTGCCCGGCTTCGTCCAGACCCCCGCGTCCGCCGGCTACGGCTTCGGTGCCAGCGTCACCGCGTCCGGGCTCCTCATGCTGCCCATGCTGGTCGCGATGTTCGTCTCCGGTGTGCTCAGCGGCCGGCTGGAGCCCGTCGTCGGCGCCAAGGCGCTGCTCACCACCGGTGCCGCACTCGGCGCGGTCGCCTGCGGGATCCTCGCCCTCTGGCACGACCAGCAGTGGCAGATCGCCCTCGTCGCGGGCATCTTCGGCCTCGGCATCGGACTCGCCTTCGCCTCCATGGCCAACCTCATCGTCGGCAGCGTCCCGCCCGAGCAGACCGGCGCCGCGACCGGCATGAACGCCAACATCCGCACCATCGGCGGCTCCATCGGCGCCGCGGTGACCAGCGTCCTGGTCACCGGCCGGCTCCAGGCATCCGGCCTGCCGTACGGCTCCGGGTACACCCACGGATTCGCGCTGCTCGCGGTGCTGCTCCTCGGCGCCGCGCTGGCCGCGCTCCTGGTGCCGGCACGGCGGGCCGGCCGTGGCGGAGGAACGACCGTCGGCACCTCCGAGTCGGCGCTCCTGAAGGCGGAGGAGGAAGCGTCGGTGATGGCTCCCGGCGCCCTCAACTGACCCGGCCGGTGTGCCGGCATGAGCCGATGATCGAACAGAGCGCGCGGCGCCCCGGCGCCGAACTCCTGGACGTCCACCGGCTCAGGCTCGTCGAATCAGCCGCTCCTCGGCTCACCCCCGAGGAGCGGCTCGCCATGAACCGGGCCTGGGACGACCTGGTGCGTGCCAACCCGAGTTTCTTCGACGGGCCGGTCGTGGTGTGCGCGGGCGCGGAACGGGAGGGCCCGTACGACCTGGTCGTGTCCTGGGTCAGAACGACGTACCGGCATTTCGCCCTGCGACGCGTCCCGGGCCACGCCTCGTCGATGCCGGCCCTCTTCGCCTCCGTCCTCCAACCCGCCGACGACGGGCGGCTGTTGGTCGGACGCATGTCGAACTCCACCGCGGCGCCGGGACGTTGGCAACTGCCGGGAGGATCCGTCGAACCGCCGGACGGCGACGACCCCCTCGACTTCGAGGCCCTGCGCCGCCACGCCGCACGGGAGTTGGGCGAGGAGGCCGGCATCGACGTCCCGCCCGAAGACCTCACGTACTGGAACGTCACCCGCGCCGGGAACGGCAGCGTCGGCGTCCTGTTCCGCGCCCCGTCCCTCCCGGAGGCGCGCCTGCGCGAACGATTCGAGAACGTGGTGGCCGCGGAGACGGCACAGGGCCGCGAACCGGAACTGAACCGCATCGCCCTGATCTGCTCCCCGGACCGACTCCCGGACCTGGCGGGCCCGCACGCGGACTATCTGGAGCCGATCGTCCGCCGCTACGCGGAAGGCGGCTGAACGGGTGTCTCGATATGAGACACCCGCGGGGACGACGAAGCCTTCAGGATCGGCGGAGCACGACTGCTGTGAAGAAAGGTGATCACCATGGCCCTCGCACTGCTCAGGCGCTGGCTGCCCCAAGGCGCCTCCGCCCCGGCGGCGGGCCTCTCGCTCCCCCTCCCACCCGGCGCCGGCGGCCTCGGCCGTGAGATCGTCGACCCGATGGGCTCGCCCATGGCGTCCGCCGAGGTCACGGTGACGGCCCTGGACTCGCACCGCGTCACCGCCTCCGGTACGACCGACCCGTACGGCTTCTTCCTCGCCGCACTGCCGCCCGGGCGCTACAGCCTCCTCGTCTCGGCCCAGGGACTCCAGCCGCACCAGGAGACGGTGGAGATCGCCGCCGGGACCGCCGCGCCCACCGAACGCGTGTGGCTCCAGCCCGGCCGCGCCCAGGAACTCCCGCCGCCCGGCACCTGGCTCTTCGACCCGCCGCACACCGCGATCCGCTTCATCGCCAAGCACGTCGGCATGGCCCATGTGCACGGCCGGTTCGAACGCTTCCAGGGCGGCATCCAGATCGCCCAGGAGGTGACCGAGTCCAAGGTCCAAGTCCGCATCGACGCGTCCAGCATCACCACCGGCAACACCACGCGGGACACCCATCTGCGCTCCGGTGACTTCCTCGACGTGGAGCGCTACCCGTACATCGACTTCACCAGCACCCGGTTCGCGTACCGGGGCGGCAGCAAGTGGACCCTGCAGGGCTCGCTCACGATGCACGGTGTGAGCCGCTCGGTGAACCTGGACACCACCTACCTGGGCACCGTCAACGGCGGCTACGCGGAGGAACTCCGCTGCGCGGCCCTCGCCACGGCCGAACTGCACCGCGAGGACTACACGTTGAACTGGCGCAGCATGCTCGCCCGGGGCATCGCGGTCGTCGGTCCCACGGTCCAGCTGGAGCTGGACATCCAGGCGATGTACCGCACCCACGACACCCCGACGCCGCCGAAGTGACCCGGCGCATGCGGTAAGGTTTACCTGCGCGTTCACCCGACCGACCGGGTGCGACGCGACCGGGACGTGGCGCAGCTTGGTAGCGCACTTGACTGGGGGTCAAGGGGTCGCAGGTTCAAATCCTGTCGTCCCGACTTTTCGAAGTCGTAGGTCAGGGGTCGTTTCAGAGGAGATCTGAAACGACCCCTTGATCATTCTTGGGGACCGGTTGGGGACCAGCGCACTTGACGGGGCTGTGGCGCACCTTGACCCGGTCAAGGTGCGCGGTCGCAGGGATCAGGTCACCGTGAATGCGTCGAACGTGGCACTGCCCCGTGTGCCGGTCCATCCGTTGGCTGCGGTCATGAAGACCCCGACGTCCTGTGCGGCGGCCGCGCCTCCCGGAGTGGCACTGCCCACCGTCGTCCAGGTGATGCCGTCCGTGCTGGCCTGACCGGTGTACGAGGCGCCGGACCTGGTCAGTCGCAGCCGCACCGGGGCGGTGAACGAGCCTGACAGCGCGATCGAGTCGAAGTGGCCGTCACCGTCGGTGTCCCAGCTGAGCGCACAGCCGTTGGACGGTGTGACCGCAAGGTTCACATAGCCCGTGCTCCCCTGGGTGCCCAGGTCGTTGCGGACGACGAGGCCCGCCCGCGCCCAGCCCCCGGTCGCGTCCTGCGACGTGACCGTGACCTCGGCCACGGTTTTGTCGCCGTACACGCCCGCCCGGTACACCGCCCCGAACTCGTTGGTGGCGCCCCACAGGTCGGCCCCGGCACCCTCGACGGCGATCTCGTCGCCGGCCTGGCCGAACACGGCGTCGTTGTAGGAGACCGTGCGGTACGGGTCGCCGACCCCGGCCGCGGTCACCAGCCGGACCGGCGCGACCGCCTTCCCACCGCCCGCGTAGGCCGCCGCCGCGACGACCTGGCCGACCAGGTGCGTCGGCTTGCCCGCCAACGAGACCTCGAAGCGAGCGGTGATCGTCTCGCCGGAGGCCACCGACGCCGTACGCACCGGATCGAGCGGCTTCACCGCCATGCCCTCGGGGGCCGTGACGGAGAGGGCCACGTCGCGTGCCGTCGCGAACCCGTTCCTGTTCGTGAAGGTGACCGTCACCGTCGCGGGCCGGCCCTCGGCCACCGCTCCCCGGTCGGCCCCCGCGCTGAGGGCCGCCTGATGGGGAGTGCCGGCGAGCAGGTCGCGCACGCGGCGGGCCAGGGCGTACTCGGAACCGTGGGGCACGGTCGGGTGCGTCTCGTGCCCGTGCGCCCAGCGGTCCTCCAGGGCGAACCAGTCGATCGTCGCCGGGTCCTTTCCCGTGGCGAGTGCGTCGAAGTACGTCCTCCAGCGGGTCCGGTACAGGCCGCCGACCAGCCCGGACCACTCCCGGTTCGCGTAGTCGTGCAGGCCCTCGTCGCTGCTGGCGCGTCCGCCCCAGGTGGTGAGGAGGGAGCGGACGTCGTATTCCAGGCGGTCCTTCTCGGCCCGGTCGGCGCCCCAGGAGCGGGCGTCGGCGAGCCACGGCCCGAGCAGATGCTGCCCGGAGGTCCCCAGCAGGTCGTCGAGGAGGTCCATCCAGCCCAGCCAGGTCCCGGTCAACCTGCCGAACAGGGCCTTCTCCCCGGCGTCGTACGCTGCCTTGATCTGCGGCAGCAGGACCCGGCTGCGGTTGGACAGGACCTGACGGGCCACGTCGACGACGTCGTACCGGTAGGCCGAGCTGTCCCTCAACTCCCCGCGTACGGCGAGGAGTTCGGTGAGCGCGCTGTCGAAGACCGTGGTGTCGTAGCGGTCCTTCTCCGGGCCCCAGGCGGCGGCCTTGTTCGCCGTCAGGCTCGGCCGGGCGCCGAACAGGCCGTCGGGTGCCTCGCTCCAGGAGTCCGCGCGGGACATGTTGTACGCGGTGTCGCGGATGGTCTGCCAGGCGGCGGCGGCGTGCCGGTCGGGGCCGCCGTAGCGGGAGACGGCGTACGCGGCGAACCAGTTGTCCAGATCGACGGTGCCGGGTGTCCAGGCCAGATCGGTGAGGAGGGCGAGGGCGGGTGCGTTGTTGTTGGCGGCCTCCGGCATCGCCGCGATACCGGCGAGTGAACTGCCCTCCTTGTCACGCCACTTGGGGTACTGCTCCACCCAGTCCGGGGCGTTGGCGCCCGTCGGGGTGTGGCCGCCGAAGTTCCAGATGCTGCCGAAGGCGTACGGCGTGTCGCCCCAGTCGCTCTCCCGGTCGGTGACGGTGGTGTAGCGGTCCGAGAGCCCGTCCACGATCAGCATCCGGCTCTTGTCGACGCCGTCGAGCAGCGCCTTGGACGGGTTGGTCTGCCAGCCGAGAATCGCCCAGACGGCCCCCGGGTGGGCCTTCTGCAGCGCCGCCTCGACGGCCTTGGCGGCCTCGTCCACCGGCACGTCACCGGGGTTGCCGCCCTCGTGCAGCAGGTCCATCTTGTACATCGTGCTCGCGCCGAACCGTTGCGTCTGGGCCCGGTAGAACGCGGCGGCCACGTCGTCGAAGGCAGTGGTGCGCGGGTCGAGCCAGTCGGGGCGTTTGAAGGCGCCCCAGGTGCCCTGCGCCACCACCGCCGCGTCCCCGCCGTGCTTGGCCGGGAAGTCGTCCGGGACGGTGCCGTAGTAGCCCGGCAGGACCGGCGTCATGCCCAGGTCACGGACCCGGTCGACGATCTTCTCGGCGAGCGCGGCACGTCGCTCGATGAGCTGCCGGGAGATCGGTCCGCCGAAGCCCGACATGTTCTGCAGCAGCCACCAGGGCTGGTGGGCGGGGGTCGGGATCCAGGCGCGCAGCGCGGCGTCGGAGTAGCCGAAGCGGCGGAAGGTGTCGTAGTACACCGCGTCGCCGCCCATGTAGACGAGGACCCGGTTGACTCCGTGCAGGGCAAGCACGTCCAGCTCGTGCTGCCAGGCGTCCCAGTCGCGGTAGGCGCCGGTGTAGCCCTCGTTGGTGTCGTTGAAGGCGAACCGGTGGGGCACATTGGCCGTTCCCGTGATCTCCCCGGCGGGCGCGGGCAGGGTGTGCGGCAGGTTCAGCTGCTCGCCGGTCCAGGAGACGGAGGCGTGCGCGGTCCGCCGCAGGTAGGTGTGGAGGCCCGCCAGCAGCACGCCGGTGCTGGTGCCCGCCACCGCAATGTGCCCGGCCCGGCCGGTGACCCGGAAGCGGTCGGTGCCGTCGTCGACCGCCCGCAGGGTGACCTGCCGGTGGTGGTCGGGAAGCAGCCGCTGCAGCGCGGCTGCGGCGGGAGCGGTGTCGAACGGGGCGCCGCCGGCCGCGTACGCGCTCTGCGGGCGGGTCAGTAGCGCGGCGCCGCCCAGCGCGGCCGCACCCGTGAGGATCCGTCTGCGGGTGACGCCGGTGATGCCGAGGTCGCCTCGGTTGTCGTGCATGAACGTCCTTCCGGCAGAGCTCAGTTGATCGTCATGGCGAATATGTGCAGGGCGGGGACGCCCGACTGGAGACCGTCGCTGACGTGGGGCAGGACCAGGGAGCGCAGCTCCTTGTCGGCCGCCAGATCGACGCCGAAGGTGAACAGGCTGACGGGGTTGGCGTCCCGGCCGGTGGCGATGTGGCGGTACGGCACCACGACCGCGGCGGAGGAGCTCGTCCCGTACCAGTCGTGGACGGCGACCGAGAACGCCTGCTCCGTACCGTCGGCGTAGACGACCTTGCCGTCACCCCTGCCCTCGCCCCAGGTGCTGGTGCCGAGGAAGGACAGCCGGGAGCCGGAGCCGGACAGCAGCACGGTCTGGCCGACGGAGACGACGTTGTCGAAGTTGCCGGGCGCGGTGTCCGGCCAGGTGAAGGTCACGCCGTCGTACGTGACCTCGGCGCCTGGAGTCAGTCCCACCGACGACAGCGCCTCGGCGGACAGACTGGAGTTCGAGCCGTCGATGTCGGCGACGGTAAGGGCGTCGTCGGAGGCGATCCCCGAGTTGTCGAAGGCCCCGGGCAGCGAGCGGTACGGAAGCACGACGGAGGAGCTGGCGCGGGTGCAGTCGGAGCCGTGCCGGTGCACGTCGAAGAGGGCGTGCGCGGTGAACACGATCCGGCCCTCGGCGTCGTCGGCGAGCCGGGTCCGCCAGGTGCGGGTCACCGACCGTCCGGGCGCAAGGCTGCCCAGGCTGTCCGGTTCCTCGGTGTCGTCCACGGCGAGATAGAGCACGGTGCCGCACAGCGCGATCCCGGTGGTGTTGGTGAGGGTGGCAGTCAGGGTCACGGCCCTGCCCGGCTCGGGTGCGGGCGGGGTGACGGTGAGTGAGACGGGCGGCGGGAGGAAGTCCTCCTCGGGGAGGTAGGCGTTCTCGGGTCGGTAGGCGTTCACGACTCCTCCACGGTGAAATGGTCGAACACGGCCCGGACCGTCGTGCCGGGATAGTTGAGGTTCACGGCGCTCGCCACCACGCCGGCGTCCAGGACGTTGCTCGCGGAGGGCACGGTCACACTCGCGATCTCGTTCCAGGCGAGGCCGTTGGTGGTGGAGTACGCGGTGTAGGTGGTGCCGGTGCGGACCAGGCGCAGCCAGGCGGGATGGGTGGAGGCGCCGCCGCCGGCCCAGGTGTCGAGGTGTCCGTCGCCGTCGCTGTCGGTCATGAACTCCACGCCGTACGACTGCGACATGGTGAGCACCGCGTAGCCGCCCTTCTCGGGCGCGGTCAGGTCGTTCGCGACGGCGATCCCGTACTTGGCGCTCGGATTGTCGCTCCCGGTGAGGCTGACCGTCTTGACCTGCACCACGCTCGACGCGGCGGCGGAGCCGGGAAGGAGGATGCCGCCCTTCTCGTCACGGCCGCCGGACAGGTCGGCGCCGCCCACCCAGATCACCAATTGGCCGCCGTACTGGCCGAATTGGGCGCCGTCGGCGGTGGCGAACGTCCGGTACGGGTCCCGCACCCCGTTCGGCTCGTAGGGCACGCTGACGGTCTTCGCGGCCCGCGTGCAGTCGGCGCTGTGTCCGTCCACGTCGAAGAGGACGTGCGCGGTGAATGCGACGTCCCCGGCGACGTCGGTCGGCATCGACGTACGCCAGCTGCGGGTGAGCTTCGAGCCGCGGCGCAGATCACCGAGCGGGATGGTGCGGGCGGCGGTCGCGCTGCCCGGGTCCACCAGGTACAGGACGGCGCCGCGCAGCGGGAACGGGCAGTCGTTGACGAGGACCGCGGTGGCGGTGACGGCGTCGCCGCCGAGCGGTTCGGCGGGTTCGGTGGTGACGGTGAGGGTGGGACCGAGGGTGTCCGTATGGGTGCTCACGCTGCTCATCGCCGCTCCCAGTCGACGGTGAAGGTGTTGGCGATTTCGCTGGGCAGCGTGTCGGGGACGCTGATGTGGACCTTGCCGTCGGAACGCGTGCAGTTCAGCGGCCTGTCGTGGCCGAGAAGCCGGAT
Source organism: Streptomyces sp. NPDC001100 (assembly GCF_053598575.1). Lineage (NCBI taxonomy): Bacteria > Bacillati > Actinomycetota > Actinomycetes > Kitasatosporales > Streptomycetaceae > Streptomyces > Streptomyces sp. NPDC001100. The sequence continues at coordinate 25,821 of NZ_JBSFKO010000056.1, forward strand.
CCGCGAGGTCGCGGAGAGAGGGATGTCCGCGGGCACGGAGAGGGTGCCGCGGGGGGCGCCCAGCACGATGATGTTGAACTTGCCCGGGCTGACGGTGTACCGGATGCCGAGCGGACTGCCCTCCTCCTCGGCCCGCAGCCAGGGCGTCGAGCCGTAGATCGCGGGCCCGTTGACCTGCAGCCAGGCGCCGATGTCCCGCAGCCGCCGCTGCATGACGTCCGGGATGGTGCCGTCCGGCTTGGGCCCGATGTTGAGCAGCAGGTTGCCGTTCTTGCTGGTGACGTCGGCGAGCAGATGGACGAGGAACTCGGAGGTCTTGTAGTCCTCCTCGATCTCGAACTTGTTGTAGCCCCAGGAGTAGCCCATCGTGATGCAGCACTCCCACTTCTGGGCGTCCATCGTGGGGTTGGTGCGCTGTTCGTAGGTGGCGTAGTCGAAGTGCGTGTCGAAGCGGTCGTTGACCACGACACCCTTCGGCTTTCTGCGGTTCTTGGCCTGGTTGTAGAAGTGGGCGAGGGGCTCCTCGCTGCGCCACGGCGGTTCGCCGGTCGGCCGGAACCACTGGCCGTCCGCCCACAGCAGTTCCGGGTCGTAGCGGTCGATGATCTCGTACAGCTGCTTCAGTTCGTAGTCCCCGATGTAGTCGTCGACCGGCTTGTAGCCGGTCATCGGGACCTCTTCACCGGTGTAGAAGTTCTTCATCGGCCGGCCGATCGCCGGATTGAAGAACTCGCCGAGCGAGTAGTACAGGCCGGGCCGCACGGTGCCGCGTCTGCGGGCGGCCGTAATCAGCTCGCCGACCAGGTCGCGCTTCGGGCCGTACTTCCCCGCATGACGGTCCGTCACCTTACTGGGCCACAGGGCGAATCCGTCGTGGTGCTTGCTGGTCAGCGTGAAGTACTCGGCGCCCGCCTGCTCGAACAGCCGCACCCAGGCGTCCGGGTCGTAGTTCTCGGCCTTGAACTGCGGGATGAAGTCGTCGTAGAGGAAGTCCTGGCCGTAGGTGTCGCGGTGGTACTTCCAGGTGGGGTCGGTGTCGAAGCTCTGGTACCACAGGTACCACTCGGCGGCCATCTGGCGGGCGGAGCCACCGGGCACGGAGTAGGGACCCCAGTGGATGAAGATGCCGAACTTGGCGTCCTTGTACCAGCGCGGCACCGGGTGGGTGTCGAGGGATGCCTTGGTGGCCTCGTAGTCCGGGCTGCCGCCCCCGGCGATACCGCCGGCGAGGGCCTGGGCGGTGCCCGGCGGTGCGAGCAGCACGCCGGCGCCCAGGGCGGTGGCTGTGGTCAGGAAACCTCTACGGCTTGGCGTCACGGAAATGCCTCTCAGTCGGTGACCGGCAGGGACTCAGCCGCTGGTCGCGAAGGAGTCGAAGACGGCTGTGGTGGTCTTGCCGGGGTAGTCGAGGTTGACCGCGCTCGCGACCATCCCGGCGTCGAGGGCTCCGGCCGCGGCGGACGGCACGGTCGTGGTGCCGATCTGCTGCCAGGCGCCCGTGTCGGTGCGTGCGTAGGCGGTGTAGGCGGTGCCGTCGCGGACGAGCTTCAGCCAGGCCGGGTGGTAGGAGGTGCCGCCACCGGCCCAGGTGTCGAGGCGGCCGTCGCCGTCGCTGTCGGTCATGAACTCGATGCCGTAGTTCTTGGACATGGTGAGCACCGCGTAGCCGCCCTTCTCGGGGGCGGTGAGGTCGTTCGCGACGGCGATCCCGGCCTTGGCGGAGGGCCCGCTGCCGGTCTGGGAGACGACGCGGGCGGTGACAGAGCCCGTGGCGGGCACGGCGTCCGGCAGGTGGATCGCGGCCTTCTCGTCCTTCCAGCCGGACAGGTCCTGACCGCCCGCCCAGAGGGCGAACTGGTCGCCGTTCTGGGCGTATTGGGCGTCGTCGGTGGTGGCGAACGTGCCGTACGGAGCCCCCACGGGGGACGGAACGGGGGTGACGTCGGCGGTCACGCTGTCGGCGTCGTGGCGCACCCGCCCGGCCTGCCGATAAGAGTCGCGGACGCCGATGTCGTACGCCCCCCAAGCCGTTCCGGCGGCCGGGGTGACTCTCCAGGTGACGGCGGAGCGCGCGCCGGGGGCCAGCGAGCCGAGTCCCGTCTCCCTATCCGGTTGCGCGCTCCAGCCCTCCGGCAGGCGCAGGGCGCTGCTGACCCGGGTGACCGCCGTGGGGCCGGTGTTGGTGACCGTCGCGGTGATCTCCGTGGGGTGGCCGACCTGGAGGTCCGGGTGGTACGGGGTGAGCCGGACGCGTGCCGAGGGGCAGTCGCGCGCCACCCCGAGACCGGCGAGGCCGACCGCGTCGGCGAACGCCTTCATCCCGGTGTCGTTGGGATGGAGATGGTCACCGGAGTCGAACGCGGCGGCATAGCGGGTCGGGTCGTCGGGGTCCCGTACCGCCTTGTCGAAGTCGGCGTAGCCGTCGAAGGTGCCACCGGAGTCGCGTACGAACGTGTTGACCTGCTGCCGGTCGGCCTCCTTGGCCTCGGTCCACCAGTCGCCCCAGCCCCGGTACGGAACCACGGTCGCGCCGATCACCCGCAGCCCGCGGGCATGGGCCCGCCGCGCGATCTCCCGCATGCCGTCGATCACCTGGTCGCCGGTGGCGCCGCCCCAGCTGAGGTCGTTGACGCTCTCGAAGAGAATCACCGTCCGGGCGCCCGGCTGGGACAGCACATCGCGCTCCAGCCGCTCCAGTGCGGAGGGGTTGCCGTCGGTCCCGGCCGTGATGCGGTTCCCGCTGATGCCCTCGTTCAGCACTCCGGCGGGGGTGGTACAGGCAGACAGCCGGGCCGCCAGATAGTCGGGCCAGCGCCGGTCGGCGTCCGAGGTCGAGGCGGCCCCGTCGGTGATGGAGTCGCCGAGCGCGACCACGGAGCCCTGCGCCGGACCGCCCCGTACGTCGACGCCGGTGAGGAACGGGAAGGTGGAGTCGGTCTTGGTGAACGCGGCCCCGTCGGCGTCCCCGGCGTGGTCCCCAACGCCGTCCGGCGTCCAGTAGACGGTCTGCAGCCCCATCCAGTGCTGGCTGATGTGGGTCAGCCGGCCCGGGAAGTACAGGCTGACCACCAGGTCGCCGCGGGCCACGACGGGAATCCGCACCCCGTCGCTCGCCGCCTGCCCGCCGGCCGGGATCGTCACGTCCCGCTTCCCTCCGAATGTAAGAGAGCGCGGGCCGGACACGGACGAGCCGCCCGCGCGTCGCCCCACGGTCGCGTGCCCGATGGTCACCGGCTGGTCGGTGAACTCATTGGTCAACCGGATCCGGACACTCGTTCCGCCCGCGCTGACGTGCACCGGGATCCGCGCGGTCACCTCCGAGGTGCCCGGGTCGTACGACGCGTGCTGCGCGGTCGCCCAAGTCCCCGTCCAGCCCTGCTGTCGGGCCCCGGCCTCGGCCGGAGCCGCCGGAAGCAGGGCCGTCAGGACGGCCGCCACTGCCGCCGCCGTCAGGGCGGCGAACCTTCGGTCCCCACCCGGGTGTGCACGCGGGTGTCCCCGCAGGTGTCCAAGTAATCCGAGTAATCCGAGCACGGGTCCTCCTCAGGAACAGCCGCGGCCGAGGCCGAGGGTGGTCAGGTCGATGAGGTCGGCGAAAGCCCAGGCGAAAGGTGTCCCCCCACGGTGTCGCCGCCGCGGGTACTGCCCGTGACCTCCTGGACGATGTGCCAGTCGGTGCCGATGCGGAACCGGAACGCCCTGGGCGCGGTGGCCAGGACGGTCCGGTCCGCCCGTTCCGTGGTGAGGGTCAACCGGTCGGTGTCGACGCGCAGTTGGTAGCCAGGGGTGGTGACCGTGATCGGCCCGGACACGGCGGCCGTCGCGGGGGTCGCGCCGAGCAGTGGGGCGGCCAGGAGCAGCACCGCCGGGGCGCGGCGCACCACTTGTCCGTGTCCGGGCATCAGGCACCGCCGCCGCAGGTCAGCTTGGCGTCGGCCCAGTCGGCGTGGTCGAGGGCGTTGCCGTCCCCGGCGTCCGAGACGACGAGTTCGAGCCGCCGGGCCCCGGTGACGTCCACGTCGATCGCCTTGGTCGCGGTGTCGCGGTCCATCGTCCCGCTCTCGTACACCGGAACGCCGTCGGCGAGGACGGTGTAGGCGACCGTGGCCGGGCCGTCCGACCGGCCGTACGTCTCCTGGTCAAGGCCCAGCGCTGCCGTGAACTTCGTACAGGTGCCGCCGAGCCATACCCGCGCCGAGGCGGACGCGTGCATGCCGAGCCCCTTGGCGTAGGTGACGTCGTGCAGCCGCAGCGGTAGTCCGTCGCCCGCCGCGTTCTCGCCGTTGGACTGGTCGCGTTCCACCGGACCCCAGCCGTTGCTCGACGACTGGAAGGGCAGATCGCTGACGTAGTGCTCGCCGGCGGTGAGCGGTGGCGGCTGGGCCGCGACCATCTCCTCGCCGGTCGCCGAACCGCCGGTGAAGCGTGCCGTGGCGCGCAGCACGGCGACGGTACCGGTCTTCTGGTCGTCGGGCACGGTGACCGTCCAGGTCGCGTAGGCCGGCCGGCCGGGCTTCAGCGTGCCGAGAGCGACCGGAGTGTCCGGGTTCGCGCTCCAGCCGTCCGGGAGGTCGAGCGAAAGGGACGCGCCTCGCAGTGTGCGGCCGTCGCGCTGTACCGAGACCGCGGCCGTGACCTGGTAGTCGCCGCCCGGCTCGACGGTGTCCGGGGCGTCGACACTCACCCGGGCCGGGACCGTCGGATCGGCGTACCGGGCGGGGTCGTACGCGGGGGACGCCACGTCGGCGACCCGCAGGGAGGAGGTGACGTTGCCGAGGGTCGTCAGGCTCACCTTGCCGAGGCCTCCGCTCGTCGCGTCCTCGCTCCAGGAGGCGATGGCGATGGTGTTCTTGCCGTCGGTGCGCAGAATGCCGTTGGGGATCGGGAAGGTGTGCTGCGGTCCGGTGTCGTTGACGTACTGACCCATCAGCCAGCCGTTGACGTAGATGAGGGCGCGGTAGTCGCGATCGGGGTTGTCCGCGATCGTGACGCCGACGGAGACGTCCTGGCCCTTGGGCAGCCGCGGGTCGAAGGTGGTGCGGTACCAGGCGACGCCGGGGGTGGTGTCGCTGGCCGGCAGCGTGGTGTCGTCCCAGGAGCGATCCGGGTAGCCGGGCAGTGTCCAGCCCGAACGCTCCCCGTACAGACCGCCGTTGTTCATCTGCCCGCGCACGGTGTCTATCGGCTGCTCACCGCCCCGGGCGCCCTGGATGCGCCAGGTGATCTGTGCGTCGGAGCCGGAGAGGTACGCCCCGGTCAGACCGCGCGGCTGCTTGTGGTCGTCGCTGTTGAAGGTGAAGTCCTCGTTGTGGCCCATCGTGCCGACCAGGACGGAGACGACGTTGTCCTCGCCCTTCTTGAGCAGGCCGTCGGCGAGGGCGAAGGTGCGGCGGCCGGTCTCACTGGTTCCGGCGAACCGGCCGTTGACCCACACCGAACAGACGCCGACCGCCTTCGAGGAGGTGTCCGGGTTGGTGGCGAGGGCGGTCAGGGAGAGTGACTTCTCGGTGCCGGTGGCTTTGAAGTGGCCGCGATACCAGACGTAGCCGTAGTGGTACTCGTACTCGTCCTGGTAGAGGACGGGCAGGGTGCCCGGCTCGGTCGGGTTGTCCGTGGTCAGTTTGTCGGCGTAGGTCCACGCGGAGTCGTCGAAGTCCGGGGCGGACTCGGGGTTTTCGGCGGACGTCTTCCAGTCGGTCAGCTCGGGCAGGATGACCTTCCGGGGGCCGGGGATTCTGCCGAGCAGACTGCCGGAGGAGGTGCGCTCGGTGGTCACCTTGGTGCCGTTCCAGGTGACGGTCCGTACGCCGGGGGCCGCGAACACCTCAAGCGGGCCGGCCTTCGCCGCGTCGCCGGTGAGGGCGAGCGTGGAGCCGTGGACGGCGGACGTGCGGACCAGTTCGGCGCCGCGAACCAGGGTCGTGCCGTCCGGCCGCCAGAAACCGGCCGCCTCGTCGTCGGTGCCGATGAGCAGCAGCAGGTCGGGGCGGCCACCACCGTGGACGAGGATCCGGGTCAGGCCCTTGTGGGTGTAGTCCAGCCGCAGGTCGCCGCGTTCGGCGTCCCAGGTGTTCCTGGCGGCACCGTCGAGAACGGTGACGTCCGGCTTCGAGGCGTACCGCAGCACCGTCTGCCCGGGATCACCCTCGGCGCCGTACAGCACCGCCATGTCCCGCGCACCGGCCTTCGTGCTCGTCATCAGCTCGCTCGTGGAGTACACGAGCCGCTGCCCACCGAGGTCGTAGCCGGCGACGAGGATCTTGCCGGTCTGTCCGTTCAGCCGGACGCTCACCGGATAGGTGCCGTCCGGTGTCTTCCAGTCGAAGGTCGTGGTCGCGTCGGAGTCCGCCATGGGGTCGGTGTGGCGGGTGTACAGGAACTGCGTCTTCGTGTCCGGGTTGGCGCGCGCCTCGACGTGGACGGTGTCATCGGACGGTGTGGGTGCGTTCGTCGGTTCGGTGGCCGTGAGCGGAGCGGTGGTGGTGTAGAAGAGGCCCTGCCGCTTCAGCTCGTCGTAGTCGGCGCCGGTTTGCCGGGCCTCGGTGATCGGTGCGCCGTAGTCGTACGACGTGTAGACCTGGCGCGGGTCGGCGAGCCAGCCCCAGTTGGTGCCGCCGTAGGTCATGTACAGGTTCTGGACGGTGGTGCCCTGCATGATCTCGTGTTTGTCGACGATCTTCTCGTACGCGGGGCCCATCTTCTGCCGGCACTCGTCGTACCCGGCGTCGCCCCAGGTCTGGAACCAGCCGGTGCCCGCCTCGAAGACGGCGAGGGGCTTGGTCTCGTCCTGGCGCTTGAGCGTGGGCAGCCACCACTGGCCCTTGCAGAAGGAGTTGTACTGGTCGAGTTCGCCGACGAAGTCGAGCCCGTCGCCGCCCGCGTACTGCGCGTTCGGCTCGTTGCCGACGAGCGGGACGGTGATGCCGTCGGAGCGCACCTGCTTGCTCAGATCGACGACGTATTCACGGCCGTCCGGGTCGTAGAGCTCGTTCTCCACCTGGTAGAGCAGGACCGGTCCGGTGCCGTTGCTGACTTGGTGGCGGGCAAGGACCTTGTCGATGTGCCGCAGCCATTCGTGGGCCGCGGCCAGGTAGTCGGGGGCCGTGGAGCGGGCGCGGCCCTTCTGTGTCATCAGCCAGCCGGGGAAACCGCCGCCGTCCGTCTCGGCGTTGATGTACGGGCCGGGTCGCGCGATGACGTACAGCCCGGCCTCCTGGGCCATGTCGAGCAGCTTGTCGACGTCGCGGACGCCGGAGAAGTCGTACTTTCCCGGCGCGGACGAGTGGTAGGCCCAGTCGAAGTAGATGGAGACCGCGTTCATTCCACTGGCCTTGATCTTCTGTAGGACGTCACGCCACAGGTCGGGGCTGGGCAGCCGCCAGTAGTGGAACTCGCCGGACCAGAGCAGGACGCGTTTGCCATCGACGATGGCGGAGTAGCGGTCGTAGGTGACGTCGTGGGTCGAAGCCGAAGCCGAGGGCTTGGTGGCCGGCACCTGGCTCGGGGGTTCGGCCGCCGCTCGGGCCGGGGCCGTGGACACGAGCGCGGTCAGCAGCAGGGTGGAGACGAGGCCGGCCAGAGCGGCACGCCAGCGTTTCACGGGTCTCATCCGGTGCCTCCCGTACAGGTCAGGTGGGCGCCGGCCCAGTCGGAGTGGTCGGCGGAGATGTCACCGCCGCCGTCCACGGTCAGGTCGAGCCATCGGGCGTCGGTGACGTCCACGTCGACCGGGGTACCGCCGTCGGAGCCCAGGAACGTCGGGCTCGTGAACAGGTCGCGCCCGTCGGCGGTGACCTTGAAGGAGACGCTGCCTCCGTCCCCGACCTCGTCGTCCACACCGACGGTGGCCGTGAACCGGGTGCACACGCCGCCGAGGTAGACGCGGACCTGGCTGTCGGCGTGCACACCGAGACCCTTCGTGTAGGTGGTGCCGCCGATGCTCAGGGGGCGTCCGTCACCGGCCGCGTTCTCGCCGTTGGAGATGTCCTTCTCGACCGGGCCCCAGCCGTTGACGGCCCGCACGAGCGGCAGATCGCTCACGTACGCGTCCCCCGCGGGCGCGGGCGGCGGGACCTGGACGGCCCGCTCACCGGTGGTCTTGGCGGTGCGTCCGCCCTGCCGGTACGAGGCCGTCGCCGACAGCAGTGCGTACGGCACCGGATTGGCGGGCGGAGTGACGGTGTACTCGGCGGTGACCGTGGCACCCGGTGCGACCCGGGCGAAGTGGGTCTGGTCGGCCGTCTTCGCCGTCCATCCGTCGGGGGCCTTGAGCGACAGGTCCACGTCGCTGGCCGGCTTCTGGGGGACGTGGAAGGAGACGGTCACGCGGCCCGCCCCGCCCACGCTCAGGAAGGGCTCGGCGTCGACGGTGAGCCGGGCACCTGCCGGCGCGTCCGTGTACGTCTTCGTGTCGTACGACGGTGCCTTCACGGTCCCGATGTCGATGCCGCCCGCGCTCGCGCCGAGGTCGACGAGGCGCGCGGTGCCCGGTCCGGAGCCGGCACGCGTGGACCAGACCGCGAGGGCGATGGTGTTGCTGCCGTGCTCGTTGAGCAGACCGGTGGGGATGACGAACCGGGACTGCGGGCCGGTGTCGGCGAGATAGCGGCCGATGAGCCAGCCGTTCACGAAGATCTGGGCTCGGTAGTCCTTGCCGGCCGCCCCGTCGGTGAGTTCGAGGGCGAGCGGGGTGTCCTGGCCGCGCGGCAGGTCGAGCCGGGCCGTGGTGCGGTACCAGCGCACGCCGGTGCCGGACTTCGCGGACTGCGCGGAGAGTGTCGTGCGCGGCCAGGAACTGTCTGGGTAGTCGGGCAGCGACCAGCCCGAACGCTCGCCGTACAGACCGCCGTTGTTGTACTCGCCGCGTGCCGTGTCGACGGGCTGTTCACCGCCCCGGTCGCCCTGGATCTTCCAGGTGACGGTGGAGTCGGCGCCGAGGAGGTCGGCGGAGAGCAGTCCGCGTGGTTCCTTGGAGTAGTCGTGACCCCATTCCTCGTTGTCACCCGCGTTCTCGACGAGGACGGAGAGCACGTTGTCGCCGTCGCCCGCGAGCGCCCCGTCGGGGATGTCGAAGGTGTGCCTTCCGTCGCTGCCGCTGCCGAGGTAGTGACCGTTGAGCCAGGCCGCGTACAGGCCGTGCGGGCCGGTGTTCGCGTTCAGGGTCACCGCACTCGTTCTGCCCGTGGTGCGGAAGCGGCCCCGGTACCAGACGTCACCCTGATGGAAGCCGTACTCGTCCATGGCGAGCACGGGGGTGTACCCGGCGAGGTCGGGGTTGTTGGCGCTGAGGTGGTCGGCGGTGGTCCATGCCGAGTCGTCGAAGTCCGGTGCGGCTTCGGGGTTTTCGCCCCGGGTGCGCCAGGTGGTGAGGGCGGGGAGTCCGACCGGGCGGGGCGCGGACGTGACGGCCGTACGGCGCCCGTTCCATGTCACGTCCGTGGCGTCGGCGATGACCTCGATCTTCGCGGCCTTCGTCGAGTCACCGGTCAGCTTCAGTGTGCCGTCGTCGACCTGTGCGGTACGCAGGAGGGACGGGCCGCGTACGAGCACCGGCCCGGCGTCGGTGTCCTGCCGCCACCAGTGCGCGGTCTCCTGCTCGTCCGCGATGAGGAGGACGAGGTCGCCCACGCGTACCCGGATGAGGCCCTGGTGGGTGTAGTTCAGCCGCAGGTCACCGCGTGCGGCGTCCCAGGTGACGTCCGCCTTTCCGTCCAGGACGGTCACCTTCGGCTTGGACGGGTACCGCAGCACGGTCTCTCCCGTCTCGCCCCGCCGCCCGTACAGCAGCGCCACGTCGTCCGCGCCGATCCGGGCATGGGTCATGATCTCGGAGGTGGAGTAGACGAGCCGCTGCCGCTCCAGGTCGTAGCCCGCGACGAGGAGCTTGGCGTCCCGCCCGGCGACCGTGACCGCACCCTGCTGCGGTACGCGCGGATAGTCGCCGTCCCGGCCGGACAGGGACAGGGTCGTCGTGTCGGTGTCCTTCACCCGGGTGTCGGCGTGCCGGACCGTGAAGAACTGGGTCCCCTCGTCCGGATTCACCCGCCGGTCGATCCGCAGTGCGTCGTCGCTGGGCGCGGGCGCCTCGGCCTTGTCGGTGCGGGCCAGCGGCTCCACCGCGTCGACGAAGTACCCGAGCCGCTTGAACTCCTGGTACTTGTCGGTCAGTTGGCGTGACTCGGTGATCGGTGCACCGTAGTCGTACGAGGTGTAGACGGCGTTGGGGTCGGCGAGCCAGCCCCAGTTGGTGCCGCCGTAGGTCATGTAGAAGGACTGGCCGGTGACTCCGGCGGCGATGTTCATCTTGCTGAACACCCGGGTGAAGTCGGTGCCGGTGAGCTCACGGCAGTCGTCGTAGCCGGCGCCGCCCCACGGGTCGAAGGCGCCGCCCTGCGCCTCGGGGATGAGCAGCGGGGACTCGGGCTTCCAGTCGTTGACGTACGAGTAGTCGGGGAGGTTCTTCCACACGTCCGGGCTGGAGCAGTCGAAGCCCTGGGGGTAGGCGTCGAAGCCGTAGATGTCCGGGGCGCCCTTGCCGCTCACCCAGTTCTTGTTGGCACCGCCGTCGTTGAGCATGGTCGGGACGTCGATGCCGTCCTGGCGCGCCCAGTCGATGAGGGTCTGCATGTAGTCGGCGTCCTGGCGGCCGCCCTGGTACTCGTTCTCGACCTGATAGAGGATCACCGAGCCGGTCCCACGGGTGAGTTGATGGCGGGCGATGATCGGGTTGATCCGGCTCATCCACTCCCGGGCGTCCTTCAGATACGCCTCCTCGGAGGTGCGGTTCACTCCGGCGTGTGTCTTGCGCCACGCCGGGAAGCCGCCGCCGGACACCTCCGCGTTGATGTACGGCCCGGGGCGGGCGATCACGTAGAGGCCCGTCTGCTCGGCCTCGTCCAGGAGCCGGTCGAGGTTGCGGATGCCGGAGAAGTCGTAGACGCCGGGCTTCGTGGAGTGGTAGCCCCAGTCGAAGTACAGGGACACGGAGTTGAATCCGGCGGCCTTGATCTTCTGCAGCACGTCCCGCCAGGCGTCCGGGCTCGGCAGCCGGAAGTAGTGGAACTCCGCGCCCCAGACGTACAGCGGCTTGCCGTCGACCTTCACCGAGTACTGGTCGTAGGTGACGGTGTGCGCCTGGTGCGCGGCGACCGACGCCGTCCGGGGGGAGGCGGCCCGCGGGGCGGGCACGGCCAGCCAGCAGGCGGCCAGCAGCGCGGCCGTGAGGAGGGCGAGCCAGGAGTTCTTCATGACGTCAGCGCCTTCACCACCGCGGCTCGCGCGGCCTCGATGTCGCTGACGTCCTTCGTACGGCCGTCCGGGTTCCGCGTCGCCGTGCCGAGGGCCTGGGTCAGGGCGTCGCTGTCCGTGTTGCCGCCGTCCTTCTTACGCAGTTCGTCGATCAGCTCGAAGTCCTCGGTCCCCTCCTTCAGTTGCTCCCAGCGGATGCTGGACATCGGGCCGTTCCTGCCGGGATAGACCAGGTACTCGTCGCCCTGGGTGAAGATGTAGGTCGGGTCGGTGAAGGGGTCGGACGTCCAGCTGTTGTACGACCAGCGCAGGAAGCCGTCCAGATGGCGCTGGGCGGAGATCCACGGCAGCATCCGGGCCTCGACGGCGGGGGAGTAGGACAGCGTGTTGGGGTGGGCCGGGGTGCCGTACACGTAGAAGGTGGTGACCTTCCCCTGGGAGCGGCGCTCCTCGGCCTTCGCGGCCGTCATCTGGTCGATGGTGTCCCAGCTGACGGACAGGTCGGAGGCGAGGTCCGCCGTGCCGGCCGAGCCGGCGACCGAGATCCTCTTGTCGAACTCCGGCGCGACCTCGTGGACGAAGTCCTTGACGACCGTCATGGTGTCGACCGGCCGCTCGTCGAACGACAGGTACGTCCGGTCCAGCCAGCCCTTGCTCTGGAGGTGTTTGACGAAGGCGGGCAGGAAGGTCCCCCACGCCTCGCGCCACCGGTCGCCGCCCAGATCGACGTTCTCGTCGACGCTCTTCCCGGTCCGGGAGTCGGTGTAGGTGAGATGCTCGACGTCCTGGAACGCCAGCATGGAGAACGCCCCGATGTCGGGGCCGAGTCCCGCCTTCAGCGCCGTCCGGACGTACCTGTCCCAGCGGGAGAAGTCGAAGGAGAACCTGCTGCCGTCCCACTTCCAGGCCACCATGCTGGAGTAGGGCGTGGCCGTCTGCGACTGACGGGTGCCCAGCGACCACTGGTGGTGCCACGGGTTGTCGACGATGGTGGTGTTGACGACCTTCTGGCCGTGGCTCGCCAGATCCTTGTCGTACGCCTCGATCAGCTTCCAGTGCCGGTCCGACCAGGGCTCGACACCGCTGTTCAGCGCCATCGTCTCCGGTTGCGCCCACACGTCGAGGAAGAAGCTGTAGTCCTTCGCGTCCGGCACGGCGGCGTTCGCCACCTGGACGGAGAGCGGGTAGGTGACCTTGGTACCGTCGGCGGCGGTCACCTTGACCGCACCGGTGTACGTGCCCGTGGCCGCGGTCTTCGGAATGTGGAAGGTGAACCACAGCGGCTGCGCCGCGTAGGCGGGCACGTCGACCGAGGAGCCCTCCTGCAATGCGTCGCCGACCACATCCGGGTCCCGGTCGCCGGAGACCTCGGTCGCGGAGCTGACCTGGTCGATGGTGGCCGACCAGTCCATCTCGGTCTTGGAGCGCTGCACGGGCACGTACTTCACGAACCGGATCTGCGTGCCCGCGCCGGAGATCCGCGCCCCGCCGGGCCCGGTGAGGTCGCCGACACTCGCCTTCACGTCGTGCAGGTCGTGGCCGGAGGCGATGGCCAGCTGCGCGGAGACCTGCTCGTTGCGGACGGCGGACAGGGACAGGTCCCTGGTGTCCTTGCCCTGGATGGCGGTGGTCGGGTAGCGGGGGACGCGCACCTCGGCGGAGGAGGCGAAGGAGCCGGTGGGTACCCAGGTGATCGTGTCCCTGGTGCCCATCGCGTCGGCGACCTTGACGGTCAGCCAGGTCGTCGTCGCTCGGACGTCGACGTCCGTGGTGGATGTGCCGGTGCCGGCGATCGCCGTTGTTGTCGCGGCTATGACAACGCCCGCGACGAAGGCGGATAAGGCCGTGGGAACGCGTGACATGGTCCGGGGCCCCTCTCGGGCTCGTGCTGGACTGGGTGGAAGGCCGGGCGGGACTCAGGAGGTGACGGTGAGGGCCTTGAAGACGGCCTCGGTGGTGTCCCCCGGGTAGTTCGCGTTGACGGCGCTGGCGACCAGACCCGCGTCCGCACGCCCGGTGGCCGACGGCACCTGCGCCGTGCCGACCGTCGTCCAGGTCTCGCTGTCCTTGCTCGCGTACGCGGTGTACCTGGTGCCGTCGCGGACCAGCCGCAGATGGGCCGGGTAGTACGTCAAGCCGCCGCCCGCCCAGGTGTCGAGGACGCCGTCGCCGTTGCTGTCGGTCATGAACTCAAGGCCGTAGCTCCTGGTCATGACCAGGAGCGCGTAGCCGCCCTTCGACGGGTCGGTGAGGTCGTTCGCGATCGCGACACCGGCCTTGGCCGCCGGACTCACGCCGCTCTGGGAGACCAGCTGCGTCTGGACGGTGGACTGCTCGGCGACCGCGCCGGCCAGGTAGACGGCGCCCTTCTCGTCCTTCCAGCCGGACAGGTCCTGCCCGCCCGCCCAGATGGCGAACTGGTCGCCGGCCTGGGCGTACTGGGCGTCGGTGGTCTGCGTCGTCCGGTAGGGATCGTGGACGCTGCCGGGGGCTGCTTCCACCGTGGCCTGCACGGTGTCCTCGACGGTGGTGGTCTTCCCGGCGGAGGCCCGATAGGTCGCCGTGCCCGTGAGGTCGTGGCTGCCCCATGCGGCGTCGGCGGCCGGGGTGACCGTCCAGGTGGTGGTGTACGCGGCGCCGGGCGCCAGGGAGCGCGCGGTCGCGGCGGTGCTGGCCCGCGCGGTCCAGCCGTCGGGCAGGCCGAGCGAGGTACGGACGCCGCTGATGGCCCGGGTGCCCCAGTTCGTGGCCGTGGTGGTCACCAGGAAGGGCTCACCGGAGCCGGTGCTGGGCGCGTCGGGACCGATCAGGATGGAGGCGGCCGGCACGTCGTCGCGCTTCAGCGCCCGGATCGCCTTCAGGGCACCCTTGGCGCCGAGCTTCACGAACGAGGGCGTCACGCCGAGCGGCGCGGCATAGCCCTTGAGGGTCGCCGGGCCGTGGATGACAGTGCCCTGGTTGACGTCGTACCAGGCGCCGGACGGCAGGTACACCGTGCGGGTCGCGCCGGAGCCGAGTTTGGGCGCGGCCAGCACCGCGGGGCCCAGCATCCACTCGTCCGCCACCGTGTAACTCGCCTGGTCCTTCGGGAAGTCGAAGAACAACGGACGCATGATCGGGTCACCGGTCTTCAGGGTCGCCTGGACCTGGTCCCAGATGTACGGGGCCAGACGTTCGTGTGCCTTGATCGCGGCCCTGTACAGATCGATGGTCTGCTGGTCGTACGTCACCTTCTGGCCGGTGGTGACGTCGTTCGTCTCCACCGGTGAGGTGGAGGAGTACATCAGCGGCATCAGCGACGCCGACTGCGCCCACCGGATCAGGACGTCCTTGTCCGGAGCGGCCTGGCCGCCCGAACCGCCGATCATGTCGGACTCGACGAACGGGTAGCCGATCGTGGAGATGGCCAGGTTCTGGCTGACCGATGCCTTCAGGGAGTTCCAGCCGGTGCCCTTGTCGACCTGGCGGGTGACGAAACCGGCCTCATGGGCCGTGGAGCTCCAGTGGACCCGGATGCCGGCGCCCTGCAGGTCGTACTCGTCGGCCAGTTGGGTGCCGAGCTTCTGGTAGTCGGTGGCCTGGTAGCCGTCGCGCGGCGCGCACTTCTCGTCGAAGAAGCGGGTGTCGAACTTCAGCCCGTTGATGCCGTAGTCGCCCATCAGCTTCTTCAGGTTGCCCTCGTACCAGGCCTTGGCCGCCGGGTTGGCGAGGTCGATGATTCCGGCGGTGCCGTTCCACCAGGTCACGTCGCAGGGCTTGGTGGTGTCGGAGGCGTCCATGAGGAGATAGCCGTGGTCGGCGGCGTACTGGTAGTTGTCGGAGTCGAGGTTGATCCACAGGGTGACCCAGATGCCGAAGTCGAACCCCATGGCGTGGATCTTCTCCGACATGGACTCGGGGTCGGGGAAGGTGGTGGAGTCGAAGGTGAGATTGCCGTACTCGGACTCCCACTTGTCGTCCAGCTGGATGGTGTGCCCGTCCAGGCCGGCCGCGTGCAACTCGGTGGCGTAGTCGAGCAGTTTCCGCTGGTCGACGTCGGTGTAGAACTGCGCCCAGGAGTTCCACAGCGGCTTCTCGTACTGCTCGTACGTGGCGTCGCTCTGCTTCGGTCTGCCGACGATGCCGATGTAGTCGCGGTAGACCGCCAGCGGGGTGGACTCGACGAAGACGGTGGCCTTGTAGGTGTCGGCCGCGTCGACGGTGAAGCGGCCGAGGCCGTCCTTGCCGCCGTTGACGGACACGTCCATGGTGCTGCCGGTGTCGACCCGCAGTCCGGTCGAGGCCGAGGTGTACCAGAACGGATCGATCATGTTGTACGAGGCGGGGCCGAAGTCGCTGTGCTCCACCTGGCCGCTGTCCAGCGGCCAGGGCTGATCGACACCCGGACCGCCCTGCGGGGTCTCCGCCTCGCCCTGGCCGTACCAGTGACCGGCGGAGGCCAGGCCGTAGGCGAGGCCCAGTTGCTCGGGTGCGCCGCCGTGGACGTCCCAGTCGAGCTGGTAGCGGTCGGCGCCGGGGGTGATCCGGGCCTCCACCGTGGCGCCGTCGAGCGTGCTGTCGGCGGTGACGGTCAGGACGCCGTTCCGCCACGTCCAGCCGGTGACGGCGGTCGCGTGCTGCCAGGTGCCGTCGGCTCCGGTGAAGCGCAGGGCGCCGGTGTCGCCGGAGGCGGTGGCGAGCACGGTCTTCCCGGCGCGGCGTGTGGTCAGGGCGAGCTCGTCGGTGGCCACGTCGAGGGTGTAGCCGGGGGCACCGGCGGAGGCCGGCGTGGAGACCGTGACGGCGTGCGCGGTGCGGGCCACCTTCGGCCCGCCGGTGGCGGCGGGGCGGGCGGCGGCCGTTGCCGTGGCAGAGCCGGTGACGGGCGCCATCAGCATGGCGGCGGTCAGGGCGGCAGTGAGCAACAGGCCGCCGGGACTGCTCAGTCGGGCGTGCACTCGTGTCCTCCAGTCGGTCAGGACGGTGACAGTGGCTCAGGAGCGGCGGTGCTTGGTGCCGGTGGCGTGCGGAGTACCGGGTGCACGGGCACGAGCAGAGGCGGTGCCGGGCGAGGCTTGCGATCTGCTTGATGCTGCGCACAGATGCAAGAATCAAAACAATTTCGCTCATGCTCTTGCGAGAGCCGCCACCTGTCAACCTGCGGGACATGCGGCGTTCCGAGTGCTCCGAGGGTTCCCGTGGAGCAGCTGTCGTCCCTGGTGGCGTTCGGTCCCGGAGCCCGCCGAGAGACCTCGACGGGGCCCGGGAACCGTTCGTAACGGGCGGGTAAATTCTGTGGCTTCCCCGAGATCTGCCCCGGGTCGCCCGGTCAGGCCAGGATCACGGAACGGGTCAGGTGGCGTGGATTGTCCGGGTCCATTCCACGTGCCGAGGCGAGGGCGGCCGCCAGCCGCTGCACCACGACGAGGCCGGCCAGGGGGTCCCGGCCGAGGGCCACCAACTGTCCGCCGGTGCGGGCGATGTCGTCGGCGAGACCGGACGGCAGGGCCGCCGGGTCCCCGAACCACCACGCCACTCGGCCGGGTCCGGTGACGCTGATCGGGCCGTGTCGGTACTCCATCACCGGATAGGCCTCCGTCCAGGCGCCCGCCGCCTCGCGCATCTTCAGCGCCGCCTCCTGCGCGATCCCGTACGCCCAGCCCTGCCCCAGGAAGGTGAACTGCTCGGCTTCGAGCACCCCGGCCGGCAGCGGTTCGTCCAGCGCCGAGTGCCCCTGCCGCGGCAGATGTCCGAGGTTCTCGCCCAGATGTGCCCGCAGAAGCACCAGTTCCGTGCTGGCGAACCGGGTCTGGACGACCGAGGTCTCGTCGGCGAAGTCGAGCAGGACCACGGCGTCCGCCGGGCCCGTCACCGATGACCGCGGTACCGCGGTCACCGCGGTCGTGGGGGTGTGCCCCCGCAGCCGGCGGAGCAGTTCCAGCACCTCGGTCGTGGTGCCGGACCGGGTCAGCGCGACCACCCGGTCGTAGGCGCGCCCGGCCGGCATCTCGGAGGCGGGGAAGGCGTCGGTCTCGCCGTGGCCGCCCGACTCCCGCAGTGCCGCGTACGCCTGGGCGATGAACCAGGACGTGCCGCAGCCGACGACGGCCACCCGCTCGCCTGGCCGGGGCAGCGAGGTGGCGGGGCCGTCGGACTGCCGGGCCAGTGCCATGGCCTGCTGCCAGCAGTCGGGCTGGGTGGCGATCTCGATCTCGGTCTGACTCATCGGGAGGTCTCCCCTCTCGGGCGCACGGCGTGACCGATACGTGATGCGGCGACCCTTGACACCGTGCGCGTTTCATTGAGCATCATGTCGTTTCGTGATTGATAGCACTAAGAATCAAGCATAAACAAGCAAGCGAGCACGCAATCAGGCGAGCACGCGCTTGACGAAGCACGCCATGCGTGCGGAGGGGTACTCCGTGAAACGGCACCTCGTGGGCCTCGCCGGGGGACTGTCCCTGGCCCTGACCCTCACCGGATGCGGCAAGGGCAGCTCCTCGGACAGCGGCGGATCCGACGGCAGGACGATCAGGTTCGTCGCCGCCAAGTACGACGACGACACCCAGGCCTACTGGACTGCGCTGATCAAGGACTTCGAAGCGGCGAACCCCGGTTACCGGGTGAATCTCGAAGTCGTCGACTGGGAGCAGATGGACTCCAAGGTCAAGACGTATGTCCAGACCAAGCAGGAACCCGACATCCTCAACTACAACAAGTTCTCCGACTTCGCCCGCGACGGGCTGGTCTACAAGGCGCAGGACGTCGTCTCGCCCAAGGTGCTGGCCGACTTCCTCCCGGTGTTCCGGCAGCAGGCGCAGTACGAGGGGGCCCAGTACGGCCTGCCACTGCTCTCCAGCGCGCGCCTGTTCTTCTACAACAAGGACATCTTCGCCAAGGCGGGCATCGCCGGGCCGCCGTCCACCTGGGCCGAGGTCGAGGCCGACGCCAAGAAGATCAAGGAGGCCGGCTACATCGGCCTCGGGTTACCGCTGGGCGCCGAGGAGGCCCAGGCCGAGTTCCAGATCTGGGCGATGAACAACGGCGGTGGCTGGACCGACGCCTCGGGCAAGTGGGCGATCGATCAGCAGGCCAACGTCGACACGCTGACCTATCTGCGGAAACTGACGAAGGAGAAGGTCACCCAGCCCAACCCGGAGGCCACCAACCGCAAGGACGTCTTCAACGAGTTCGCCCAGGGCAAGATCGGCATGCTGAACGGGGCGGTCTTCCTGCGAAAGGGCTTCATCGACCCCGTCGACAAGAAGCTGAACTACGGCGTCGCGGCCCTGCCGAGCAAGGACGGCAGTACCCACAAGACGCTCGGCGTGCAGGACTACCTCGTCGCGTTCAAGAAGAGCGACGGGTCGAACAAGGCGGCGGTGAAGAAGTTCCTCGACTTCTTCTACCAGAAGGAGAACGCCGCCGAGTTCGTCTCCACCGAGGGGTTCCTGTCGGTCACCAAGTCGGCTGGTGCGGTGCTCAGTTCCGACAGCCAGAACACCGCCTACTACAAGCCGTTCGTCGACGCCCTCGCCGAGGCGGAGTTCGCCCCCACGGACGATCCCGCGTGGGCCGCGGTCGACGGCGCCGTGAAACAGCGCATCGGCACGGCGGTGGCGGGCGGCGACCCGGCGAAGGTCCTGGGCGAGATCCAGAAGACCGCGCAGAAGGGCGACTGACCTCGGTGGCCGTAGACGATGTCACTGTGGGCACCGCCGGGGCCGAACGCTCGGCCCCGGCGGTGCCGGCGCCACCCGTGCCGCACCGCCCTCGCAGGACCTGGCGCGCGCTGGAGCCGCTGTTGTGGCTCGGTCCCGCGACCCTCCTCATCCTGACCATGGTCGTCTGGCCGGTCGTCGAGATGACCCGGACATCCCTGACGCGGGTGAGCTCCACCGGGCTGTCCCAGGGGTTCGCCGGACTCCGCAACTACACCGACCTGTTCGCCGAGGGCGACCTGCCCGGAGTGCTGTTGCGCACCCTCGTGTGGGTCGTCGGGGTCGTCACCGTCACGGTCGTGGTCTCTCTCGGCCTGGCCCAACTGCTGAACTCCCGGTTCCCCGGGCGTCGGCTGGTGCGGTGGGCGATGATCGTGCCCTGGGCCTCGTCCGTGCTGATGACGGCGCTCATCTGGCGCTGGATGCTCAACGACTTCTACGGAGTGGTCAACCGGCTGCTCATGGACCTCGGTGTGCTGGACGCGCCCGTCAACTGGCTGGCCAATCCGGGGCAGGCCCTGGTCGCGATGATGGGCGTGGCGGTGTTCGTCTCGCTGCCGTTCACCTCGTTCGTCCTGCTGGCCGGCCTGCAGAGCATCCCCGCCGAGGTGTACGAGGCGGCGAGGGTGGACGGCGCCGGCCCGGTCCGCGGCTACCTGGGCATCACCCTGCCGCTGCTGCGGCCCTCGCTGGTGGTCGCCGCGATCATCAACGTCATCAACGTGTTCAACTCGTTCCCCATCATCTGGGCCATGACGCGCGGCGGCCCCGGCTTCGCCACCGACACGACCACCACCTACCTGTACAAACTCGCCTTCGACAACCAGTCGGTGGGGGAGTCGGCCGCCATGGCCGTCGTCAATTTCGGGCTGGTTCTGGCTGTGGTGCTGGTCTATCTGCGCGTCGTCCGCCGACAGGAGGACACCACGTGAGCCGGACAGCCGTCATCACCCGTAGAATTGGGCCGCGCAGGAGGCGGCCAGGACCGATGAAGCTGCGCACCGTCCTGCTCACCGCAGTCGGATGGCTGGTGGCGCTGGTGTTTCTCGCGCCCTACGCGGTAATGCTGCTGACGGCGCTCAAACCGACACCCGAACTGATGAAGTCCCCGCCGTCCTATCTGCCCTCCCGATGGCAGTGGTCGAACTTCACGCACATCTGGTCGCTCACCGATCCGCGCGTCGGGGACGCGCTGGTGTTCTCGCTGTACGTCGCGGGGGCGGCGACCGTGCTCGCCCTGGCCGTCGGGCTGCCCGCCGCGTACTACACCGCCCGGCACCGCTTCCGCGGGCGCGGCGCCTTCCTGCTGCTCGTACTCGTCACCCAGATGTTCGCGCCGACCGCGCTGCTGGTCGGCATCTACCGGGAGATGGTCAGCCTCAACCTGACCGACACCGCCGAGGGCCTCATCCTGGTGAACGCGGCGTTCAACCTGCCGTTCTGCGTGTGGATCCTCAACGC
Source organism: Streptomyces sp. NPDC001100 (assembly GCF_053598575.1). Taxonomy (NCBI): domain Bacteria; kingdom Bacillati; phylum Actinomycetota; class Actinomycetes; order Kitasatosporales; family Streptomycetaceae; genus Streptomyces; species Streptomyces sp. NPDC001100. Next base: position 46,229 of record NZ_JBSFKO010000056.1, read on the forward strand.
GTACTTCGCGAGCATTCCCAAGGAATTGGAGGAGGCGGCCTGGCTCGACGGCACCGGGCGGTTCGGCGCCCTCACCCGTGTCGTCCTGCCGCTCGCGATGCCCGGTGTGGTGACCGCGCTCGTCTACACCTTCATCGGCGCGTGGAACGAGTACGTGGTGGCGCTCACCATCACCTCGTCCAGCAACCGGATGACCCTGACCAGGGCGATTCCCGGCTTCGTCACCTCGTACCACGAGCAATGGCAGTACCTGTTCGCCACTTCGCTCGTCGCGATCGTGCCCGTGGTGGTGCTCTTCGTCTTCGTAGAGCGTCACCTCGTCTCCGGCCTGACCGCGGGCGGCGTCCGGGGATGACGCCGGGATGCGCATCGCGGCCGGGGCCGCCACGGGAGCGGCGTGCGGGGTCAGGCGCGGATGACCTCCACACCGGCCGCCGCGAACGACTCGGTCAGCTCGTCCGAGGCGGTCTTGTCGGTCACCAGGACGTCGATGTCCTCCAGCTGGCAGATGCGGGCGAAGGCCCGTCGGCCCAGCTTGGAGGAGTCGGCGACCGCGACGACCTGCTGCGCGCGGCGGGCCAGCGCCCGGTTGATGCTGGCCTCGCCTTCGTGATGGGCGGTCGCCCCGTGGGCCACGTCGATGGCGTCCACCCCGATGAAGGCCTGGTCCAGTGCGATCTCCGCGAGCAGTTCGGTGGCCAGAGGCCCTATCAGCTCATAGGACGCAGGCCGGGCCACCCCGCCGGTCACCACGAGCTTGACGTGGCGCCGTACGACCAGTTCATTGGCGATGTTCAGGGCGTTGGTCACCACGGTGACCGCCGTCTCCGCGCTGCCGGAACTCAGGTCGGCGCGGGTGGCCAGGGCCCGCGCCATCTCGGTGGTCGTGGTGCCGCCGTTCAACCCGACCACGGCGCCGGCCTTCACCAGCCCGGCGGCCGCGTGCGCGATGCGCTCCTTCTCCGGAGCGTTGCGCGCGGCCTTGTAGCGCAGTGGCAGGTCGTAGGCGATCGCGTTGAGCACGGCCCCGCCGTGCGTGCGGGTGACCATCTGCTGGCGGGCCAGCTCGTCGAGGTCACGCCTGATCGTCGCGGCGGAGACCTGCAACTCTTCGGCAGCCGGCTCGACTTCGAGCCGTCCGTCGCGCGTCAGCATCTCCAGCAGCGCGCTCCACCGGGCCTGCGGTGCCGCCATGTCTCACAACTCTCTGGCAGGGGGATGCGCAACGATGTGCGCACCTCCATGAAACCACAGCACTTGATTGGGTGTTTTATGGTCGCCAAACGAGCAAAACCCTGCACTTTTCGAAAGTCGGTGCTGAAGCCGCTGCCGCATCACTCGCATGCCGCGATCGGAGGTCGTCCGTGCCGCTGACTCCCACCGCCGACGTGGTGAACTCCGCGTGCCGCGACGGACGGGCCGTCGGCGCGTTCAACGTGGTCACCCTGGAGTACGCAGAGGCCGTGCTCACCGGGGCGGAAGCCGCGAGCCGCCCGGTCATCTGCCAGATCAGCGAGAACGCCATACGCTTCCACGGCGGTCGACTCGCCCCGATGGCCCGCGCCACCGCCGCGCTCGCCGAGGCGGCCGCCGTCCCCGTGGCGTTGCATCTCGACCACGTCACCGACGAAGCGCTGTTGCGATGCGCCGCAGACTGCGGCTTCGGATCCGTCATGTTCGACGCGTCCGCGCTGCCGCATGCCGAGAACGTCGCGGCCACGCGCGCCGCGGCGCAGTGGGCGCACGCCCGGGGTCTGTGGGTGGAGGCGGAACTCGGCGAGATCGGCGGCAAGGACGGAGTGCACGCGCCCTCGGTACGTACGGACCCCGGTCAGGCGCGCGATTTCGTGTCCGCCACCGGGGTCGACGCACTGGCCGTCGCGGTCGGCAGCTCCCACGCGATGACCACACGCACCGCCCGGCTCGACCACGGTCTCATCGCCCGCCTCGCTCAGGCGGTCCCCGTGCCGCTGGTTCTGCACGGCTCGACCGGCGTGCCCGACGTGGAGCTCCGGCAGGCGGTGGCGGCCGGCATGGTCAAGGTCAATATCGGTACGGCACTGAATGCCGCCTTCACCGGCGCGGTCCGCGACACACTCGACGCGGCGCCCGCGGCCGTCGACCCCCGGCCGGCCCTCACCGCGGCGCGCCGGGCGATGGCCGATGCCGTGACCTCGGCGCTGCGGATCTTGTCGGGCGACGGGTACGGGACGGAATGAACCGACCGGGGTCCGCCGGACCGGCGGCGTCCCGAACCGCTCCCGGGTGCCCCGGGAGTCCACGTCGGTGCCTTGGTGCCCGTGCCGTGGGGACCAGTTGGGGACCGCACGGTGTCCGCGCACTTGAACGGCACGCACGGCAACGGACGTCGTACACCCTGATTTCGCGTTGTATATGCAGACAAAAGGGGTGATCTGCACCCCTGGGGGTCAAGGGGTCGCAGGTTCAAATCCTGTCGTCCCGACGGTGTGAAGGGTCTTCGCAGGCGAGAGCCTGCGGGGGCCCTTTTCGTATGGGTCGTTTCCGGTCTTCGGGGTTGAGCATGCCGCTCATCGGCGTCTTTACTCGGAGGCCGGTGAAAATGCCGTTGCTGGACCTGGCCAAGATCACTGCGGGTCTGTCGACCTGGCCGGGGTTTCTGCGGGACCGGGACCGTTCGCTGCGGTCGGGGAACTATCCGGAGACCACCCGCTACAACTATCTGCTCGCGGCCGCCCAGTCGGGCCGCTACCTGGGGGAGTACTCGCCGGACTCGGAGGCCGACGACGCGGCCGAGGATCCGAGCGGAGTCAGCCGCCGCGAGTATGTCGAGGCGTTCCAGGCGTGGATGATCGAGACGCGGTCGGCGTCGACGGCGCTGCACAAGCACAAGGCGCTGCAGCGGTTCTTCAAGTGGCTGATGCTCGGCGAGGGCGAGGGCGAGGGCGAGATCGACCGGTCGCCGATGGAGCGGGTCAGCCAGCCCAAGATGTCGCAGAAGCTGATCCCGGTCATCCGTGACGAGGAGACTGCGAAAGTCCTCGGTACGTGCGGGGGCAGGCGGTTCGCCCAGTTGCGGGACGAGGCGATCATCCGCCTGTGCTGCAACACGCACGGGCTGTCAGCCGTTACCTGCGGGCCCGTGCCAAGCGCAAGGCGGCCAGCCTGCGGGACCTGTGGCTGGCCGAGCGCGGGATGCGTCCGCTCGCCCCCAACGGCATCAACATCATGCTCAAGCGGCGGGGTCTTGAGGCCGGGCTGTTCAAGCTGCACGCACACCGGTGGCGGCACACGTTCGCCCTCAACATCACAGAACCGCTGCTCACGGGCGGGTTGATGCGTGTCCAGCTGAAAGGAGTCGTCCCTTGTCCTCACTCCCCGCATCTGACGCCGCCCGCCTCGCGGCGATCGACAAGCACTTCCACTTCGGCCTGTCCGCCGAGGAGTCGGAGGAGTTCGCGCCCGCGGTGGCGGGCTCTCTCGCCATGGCCCGCGGCCTCCTGCCGGAGGTCCGCGCGGCCTACGACGCGGCACTGGACCGGTACGACGTGCTGGTCATGCGCACCGTCCCCTACACGGCCAAGGAGATCCCGCCGGCCGACATCTCCCTGGCCGACTACCTGCACCTCGCGCTGTCGATGGTCGGCAACACCGCACCCTTCGACGCGACCGGCCACCCCTCGTGCAGCGTCCCGACCGACCTGGTCGACGGCCTCCCGGCCGGCTTGATGATCACCGGCAGGCCCTTCGGCGACACCACCGTGCTGAGCGTCGCGCACACCTGTGAACGGGCGGTCGGCGGGTTCCCCGCACCGTAGGTGTCCCCCGAACCCTGGGGCAGCGAGCCCTCTATCCCGTCGTGGGGGAACCGGCACTGTCCATCTGCTCCGGGCCGGGATGCCCACCCGGCGGCTCCATGCATTGTCCCCTCGGGCTGCTTACCTGCTTTCCGGCCCGCTGATTTCCGTCCGCTCGCCGTCCGCCGGGCGCGTGCCTGCCGGGTGCATGCGGATCACCGCGTACGTCTCGCCGTCCCTTGGTGGTCGGGTCCAGGAGCGGGTGGTGAGTGTGTGCAGGCGCCCGTTCGTGATGGCATGACGCGGTAGAGACGCACCGAACTCCTCCGCCACCGCTTCCAGCAGGGGTCGTTCTGCTCGGGCGCTGTCCTCCGGGTCGTCGAAGAACCGGCTCGGATCCAGCGCCCGCGGTATTTCCCCGCTCCGCTGGATTTCTCCGTCCGCGTACGTGAACGCGTACTGCTCGGCACCGTCTCGTGCCACCGAGAGGTGGAAGAACGGCTTCCCGTGCGGTGTCCTCAAGCCGCTCCACACCACCACCGCGCGGGTGCCCTCGCAGGCGGTCGCGGCGGGGGAGACGAAACGCTGCCGGCCGAACGGGGCGGGAGCGCCGTCGAAGGCGAAGCTCCAGCCGGTACCGGCCCGGCCGACTGCCATGAGGGCCCTGTCGTCGTAGGACGAGAACTCCCTCCGGTTGTACCGCGACCTCTGGAGCGCCTCCCAGAAGGTCATGGGTTCGTTCAGCACAGTGCCGTGCCCGTCCCCGTCAGCGTCCGCGAGGCGTCCGGGCAACTCCTTCGGCTCCGTGCCTTCGACCAGGACGAACCGGTAGGACGTGCGGTTGTTGCCCCGGTCCGGTTCCGCGAGCCACGCCAGGTCGCCCGGGTCGAGGTCGGCCGTCGGACTCGGTGCCTCGCCGACCTGTCCGCCCCTTGGCGTGGACAGCAGCTCGCGGCCCCGCTCCGGGGTCAACAGCGGCCCGAGTACGGGATCGGCCACCCACCCCAGCGGTGCCAGATGGTCCGGGCCCAGCGGCTCCCACAGGGGAAGGGCGTTCGTCAGCGTCCGCCACGCCCCGTCGGAGTCTCCCCACCGCGCCGACTCCCGTGCCCGCTCGACCGCTTCCCCGAACGGTCCGGCCGCCGTGTACCGGTACGCGCCCTCCCTCACCTGATCCAGCGTCGCGTGAGCCAGTGACATCAGGTCGTCGTCGGCGCCCCGGAGGTGGTACGCCAGTGTGGAGTCGTCCCGGTACGAGTGTCTAGCGTGCTCGGCGACCAGCGGCGGCAATAGGTCGGGCGCGTACTGCGGGTCCGTCACCAGGCCGTCGTAGTACACCATGTAGGTCTGGCCGAGCAGTCGGCGTATCTGGTCCCCCAGCCCGGCGGCCCGCGCCCTGCTGTATCCCTTGGCCTCGTCCAGCGCCTTCACGGCCTCTTCCCAGCCGCCGCGCAGCGCCTCCAGCCGGGCTTCCTCCACCTGGGCGTCCAGTTTTCGCGTCGTGTCGTTGGCGAACACCGGCTCCCCGTCGCTCCGGCGCGCCTGAAGGCTGTGGAACTCGCGGTGCATGTCCCGCATGAACGTGAGGAAGTTCGCGTGCCGTTCGGGCGGCTCGGCCCGCCAGCTCGACCACGTGTACACGGCCCACTCGCCGTCCTCGTCCACGTCCTCGGGATCCAGGAGGACGTACGTGATGTCAGACTCGACGTCGAGCTGCAGCCCGCGCCGCCAGAGGTCCGACTCCTGCCGCTCCTCGGGCCCCGTGTCCTCGTCCAGGTACTCCTCGAACATGTCCGCGAGCCCTGACGCGTTGTTGTGCCAGCGGGCGTCTTCGGTCCCCGCCAGCAGCGACACGAAACCGCCCGCGTGCCGCCACCCGTCACTGACCTTGAGGAACTCCCGGTACGACGGGGGCACTTGCCGGCCGAGGCGCTCCTCCATCGCCGCGATCCGCTCCTCAGACGCGGCGGGGAACCCCAGCCAGCGCGCCCGCCGCGCCGCCTCGTCGCCCTCGCCCCGCGTCTCGCCGTCCGGCAGGGAATCGGCCCACTCCCCGCTCCACCCGAGCAGGAAGGACCGCCAGTCGAATGCCGTGGAATCCGTCATACGCCCGATGCTGCCACCCATCACTGACAACGCCCCGCTGTCGGCCGCAACCACCGCTGCGGGACCGCCTGTTGGTATCCGAGTCCGTGACTGTCCGGTCCCGCACCCAGTGGTCCACCGCGTCGGAGGCCACGACCGTGATGAGCCGCCTATGTCCCCTGTTACCTCTAAGTGACCTTCCTGCTGCCAGAGTTGGGGCATGCGCGTACTGATCGTGGAGGACCACAAGGATCTCGCGGAGAGCGTCGCGAGGGGGCTGCGTCGGCATGCCATGGAGGTCGAGCTCGCGCACGACGGCGAGCAGGGGCTGAGCCGGGCGTCGAGCGGGGCCTACGACGTCGTCGTCCTGGACCGTGACCTGCCGCTCGTCCACGGTGACGACATCTGCCGTGCGCTCGTCCGGCAGGGCAGCCCGTCGCGCGTCCTGATGCTCACCGCCGCCGGCACCCTCGCCGACCGTGTCGACGGCCTCGACCTCGGCGCGGACGACTACCTTGCCAAGCCCTTCTCCTTCGCCGAACTCATCGCCCGTGTCCAGGCGTTGGACAGACGCGATCAGCCCGCCGTGCCTCCCGTCCTCGTCCGCGGCGACATCGAGCTCGACCCCGCCCGCCGTACCGCGCTCCGCGGCGGACGCAAGGTGGATCTCTCTCCGAAGGAGATGGCCGTCCTGGAGGTGCTGCTCGCCGCCGGCGGTGCCGTCGTATCCGCCGAGGAACTGCTGGAACGGGCCTGGGACCGGGACGCCGACCCGTTCAGCAACACCGTCAAGGTCACCGTCAGCCGGCTGCGCCGGAAGCTCGGCGATCCGCCGGTCATCGAGACGCTCCCGCACGTCGGTTACCGGATCTGACGGGCGCGACCGCGGGACGGCCGTTGTTGCCAGGCGGGTGACGGTGCGCCAGCCTGTGAGGGGAGTAACCCGGGTGTGACCCGGGGTGGGGGAGCCTGGGGTCCGTGACGTGTGTCTCGTAGGGGGAGCGATGAGGGTACTGGTGGTTGAGGACCATACGGAACTCGCGGACTCGATCACCAGGGTGTTCCGCCGCGAGGGCCTCGCGGTGGACACCGCCTACGACGGGAGGACCGCGCTCGACCTCGCCATCGACGTCGACTACGACGTGGTCGTCCTCGACCGCGACCTCCCCGACGTGCACGGCGACGAGGTCTGTGCCGAACTCACAGCCGAGGGCATCCGCACCAAGGTGCTCATGCTCACCGCCTCCGCCTCCATCGCCGACCGGGTCGAGGGCCTCGGCCTCGGCGCCGACGACTACCTCCCCAAGCCCTTCGCCTGGGCCGAACTCCTTGCCCGCACCCGCGCCCTCGGCCGCCGCGCTCACCCCGTGCGGGAACCCGTCCTCGCCCGCGGCTCCCTCCTGCTCGACCCCGCCCGCCGTACCGCCAGCCACGCCGGCACCCAACTTCCCCTCACCGCAAAGGAGTTCGGTGTGCTCGCCTACCTGCTCGGTGCCGAGGGACGGACTGTCCCGGCCGACGAGCTGCTCGCCAAGGTGTGGGACGAGGTCACCGACCCCGGCACCACCACCGTCAAGGCCACGGTCAACCGGCTCCGGACCAAACTCGTCGACCGTTCCGTGATCCAGACCGTGCCCGGAGAGGGCTACCGGATCTGACATGGCGACAACCCTTGTGGCCCGCGCCCGAGTTCGCGCCCATGCCTGGCTGAGCGGCCCCGGTGCCGCCCGGGTGCGAGCCGTGGTCCGCCTCCTCACGCCCCGCCGGGTCCGGGTGCGCTTCGCCATGCTCTTCGGGCTGCTGTTCATCGCCTCCGGCGCGGTCCTGCTCGGCATCACCTATCTGCTCGTCAACCGCCCCACCCACAACGTCGTCACCGCCGTACACGACGAAGGGCTACCGGGAGGCGGTTCGTCACCGGGGACCGTCATCCGGCCCGGCCCGGGGTCCGGGTCCCCGCAGGACCTGACCGTGTGGCTCAACGACCAACTGCGCAGGCAGACCGAGCATCTGCACGACGCCCAGATGCACGACCTCCTCGTGCAGTCCGGCACCGCCCTCGCCATCATGGCCGCGATCTCCATCGTGCTCAGCTGGCTCCTGGCCCGGCGGGTGCTCCGGCCCATGCGCACCCTCAACGCCGGCATCGCCCGGATCTCCGCCAGCAACGTGCACGAGCGCCTCGCCGTCGCGGGCCCCCGCGACGAGATCAGCGAACTCGCCGACAGCATCGACGGGCTCCTCGCCAGGCTCGAAGCCGCCCTGGAGTCCCACAAGCGCTTCGTCGCCAACGCCGCCCACGAGCTGCGCACCCCGCTCACGGTGGAACGCGCCCTCCTGGAGGAGTCCCTCCTCGACCGCGACGCCACCGCCGAGTCGTTCCGCGAGAACTTCGAGCGCCTGCTGCGGATCAGCACCCACCAGGGAGCCCTGCTGGAATCGCTCCTCACCCTGGCCGTCAGCGAACGGGGCGTGGAGCGGACCGAGCCCGTCGACCTGGCCGAGATCAACGAGTCCGTGCTGCTCACCCAGGTCCCGGAGACCCTGCGGCACGGCGTACGGATCGAGGACCGCACCGAGCCGACGCCGGTCGCCGGCGACACCGCGCTCCTGGAGCGGCTGGTCGCCAACCTCGTCCACAACGCGGTCTACTACAACGTTCCCGACGGCACCGTGGACATCACCGTGCGGCGCCACGACCGGCGCGCCGTCCTCACGGTCTCCAACACCGGCCCCGAGGTCCCCAAGGACCGGGTCGACCAGCTCTTCGAACCGTTCCAGCGCATGTACCGCACCGCCGGCGACGGTCACCACGGCCTCGGCCTGTCGATCGTCCGCGCCATCGCCGCCGCCCACGACGCCACCCTCACCGCCCACGCCAGGCCGGGCGGCGGGCTCGTCGTCGAGGTCTCCTTTCCCCTCCTTGTCAAGGCCGGGGAGCGATACGAGGGTTGGTCACAGCCGCGCGCGGCCACTGCGTCCAAGTGACCAGAACGGCGGGTTGGACGACACCGTCCGATAGGTATTGTTCTGATTGACCGGCCCCGGTCGTGAACGGGCTTTGACGACGTTTCACCGGGCTTTTCGGTCCACGGGTGGGGATTCTCAGGAGCTTCCCGAGCGGAAGCTCTTTGCCTTGCGTTTCCTGCGAAATGGTGCATTGGGCAGCTGCATGCCCATGGAGAGGGAATAGGGGTTAGTCCTAGATATGAGCGAGCGAATCGGTGGCAGCTTTTCCTTGTCCGACAGCCAGGAGGGAATCTGGCACGCGCAGCGCCTCGGAGGCGCTCGCGCGCTCTACAGCGTCGGGCAGGCCGTCGAGATCACGGGCACGCTCGACGTGCCCGCCTTCGAGGCCGCGCTGCGGCGGACGGTCGAGGAGACGGAGATCCTGGGCGTGCGATTCGCCGAGGACGCGGTCGGCAGCGCACGCGCCGTACCGCACCCCGATCGGCGATGGTCGCTGCGCATCGAGGAGCCTGACGCGGGCGGCGGCGACCTGCGCGCGTGGATGGAAACCCGGATGCGCGAAGAACTCGCAGGCGTGGAAGACCCGCGCGGAGAGCGGCTGTTCTCCTTCGTGCTCTTCCGTCTCGACCCCCATCGGTACTGCTGGTTCCAGGGCTATAACCATCTGCTGCTCGACGGATATGCGTGCACGCTGATGGCGCGTTGCGTCGCCGAGGTGTATTCGGCCCTCGTCAGGGGTGTCGTATATCCGGAGACCGAGTTCGTCTCGCTGACTGAGGCACTTGACGAGGAGGCGAGGTACCGGAACTCGCCCGAATTCACCGACGACCGACGGTATTTGCACGACCGATTCTCGGACCGGCCGGAATTGGCCGAGGTCCCGCGCCTTTCCGGTGTCTCCGGATTCCTCCAGGAGACCGGGGCCGGAGCGGTGCTCCGCGAAACAGGCAGCCTCGCACCCGCCGCAACGGACGCGCTGCGTTCCGCAGCGGACAGCACCGGCCTGCGGACGTCCCGGCTGCTCGCCGCCGCCTCCGGCGCCTTCGTGAGCGGTATGACCGGTGCGGCCGAAGCACTGCTCAGCCTGCCCATGACTGGGCGCGTGGGCGAGACGGACCTGCGGGCCCGCATCACCCGGGCGAACATGCTGCCCCTACGGTTCCCGGTCCCGGCCGGGGCGAGCCTCCTCGACCTCGCCCGGACGGCAGACGTTGCCGTCGGCGAACTCCTTCGCCACCAGCGGTACCGGGGCGAACACCTACGCCGGGACCTGGGCTGGCCGGAGGGCGACCGCTGGCACTTCGGCCCTTACCTGAACATCCTGCCGCGGACAGGGGAGTTGGCCTTCGGCGACTGCCGAGGCGTCGCACGGGACGTGTCGACCCGACTGGTCGAGGACTTCGGGGTGCTGATCGACCGGACGGGCTCCGGGACCGAGATCACCGTTGAGGCGAACGCGGCGCTCTACGACCGGGCGTGGGTGCGGGCGGTCCAGCGCTCGCTGGCCGGATTCGTCACGCGCGCGGTCGAGGACCCGACGGCGCCGGTGCGGCGGATCGGAGTCGCGGGCGACGACGAACGTGCCCTGGTGATGAGCGGGTGGAGCGGTACGGCGCGGGATGTGGATGCGTCGATGGTGGTGGAGCGGTTCCGTGGGTGGGCGG
>NZ_JBSFKO010000057.1:0-50381 GCF_053598575.1 Streptomyces sp. NPDC001100
TACGCGACCTGGTCCGCGTCGAGGGTCGTGGCGTCGTTGCGCAGCGAACCGCCGACACACTTTCCCAGACCTACCCCTCCGCCAGCTCCGCCACCCCCGTCACCCGGTGCAGCGGATACGTCCGGACCTCGTCCGCCGTGTGGTCGTACGCCGTGACGAAGCCGCCCTCCACGCGGATGGGCGCGATGACGCGCTGGCTGGCGGCGCCCTCGGCGTTGACGTAGCCGATCCAGAGGGTGGTGCCGGTGAGGACGGCGGCCTGCATGGTGGCGAGGGTCTCGGCGGAGCCGGTGCGCGGAAGTTCACCGGCCGGGGCCGGGGTCGTCGACGGCTTCAGAGGCGTCGTGGAGGCGCGGTCGCCCGCCCTGATCGCGCGGATCGCCGCCGACAGGAGCGTCGTGTCCGGGGTCGGCGGACCGTCCGGCACCGGTTCCGGAGCCGTGCGGGGCGGGGTGCGGTGGGCATGGGCGCGAGTGATGACGACATCGCCGTCCGCGGACTCGGCGGCCGGCGCGAAGCCCATCGCGCGCAGCCCGTCCAGGAGCGCCGCCGGATCCGCCTGCGCCGCCAGCACGGTCGGCGCCAGGCGGCGCAGCCGCAGACCCGCCGAGCGTTTGTCCGCGAGGATCTCGCTGAGCACCGCGTCGTCGTCGCAGCGCACATACGCCGAGGCCGCGCCGATCCGCAGATGGCCGTGTCTGCGGGCCACGTCATCGATCAGATAGGCGAGGGGCTGCGGGACGGGCGTACGGGAGTGCGCTGTGAGGAAGTCGTGCAGGTCGGAGGCCGAGCGGCCGGCGTCCAGGGCACGGCGCACCGAGCCCGGCGTGAAGCGGTACACCGTGGCACCGCCCTTCGACTCCACGTCCGCGAGCACGTCCAGCACATCGGCCAGCGGCCGTTGCAACGGGCCCGGGGCCACCGCCGTCAGATCCGCCTGCAGCAGGACGTGGTCCAGGGGCTCGGGCAGCAGCGGGGCGAGCAGTCGAGCGGCGGCGGCACTCGCCACGGCCTGCTCGGCCGGGGAGAGGGGTTCGGGGGGAGCGGGCGTGCGGTGGTGGTGGACGGGGAGCTTGTCACCGGCATCGGAGGGCGTGTCCTCGGCCACCGCACCGTCCGCCACCGAGCCCCTCGCCGCCGCAGCGTTCCCCGCCGCCGTGCCCTTCTCCGCCGTAGCGGCGCGCCCCGCCGCCGTCCCCTTCGGCGCCCCCAGCAACGCCCGCCCCTGCCCCGACAGGGCCCCCCGCCCCGTCACCCCCAGCAACTCGGCCTCGTTCAGGGTCCAGCGGGCCAGGCGGCTGCGCAGGTCGTCGTCCGGCTGCGGTGCCGCGCCTCCCGTTCCGCGCGGCGGGCGTTCCCAGCGCAGCCGGGCCAGCAGCGACTCCGTGGCCGGCGCGGTGCCCTCGGGAAGCGCGGCGAGCAGCGTGAGCACCCGGTGCCGTACCTCCGGGGCGGCCGAGCGGTCCAGGCCGGGGCCCAGCGCCGACAGCGTGCGTTCCTTCGTGTCCCGGCCGCCCACCAGCCCGGACGTCCGGGTCGCCGTCAGCCAGGTCTCCGCGAGGTGCGTCCAGCGCTGCGCGGCGGGCTGTTGCAGCCACTCGTCGTAGGCCGGGGTCGCCGCATACCGTTCGTCCGCCTCGCCGTCGGACGCCAACAGGCCGGCGGCGTAGGCGAGTTCGACCCAGAACGCGGCGACCGGCTCCGCCAGGTCCAACGCGACGGCGGTCCGCTTCAGGTCGCGGATGCTGAGGCCACCGGCCCGCAGCACCGTCGGCCCGCCCTCGTCCCAGTCCTTCAGCAGCTCCTCGACCGTCGCCAGCGCCGTGTACGCCTGCCCGGCCGCCGCCGCGTCCACAACCTGTGGACGGTGCGTCGCCTTCGCCTCCACCGGCGGCGCCACCGGCTCCGTCTCCCGGTGCGCCCGCCCGGCCCGCAGATGCAGGGCCACCTCACGCGGCAGTACGACCGTGCCGGGCGCCGTCGGCAGCAGCAGCCCCCGGTCGATGAGCCAGCGCAGCCGAGCCGCCGGGTCGGCCGTCACCTGACCGTACGGCGGCCCCCACACCAGCCGGTTCAGCACCTCCAGGGACTCCTCGGGGGCGCCGGCCAGCAGCGCCTTCATCCGCCGCCGCGTCGTGAACAGCTTGGTGAGCGCGGCCACCGCCGACATCGGGTCGTGCGTGGAGGGCAGGCCCGCCGCCGTCACGAGTTCCTGGATCCGGCCCGGCGACATGCCCGCCGTGGCCTCCGCGACCGTGGGACCGAGCCCGGTCGGCGACGGATGCTGCGGCGCGGGCGCCAGCAGCTCGCGCGCCGTCCGCACCAGCCGCAGCCGGTCGTCCCCGCCCCACACCAAGGCCTGCTCGCGCAGCGCCGCGACGGCGCGCGGCAGCGCGTTCACCACCGCCGGATCGCGCGCGTCACCCGCCATCAGCCCCAGCAGCTCGTCGTACGGCGCCGGGTCCGCCGCCACGGCCAGCGCCTGCGCCGTCTGCAGCGTGAAACGGTCCAGCCGCTCCAGCGCCCGCACCACCGAAGCGCGCGTTCCGGCCCTGGTCGCGAGCTGGGTGAGATCGGTGGGCACGGGCGTGATGAGGTCGGGGCGACTGCGCAGCAGCGCGGCCAGGGAGACGTCGTCCCTGGTTCGGAGTGCCTCCGCGAGCGAACGGGGCGGCGTGGCCGGAGTGCTCATCCGACCCACGGTAGCGGGTGGGTGTGACGGTGGGGGAGCGCGCAGGACGTGAGGTTCCCGGCACCGGGTCCGCTGGCGGTAACGTCTGTCACCACGGGGTATCCAACGCACCCGCCCCGGAGGGGACTTCGTGGGTATCGAGAGCGACCAGGTCGTCTACGAGTATCTGAGCCGCGTCGGTGACGTCGCGCAGCAACGCCAGCTGCCCTCGGCCACCCGGATGCGGCTGGTGTCGGAGCTGCGCAACGAGATCGACCGGCGCCGCGCCGGAGCCACCGCCGACACCCCCGCCGCCGTCCAGCGCATCCTCAAGAACCTCGGCAGCCCGGACGAGGTCGTCGCCGCGGCCAGCACCGGCGCCGGTGTCCCCCGGGCACCGTCCACCTCCGTCCCCGTACAGCGCGGCCACGAGGACGATCTGCGGCCCAAGGGCCTGCGCCGGGTCGTACCGCGCCCGCGCCCCGCCAAGGCCGCGCCCGCACCGGAACCCGACGCCGCCGCCGCTCCGCCGCATCTCGCGAGCGCGGCCGAGCTCGGCGACAGCGTGCTGCAGCCCGACTGGTGGCGGACGGAGGGCAACGGCTTCGGGCTCGGCGACAGCGTGCCCGGGTTCACCGGCGGGGTGGAGATCCCGGAACTGCTCAAGCCCCCGCCGCCGAAAGAGCCCCCGAAGGCGCTTCGGAAGGAACCGGAGCCGGTGGCCGAACCGGCCGTGGAGCAGGAACCGGAAGCCCCCGCCCGTCGTCGGCGCCGAGTCCCCCGCCTCCCCACCGGAGGCTGGTCCAACCCCCTCCTCCTGATCGCCGCCGCGCTGCTCGTCGTGGGCGCCGTACTCGGCAACTGGTTCGCGCTGCTGCTGGGTTGGCTCATCGCGTACGCCTCCAAGCGGCTGACCGACGCCGAGACGAAGGCGGCGGTGATCGGTCTGCCGACGGCGGCCGTCGCGGCCGGCATCGTCTGGCTGTGGGGCAGGAACACCGGCCGCTGGGGCACCCCCATCGCGCAGGGCCACATGAACGACGCGATCTCCGAGACCTGGCCGTGGGTGGTGCGCGGCGCGGCGGTGGCGTCGGCGCTGTACCTGGTGTGGCGGTCGCAACGGCAGCGGTAGGGCGGGGCGGGATTTCACGGCCGTTCACGGGCGCTGGGCACAATGGCCCATATGACCTCGCGCGCTCAGCACCCCGCCCCGACCGTCGGCTTCGACCTCGACATGACCCTCATCGACTCCCGGCCCGGCATCCACGCCTGCTATGTGGCGCTGGCGGAGCGGACGGGGACGTACATCGACGCCGATCTGGCGATCACCCGCCTCGGGCCGCCGCTGGCCGACGAGTTGATCAACTGGTTCCCGGCGGACGATGTGCCCGCCATGTCCGACCTGTACCGCGAGATGTACCCGGCGATCGCCATCGCCGCGACCCCCGCGATGCCCGGCGCCCGCGAGGCGATGGCGGCCGTACGCGGGGCCGGCGGGCGGGCGGTCGTCGTCACCGCGAAGTACGAGCCCAACGCGAAACTGCACCTCGCACACCTCGGCATCGACGCCGACGCGGTGATCGGCGACCTGTGGGCCGAACGGAAGGCGGAGGCGCTGCGCGAGGAGGGCGCGAGCGTCTACGTCGGCGACCACGTCGGGGACGTCCGCGGTGCCCGCGGCGCCGAGGCGCTGTCGGTCGGGGTCGCGACCGGGCCGTGCGATGCGGAGGAGTTGCGGACGGCCGGTGCGGATGTCGTGCTCGGCGATCTCACCGAGTTCCCGCGATGGCTTTCGGACTACCTCGTGGCGCGCGCCTGACGCCGCCCGGCGGCGACGGACTGGAGCACACCGGCGGCGGCGAGCAGAAATCCGACGCCCATGAGCATGCTCAAGAGGTACATGTACGTCGGAAAAGGCGTCGTGTGGAGCAGCAGCGGTACCACGGTGACGAGTGTGGCCACCGCACCGACGAAGAAGACGATGGCACCGGCACGGATCAGTCGGTCACCGGCCACGGCGGAATTCGTTTGGGTTTTGTCACGCACTGGACCAGGGTAGTTCCCTGCGCACAGGAACAGTCCGGCGACGTCTTGTCACCGGCCTGAAGACCATTAGCCTTGGTACCGGCAGTTCCCCAGTGTTTTCCGAGCAGTTTTCCGACGAGTACGAGGACGAGGACAGACGTGCCCACCGGCAAGGTCAAGTGGTTCAACAGTGAGAAGGGCTTCGGCTTTCTCTCCCGCGACGACGGCGGCGACGTCTTCGTCCATTCCTCGGTACTGCCCGCCGGAGTTGACGCCCTGAAGCCCGGACAACGCGTGGAGTTCGGGGTCGTCGCCGGTCAGCGCGGCGACCAGGCACTCTCGGTCACGCTGCTGGACCCGACCCCCTCGGTCGCGGCGGCCCAGCGCAAGAAGCCGGACGAACTGGCCTCCATCGTCCAGGATTTGACGACCCTTCTCGAAAACATCACCCCGATGCTGGAGAAGGGCCGCTACCCCGACAAGGCCTCCGGCGGCAAGATCGCGGGCCTGCTGCGCGCGGTCGCCGACCAGTTGGACGTATAGCAGCCGCCACACCGTCTGTTCTACGGGAATTCGAGCGCGTTCGGCCCGAGGGGCGGCACCAGCCCCTCGGCCGCCGCACGCGTCAACAGCCCCCGGATCGCCGCGTATCCGTCCTCGCCGAGGTCGGCGGTGAACTCGTTGACGTACAGGCCGATGTGCTGGTCGGCGACGGACGGGTCCATCTCCTGGGCGTGTGCCATGACGTACGGGCGGGAGGCCTCGGGGTCGTCCCAGGCGGCGCGGACGGACGTCCGGATCGAGTCGGCGAGCAGGTTCAACCGCTCGCTGCCCAGGGACCGTTTGGCGATGATCGCGCCCAGCGGGATCGGCAGCCCGGTGGTCGCCTCCCAGTGCTCGCCCATGTCCGCGAGCTTGTGCAGCCCGTAGTTCTGGTAGGTGAAGCGCGCCTCGTGGATGACGAGCCCCGCGTCGACCTTCCCGTCCCGCACGGCCGGCATGATCTCGTGGAACGGCATGACGAGGATCTCGCCCACCCCGCCCGGAATCGTGTCCGCCGCCCAGAGCCGGAAGAGGAGATACGCGGTCGACCGCTCGCTCGGCACGGCGACCGTACGACCCGTCAGGTCCCCCGGCCCCCGGGTGAGCACGAGCGGCCCACAGCCCCGCCCCAGCGCGCCCCCGCAGGGCAGCAGCGCGTACTCGTCGAGAACGTACGGCAGCACGGCGTACGACACCTTCAGCACGTCCAGCTCACCGCGCTCGGCCATGCCGTTGGTGATGTCGATGTCCGCGAAGGTCACGTCCAGCACGGGCGCGCCCGGCACCCGGCCGTGCGCGAGGGCGTCGAAGACGAAGGTGTCGTTCGGGCAGGGGGAGTACGCGATCCGCAGAGGCTCGGTCGATGTGGTCATACCTGTTCCCAACTCTCCAGTACGGGCGCGCACTTCCCGAATCCCTCGGTCAGGGCCGCGAGCGCGTCGCCGATGCGCCAGGCGGCGCGGTCGCGCGGGCCGACGGGGTTGGAGACCGCGCGCAGTTCCAGGACGGGGAGGCCATGGGCGGCGGCCGCCTCGGCCACGCCGAAGCCCTCCATCGCCTCCGCGAGGGCCCGGGGGTGGCGGGCGCGGAGTTCCGCGGCGCGGGCTGCCGTACCGGTCACCGTGGACACGGTCAGTACGGTCCCGGGGCGGGCACCGCTCGCGGTCGCCAGCGCTCGTACGAGTGCGGCCGGCGGACGGTGGGTGACCGTGCCGAAGCCGAGCTCGGTGACCGGGAGGAACCCGTCGGGGGTCTCCGCGCCCAGGTCGGCGACGGTGATCTCGTCGGCGACCACCAGGGAGCCGACGGGCGCCCCGGGCTGGAAACCGCCGGCGATCCCGGCGGAGACGACGAGGTCGTAGGGGGCGCGGGCGAGGGCGGTCGCGGTGCCGGCGGCAGCGGCCGCCGGACCCACCCCGACGGCGAGGACATCCCAGGTGAGGCCGGTCAACGCCCGTGCCACCGCGTCCCGTTCGGCCGGGACGGCGGTGGCGACCAGGACGCGTGGGGACGACGTGGTCAGGAGTCCTTCTTGAACTTGAAGGACCAGATGCCCTTGACCGTCTTGTCGCCCTCCTTGATGGAGACGACGGTGGAGTTGCCGGTCGCGCCGTACTGGGTGTTGAAGAACACGCTGCCCGGGATCGTCCGGTAGGTCTTCTTGCTGGAGTCGGTCAGCGGCTGACCGTTCATCAGGATCGTCCAGCCGTTCTCGGCGATCTTCGGGTCGACACCGAAGCGCACGGTCTCGTCCGGGTCGACCGAGATCGACGTGGAGGCCTTCAGGCACTTCGCCAGGTCCGCGGTCTTCACCGCGTCGCCGTCGTTGTAGCAGGTGGCCTCCGTGTGGACCGAGTTCCTCCCGACGGTGATCGTCGAGATCGGCGTCGGCTTGTCGCACGCCGACAGGACGAGCAGTCCGGCGGAAACGGCGCCGGCGGCGGCGACGGCGCGGCGGCGTCGCACAGCGGATTGCATGGTCATGGGGCGAAGGCTATCGGGCCCGTCCAGTCCTCCCCCCACGTGGGGTGCGGCGTGCCGGGCCGGACGCCAGGGTTAGGCCACTCGCGGGCGCCCGCCGCCCCCGTGCCGGGCCGAGGCGAGCAGGCCGCGCAGGGTGGTCAGCCAGCCCAGGGCGATGACCGCGGCGGCGAGGGTGAAGCCGAGGGAGCCGTTCAGCGGCATCACGATGCCGATCGCGCCGCCCAGCACCCACGCCATCTGGAGCATCGTCTCCGAGCGCGCGAACGCCGACGTACGCACCAGCTCCGGCACGTCCCGCTGGATCAGCGCGTCCAGGGACAGCTTGGCCAGCGCCTGGCAGAACCCGGCGGTGGCCGCGAGACAGGCCACCAGGGCCGCGCCGAAGAAGATCGCCGCCGTGATCGCCGCGCCCAGCACGACCGCCATCACCGTCACGATGATGATCTCCGGCGCCCGCTGCCGCAGCCAGGACCCGACCGCCGTGCCGAGCGCGTTGCCGACGCCCGCCGAGACGGCGACTATGCCCAGCGACACGGCCGCGCTCTGCCCGGTCATCGGATGCTCGCGCAGCAGGAACGCGAGGAAGAAGGTCAGGAAGCCGGACAGCCAGCGCAGCGCCGCGTTGGCGCCCAGCGCGTGGGTCACGGCGATGCCGACCGTACGCAGCCCCGGCCGCTTGACCTCCTTGGGATGCGGGCCGTGCAGATGGTTCTCGTCGGCCGCGAGCAGCGCCGTGTCCTCGCCCTTGGCGGAGTCGACCTTGGGGTCCAGGAAGAAGCACAGGACCGTACCCGCCACGAAGATCACGAAGGCGCCGTAGAGCGGCCAGGGGTCGCCGATGGCGTGCAGGCCACCCGCGATCGGGGCGGCCACACCGGTGGCGAGCAGCCCGGCGAGGGTGACGCGCGAGTTCGCCTTCACCAGGGAGATGCGGGGTGGCAGCAGCCGTGGCACCACGGCGCTTCTGACGACGCCGTACGCCTTCGAGGCGACCAGGGCGCCCAGGGCCGCCGGATACAGCTCCAGGCTGCCGCTGGCGACCGCGCCGGAGATGATCAGCGCCAGGAGGGCGCGGGCCAGCATCGCGGCGGCCATCGCGGCACGGCGCCCGTGCGGGAGCTTGTCGAGAAGGGGCCCGATCACCGGCGCGAGAACGGTGAAAGGCGCCATGGTGATCGCGAGATACAGAGCGACCCGCCCCCGCGCCTCGTCGGTCGGCACGGAGAAGAAGACGGTCGACGCGAGGGCGACGGTGATCATGACATCGCCGGCGCCGTTCACCGCGTGCAGCTCGATCAGCCGGCCGAGGCCCGACTCGCCCGCGCCGTGCGCGTGGGTCGCCTTGCGGATACCCCGGGCGGTACCGGTGACGGGGAAGTGCAGGGCACGACCCATCGCGCGGACGGAACCGCCGACCCGGCCCGAACCGCCACCTCGGATGTTCCCCTTGGCGCCACCGACACCGGTGGCACCTTGGGGCGACCTCGCGGCTGCCACCCCGTCATAGTGCCCCGAGAACGGGGTGAGTAGTGCCGTTACCGCACGTATGGCGGCCTGCAAGGGCGGATTCAGTGCCGTTGCACAGGTCTTGGGACGAGCGTCCACGGCTCTTGGGAAGACGGTCGCGCCAGGCATCCACAGGCATCCACAGGCATCCACAGAGGCATCCGCAGGTCTCTGTTTGATCGCCGCGCACCGCCCAAGGGGCCGTCGGTGTGGGCGCATGGCCCGGGAGAAGGTAGCGTGCGTAGCGCGCCGTGGCGATTGTTCTCGGCCGCGCGCCTCTCGGCCATCCCGCAGAATGGATGGCGTAGGCGCGCCCGAGCGCGATCGGGCGCGGACGTCGACGCGGCCTCTCACCAGTGCTCCCAAGGGCCTGGTACATGTCTTTCAGCCGCTCCGTCCGCTCCCTTCGCCGCAACAGGCGCACCCGTGAGACGGCGTAGGAGAGAAGCGATACCTGTGAGCGCAGCGACCACGCGAAGCCGCACCCCCGACCGCCTGTGCGCCGAGGCCGTCGACCTCGCCCGTGCCGCAGCCGAGGAGGCCGCCGCGCCCGGCGTGGTCGGCGAGCACGCGGGCTTCGAATCCGAGGGCGACCGTGTGGTCACGCACTTCTTCGAGTGCAAGGAGTTCGGCTACCGGGGCTGGCGCTGGGCGGTGACGGTCGCGAGGGCGTCCCGCGCCAAGCTGGTGACGCTCGACGAGGTCGTCCTGCTCCCCGGCCCCGACTCCCTCCTGGCCCCCGAATGGGTCCCGTGGAGCGAACGCCTGCGCCCGGGCGACATGGGCCCCGGCGACCTGCTCCCCACGGACGCCGAGGACCTGCGCCTGGAGCCCGGCTACACCGGCGAGGACGAGCCCCCGCCGAACTCCGCGGTCTCCGAGGAGATGGCGGAACTGGTCGAGGCGGAGGACGCCGAGGTCACGGCGGGCACCCCCGCCACCCTCCCCGTCGCCCCCACCCGGGGCTCCATCGCGGCGGTCGCGGAGGAACTCGGCATCCGCCGAGCCCGGGTCCTCTCCCGCTACGGCCTGCACGTCGCCGCCGACCGCTGGGAGGACGGCTACGGCCACAAGACCCCCATGGCCCAGGCGGCCCCCGCGGCCTGCGTCAGCTGCGGCTTCCTGGTCGCCATCGGCGGCTCCCTCGGCCAGGCCTTCGGCGTCTGCGCCAACGAGTTCTCCCCGGCCGACGGCCACGTCGTGTCCCTCTCCTACGGCTGCGGCGGCCACTCGGAAGCAGCCGTCATGCCCAAACCGCCCCAGCCGCCCGCCCCGGTGATCGACGAGACGAGGGTCGACCCGTTCCCGCTGCGGCCCGCGCCGGATTCGGGCTCGGTGCCGGTGGGCGTGGACGAGGACTCGGCGGAGCTGGGGCACTCGTAGGGGTCGCACTCGTGCCCGCCCGGCACCCGTGCTTGGATCTCCCGATGAATCTTCTGCTGACGGCGAGCGGGCTGCGCAACGACACCTTGCGGCAAGCCCTCCGGGACATGCTGGGCAAGCCGTTCGGGGAGGCGAACGTCGTGTTCGTTCCCACGGCGTCGCTCGCCCAGCCCGGCGACCACGCCTGGTTCGTCGAGGACATGAACCGCCTGCATGCCCTCGGCTGGCGGGAGTTCGACGTCCTGGAGCTGAACGGCCTGCCCGGGCAGGTGGTGCTCGACCGCCTGCTCCACGCCGACGTCATCTACGTCGAGGGCGGCAACCACTACCACCTGGCCCGCAGCATCACCGGCAACGACCTGACCGACGGCTTCCTGGAAGCGCTGGAGAGCCGGGTCTACGTAGGCGTGAGCGCCGGCTCGATGATCTTCAGCCGCAACCTCACCGAACACTCCGCCGACGTCATCGGGGACGCGGCAGACCTCCACCTCCTCGGCGCGACCACCGTGGACCCGCCGTTCGGCCTCTTCGACTGGTACCTCAAGCCCCACCTCTACTCGCCGGACTTCCCCGAGCGGGACGACGCCTGGGCCGACCGCATCACCGAACGCGCGGACTTCCCCGTCTACTTCATCGACGACGACACGGCCCTCCGCGTCAGGGACGGCGAGGTGGACGTCGTCACCGAAGGCCGCTGGCGATTCCACCCGTAGCCACGCGAGGCGGAAGCACCACGCACCCGCACTCGCAGCCGTCGGCGAAACGGGAGCAGGTCGTGCCGGTACGGCGCAGCCCGCCGCTCAGCTGGTCCCCGCGCCGTCCCCTTGGCAACTGACGGAGGGGCGCGACCCGCGGCGGGCTCGCCGTACCGCCACGACCCCGACCCCACCACCGCCCGCGGGCGAAAACCCAGCACCCCCCGCCGCGCGGTACCTTCATCGCGACGCCGATGAGGAGAGTGAACGTACGTGAGTAAGTTCGTGCGGCCCGCTGCCGAGGGTGCCGACCCGTTCGGGACCGCCCGTCTGCGGCGTGGGGTGCTCGACGCCTGGGCGACCAGCCCGGCCCGGTTCCGGGAGGACGCCAACGCCGAGGAGGACCTCGTCCTCGGCGGCTACCGCGACCGGCTGGTCGTGGAGCTCGCGCAGAACGCCGCCGACGCCGCCGCCCGCGCAGGCGTGGCCGGCCGCCTCCGGCTCACCCTCCGCGACGGCGTCCTGTGCGCCGCCAACACCGGCGCCCCCCTCGACGCGGCCGGCGTCGAATCACTCTCCACCCTCCGCGCCTCCGCGAAACGCGACGCGGGCGACAGCGCCGTGGGCCGGTTCGGCGTCGGGTTCGCGGCCGTCGTCGCCGTGACCGACGAGCCCGCCCTCGTCGGACGCCACGGCGGTGTCCGCTGGTCCCTCGCCGAGGCCCGCGAACTCGCCGACGAGACCGCCCGCCACAGCCCGGGCCTCGGCACCGAGATCCGCCGCCGCGACGGCCACATCCCCCTCCTCCGCCTCCCGTTCGCCGCCGTCGGCAGCGCCCCCGACTCCTACGACACGGTCGTCATCCTCCCGCTGCGCGACACCGCCGCCGAGGACTTGGCCGAGCGCCTGCTGAACGCCGTGGACGACGCGCTGCTGCTCGCCCTGCCGGGCCTGGTGGAGGTCGTGATCGAGGTGGGGGACCGGGCCCCGCGCAGCCTCACCCGCCGCACCGCCGGCGCCGACACCGTCGTCGACGACAGCCGCGACGGCACCACCCGCTGGCGTACGTCCGACGCCCACGGCGAACTCGCCGCGGAACTCCTCGCCGACCGCCCCGTCGAGGAGCGGCAGCGGCCCTACTGGTCCGTCACCTGGGCCGTCCCCGTCGACGCCGACGGCACCCCGGCCCACCCCCGCACCAGCCCCGTCGTGCACGCGCCCACGCCCAGCGACGAACCCCTCGGCGTCCCCGCGCTGCTCATCGCCTCGCTCCCGCTCGACACCACCCGCCGCCACGCCGCCCCCGGCCCGCTCACCGACTTCGTCGTGGAGCGAGCGGCCGACGCCTACGTCGAACTCCTCGCCGCCTGGCGCCCGGTGACCGCCGGCATCATCGACCTCGTGCCCGGCCCGCTGGGCAAGGGCGAACTGGACGGCGCCCTGCGCCAGGCCGTCCTGGACCGGCTGCCCCGCACCGCCTTCCTGCCGCCGGCAGTCGAACCCCCCACCGACGACACGGAGTTGCCCGAGTCCCTACGGCCCCGGGACGCCGAGGTCGTGGAGGGCGCGGGAGCCGACACCGTGCGCGTCCTCGCCGAGGTCCTCCCCACCCTCCTCCCCGCCGGCCTCGAACGCCGCGTGGAACTACGGACGTTGGGCGTCGCCCGGGTCCCCCTCGCCGACGCGATCGACCGCCTGGCCGGCCTGGAGAAAGAGCCCGCCTGGTGGCGACGGCTCTACGACAGCCTCGCGGGCGTGGACCCCGACCGGCTGTCCGGGCTGCCCGTGCCGCTCGCCGACGGGCGCACGACCATCGGCCCCCGCCAGGTCCTCCTCCCCACCCCCGACTCCGCACACGTCGAACCCGAAGTCCTCGCCCGCCTCGGCCTCAAGGTCGCCCACCCGGACGCGGCGCACCCCCTCCTGGAGAAGCTCGGCGCCTTGCCCGCGACACCCCGCGCGGTGCTCACCACACCCCAGGTGCGGGCCGCCGTGGCCGCCTCCCTCGACGACGAGGGCGGCGCCGTATGGGACGAACCCACCCCGGACGCCGAGGAGTTGGCCGACACGGTGCTCGCCCTCGTCCGGGACGCGGGCCTGGAACCCGGCGACGAACCCTGGCTCGGCGCGCTCGCCCTCCCCGACGAGGAGGGCGAACTCGCGCCCGCGGGCGAACTCGTCCTCCCCGGCAGCCCGTTCGCCCAGGTGATGCGCGAGGACGAACTGGCCTTCGTCGACTCCGAATTGGCAGACCGCTGGGGCGAACAGCCCCTCGCCGCCTGCGGAGTCCTCGCCACCTTCGCCCTCGTCCGCGCCACCGACGTGGTCCTCGACCCGGACGAACTGGAGCCCCGCGACAGCGACTTCGCGGAACCGGACGACCCCGGCCTGCTGGACTCGGTGGACGTCTGGTCGGAGGACGTCCTCGACCGCTTCCCCGACACCCCCGTCCCGCCCGTGGCCACGGAACTGGTAGCGGTCCGCGACCTGGACCTCGTCGACGACGACCGCTGGCCCCAGGCCCTCGCCCTCCTCGCCCAGCCCCCACTCCGCGACGCGATCACCCAACAGGTCCGCATCCTGCTCCCCGACGGCTCCTACGAGGTCGTACGGCCGTACACGGCCTGGTGGCTGCGCGGCCACCCGGTGCTCGACGGCCGCCGCCCGGCCGGCCTGCTGGCGTCCGGCGGCGACCCCCTCCTCCGCGGCCTCTACGACGAGGCCGACGCGACGGGCTTCGACGACGAACAGGTACTGCGCGCACTCGGCGTCCGCACCTCCGTCGCCGCCCTCCTCGACGAGCCCGGCGGCGCCGCCGAACTCCTCGACCGCCTCGCCGACCCGGACCGCGAGGTCACCGGCGCCCAACTGCACGCCCTGTACGGAGCCCTGGCCGACCTGGACCCCGAACAGGTCACCCTGCCGGACGACTTGAGGGCCGTGGTCGACGGCGAGGTCACGGTCGTGGACGCGGCGGACGCGGTGGTGGTCGACTCACCCGACCTGCTGCCCTTCACCAGCGGCGTCCCGCTCCTCCCCGTACGCCCGTCCAGGGCGGCCGAGTTGGCCGAACTCTTCCAGGTACGGCGCCTCAGCGAGTCCATCACCGGCGAGGTCACCTCCGAGGGCACCGAACACGACGTACCGGAATCCGTCCGCGTCCTCCTCGGCCCCCTCACCCCCACGACCTACGTCGAACACGAGGAACTGGTCGTGGACGGCGTGGAGATCGACTGGCGCCGGACGCGGGACGGGATGCTCCACGCCTCGACCCTGGAGGGCGTCGCGGCCGGCCTGGCCTGGGCGGCGGGCCAGTGGCCCCGGCGCTTCGAGGTGGCGGCGCTGCTGGAGGACCCGTCACGGACGGAGGAGTTGGAGCGCGACCGCTGGTTCGACTGACCGGACAGCAGCCGGGGGCCCGGAGCGATCTTCACCAAAACCCCAAGAAAAAGTCACGAGATGTACAACCATTCCCCCGCCTCGCGAATCTGATCACCGGAGCCACCCGGCTCCACGATCACGTTCCACAGGGGGAACACATGCGCATACGTGCCACCGTCGTCGCCGTCTCCGGCGCCCTCGCCCTCTCCGCCTTCGCGGTCCCGGCCGCCCAGGCGGACGGCGGTTCGGGCGACACCGCCATCACCAAGGTGGTCGTCGACGGCGACAACACGGTCGGCGTGAGCGCCGCCAGCACCAAGAGCATCAAGGTCAGCGTGACGGCCACCGACAACTCGGGCATCGCGAGCGCCGACGAGTTCTCCTTGATCGGCCCCAACTACGGCTACCTCTCCACCGCCAAGCCGACCTGCGTGAAGGTCAACGCCACCACCTCGACCTGCTCCGCCTCGGTCCTGGTCGACCCGCGGGTCGGCGACGTCTTCAACGACGAGGCCGGCACCTGGTACGTCGACGCGTGGGTCGACGCCAAGGACGGCGACTTCATCTGGAAGGAGAAGGCCGCCTCCTTCAAGCTCCAGCGCGCCTCCCAGCTGACCGCCAACGCCGCCCCGGAGCCGGTCAAGAAGGGCAAGACCATCACGGTGACGGGCAAGCTGAGCCGCGCGAACTGGGAGACCCACAAGAACGCGGGCTACGCGAGCCAGCCGGTCAAGCTCCAGTTCCGCAAGAACGGCTCCAGCACCTACACCACCGTCAAGACCATCAAGACCAGCTCGACCGGCGCCCTGTCGACCACTGTCACGGCGACCGTCGACGGCTACTTCCGCTACAGCTTCGCGGGCACCTCGACCACCCCGGCGGTCAACGCCGCGGGTGACTTCGTCGACGTGCAGTAGTCCAGGGGAGCCAGGGGACGGCGATGGCGGAGTCTCCGCACTTCACCATGGGTTCGTAATGCCCGTACAAAGTCTTGATCCGGCGTACAACCCGCCCCAGCCGTCACGGATCAGATCTCTTGAGCCAACAGGCTCCGCCATCACTTGGGCCCCGGCGCCGACGACGAGCCGTACGGAACGACCACCGCGCCGGGGCCCCCTTTCTCCACTTGGGGAACGCATGCGCATACGCGCCACTGTGGCTGCCGTCTCCGGCGCCCTGGCCCTCTCCGTCTTCGCCGTGCCCGCCGCCCACGCGGACGAGGTCCAGGGAGACACCACGATCTCGGGCGTCGTGGTGAACGGTGGGAAGGCGGTCGTCGTAGGCGCGACCGCGAAGAAGACCATCACGGTCAGCTTCACCGTGAAGGACGCCTCGGGCGTCGGCTGGGCGCAGGCCATCCTGTACCACGGTGCCGACATCGACTCCTCCGACACGGGTTCGGTCGCCAACAGCAGCAACCACCGCGCCACCTGCACCACGGTCAACGCCACGACATCGACCTGCAAGTCGACCTTCGACCTGACGCCGAACACCGAGGTGTTCAACTTCGCGGCCGGCAGCTGGAAGGTCTGGGCGATCGCCACGGGCAAGGACAACGACTACGTCCAGAAGGACAACGCGAAGACCTTCCAGGTCCAGCGCCTGTCGAAGCTCACGGCCGACGCCACCCCGGAGCCCGTGAAGAAGGGCAAGACCATCACGGTCACCGGCAAGCTGACCCGCGCGAACTGGGACGCCGGCACCTACTCCGGTTACTCGACCCAGCCGGTCAAGCTCCAGTTCCGCAAGAACGGCTCCAGCACCTACACCACCGTCAAGACCATCAAGACCAGCTCCACCGGCGCCCTGAAGACCACTGTCACGGCGAACGTCGACGGCTACTTCCGCTACAGCTTCGCGGGCACCTCGACCACCCCGGCGGTCAACGCCGCGGGTGACTTCGTCGACGTGAGGTAGCAGTACTGAGAGCAGTTGCCGCGCCCCCGGAAACGGGGGCGCGGCAACTGCTTTTCAGGGGCGCGGGGGCTGTGCCGATATGCGGCTCCGCCGCGCGGGCGCGCCCAGCCCCCACACACCCGCAGCCGACACACAACCCGGCTAAACCGAATCCCGCCGATCGACCACCCGCCACACCACCTCCAGCAGAACGCCCGCCACCCCCGAGATCCCCACCGCGACCCACGGCATGGTCACCCCCACCAGCTTCAACGCGAAGAAGTGCTGAAGCGAGGGCACGATCAGCACCACCACGAACGCCGCCCCCATCGACGCCACCAGCGTGACCCGCCACCACGTGTACGGCCGGGCGATGATCGCCAGCACCCACATCGAGATCAGGAACAACGTCAGGGTCGCCGCACTGGTCTCCGCCTCCAACGACCCCTTCCCCGTGTAGTAGTGACGGGCGATCAGATACGTCACGAAGGTCGCCGCCCCGGCGATCACCCCGCCCGGGATCGAGTACCGCATCACCCGCCGCACGAAGTGGGGTTGCGCACGCTCCGTGTTGGGCGCGAGGGCCAGGAAGAACGCGGGGACGCCGATCGTCAGCGTCGACAGCAGCGTCAAGTGCCGTGGCAGGAAGGGATATTCGACCCGCCAGCACACCACCAGCACCGCCAGCAGCACCGAGTAGACCGTCTTCACCAGGAACAGCGTCGCCACCCGGGTGATGTTCCCGATGACCCGCCGCCCCTCGGCGACGACCGAAGGCAGCGTCGCGAAGCTGTTGTTGAGCAGCACGATCTGCGCGACCGCCCGGGTGGCCTCGGACCCCGAGCCCATCGACACCCCGATGTCGGCGTCCTTGAGGGCGAGTACGTCGTTGACACCGTCCCCGGTCATCGCGACCGTGTGTCCGCGGGACTGCAACGCCCCCACCATGTCCCGCTTCTGCTGCGGAGTGACCCGCCCGAACACCGTGCCCTCGTCCAGGGACTTCGCCATCTCCCCCTGATCCGAAGGCAGTTGACGGGCGTCCACGACCTGCCCGGTGAGCCCCAGCTTCCCGGCCACCGCGCCGACGGACACCGCGTTGTCCCCGGAGATGACCTTGGCGTGGACGTCCTGCTCGGCGAAGTAGCGCAGCGTCCGGGCCGCGTCGGGCCGCAGTCGCTGCTCCAGGACGACCAGCGCGGTCGGCCGGGCGCCCCGCGCCACCTCCGGGTCGTCCAGCTCGCCCGTGACCCGGGCCAGCAGCAGCACCCGCAGCCCCTGCTCGTTGAGCCGCTCCGTCTCGGCCAGCGCGGGATCGTCGGCGCCCAGCAGCACATCCGGCGCCCCGAGCAGCCACGTACTCGACTCCCCGTTGCCCTCGCTGAAGGACGCTCCGCTGTACTTGCGCGCGGACGAGAACGGCAGCGACTCGACGCACCGCCACTCCTCGCTGTCCGGGTAGGCGGCGATGATCGCCTGCAGCGACGCGTTCGGCCGCGGGTCCGACTCGCCGAGCGCGCCGAGGACTTTGCGTACGTACGTTTCGTCGGCCCCGCCGAGCGGGCGCAGCTCGGTGACGTCCATGCCGCCCTCGGTGAGCGTGCCCGTCTTGTCGAGGCAGACCGTGTCGACGCGGGCGAGCCCCTCGATGGCCGGAAGCTCCTGGACGAGACACTGTTTCCGGCCAAGCCGGATGACCCCGATCGCGAAGGCCACCGAGGTGAGCAGCACCAGCCCCTCCGGGACCATGGGGACGATCCCGCCGACCGTCCGCGCGACCGAGTCCTTGAACCCGTGCTGTTTGACGACGAGTTGGCTGATGACCAGGCCGATCGCGGTCGGGATCATCATCCACGTCACGTACTTGAGGATCGTGGAGATACCGGTGCGCAGCTCGGAGTGGACGAGCGTGAACCGCGAGGCCTCTTCGGCGAGTTGGGCGGCGTAGGCCTCACGCCCCACCTTCGTCGCCTCGAACGCGCCACCGCCGGCGACCACGAAACTCCCGGACATGACCGCGTCCCCCGGCCGCTTGACGACGGGGTCCGCCTCACCGGTGAGCAGCGACTCGTCGATCTCCAGACCGTCGGCCTCGACGCACTCCCCGTCGACCACGACCTTGTCCCCGGGCCCGATCTCGATGAGGTCGCCCAGCACGATCTCGGAGGTGCTCACCTCCAGGGCGGCACCGTCCCGCCGCACCGTCGGCTTCGCCTCGCCGATCACGGCGAGGGAGTCGAGGGTCTTCTTCGCCCGCCACTCCTGGATGATCCCGATCCCGGTGTTGGCGAGGATCACGTACCCGAACAGGCTGTCCTGCAGCGGCGCCACGAACAGCATGATCAGCCAGAGCACACCGATGATCGCGTTGAACCGGGTGAAGACGTTGGCGCGCACGATCTCGCCGAGGGACCGGCTGCTGCGTACCGGGACGTCGTTGACCTCCCCGCGCGCCACCCGCTCGGCGACCTCGGCGGTGCTGAGTCCATGGGCCCGCCGTGCCGGGACGGGCACGGGGTGCACCGGGTCGAGTTCGGCGCCCGCGTCGGTGTGCGTCATGCATTCGACGGTACGTGCGGTTTTACGGCTTCACCCGCCGAGTGACCGGAAGATCCGACCAAGGGAGGACGGCGGACTGCGCGCAATGATGCCGTGGTTGTAGGGGAGTGTCCTTACTCGGCAGCAGTCGACGGGGAGGCCTCCGCCGCGCGCTTGAGGGCCGCGTCCCGCCCCCGGACGTACCAGACGCCGATCAGCCCGAGCCCGCCCCCGGCCAGACAGGTCCACAGCCACCACAGATGGCCGTGGTCGTCGAACCAGCCGTAGAAGGGGAGCTGTACCAGGAAGAGGACGAACCAGAGGATCGTGCCGCCGATGATGGTCGGGACGATCGGGCCCTCCAGGGGCTCCGGTGCCTCGTGTGTCGGTGTCCACTTCGCCATGCCCACAGCTTACGAGGCGGCCGCGACACGCGGAGATCTCCGGGTGTCTACGCGCGGAGATAGCGCCTGACGTCTTCATATGTTCATACTGAAACGGTTTCCGTCTGTCCACTTCTGCTCG
Organism: Streptomyces sp. NPDC001100; assembly: GCF_053598575.1. Lineage (NCBI taxonomy): Bacteria > Bacillati > Actinomycetota > Actinomycetes > Kitasatosporales > Streptomycetaceae > Streptomyces > Streptomyces sp. NPDC001100. Next base: position 19,147 of record NZ_JBSFKO010000057.1, read on the forward strand.
TAGGAACATCCAATGCAGACCGCCCTCGACCGCTACTTCAAGATCTCCGAACGGGGCAGCAGCCTCCCTCGGGAGATCCGGGGCGGGTTCGCCACCTTCTTCGCGATGGCGTACATCATCGTGCTCAACCCGATCATCCTGGGCAGCGCGAAGGACATGTACGGGCACCACCTCGACAACGGCCAGCTGGTCACCGCCACCGCCGTCACGGCCGCCTTCACCACTCTCCTCATGGGTGTCATCGGCAACGTCCCGATCGCGCTGGCCGCCGGACTCGGCGTGAACTCGGTCGTCGCCCTCCAGCTCGCGCCCCGCATGACGTGGCCGGACGCGATGGGCATGGTCGTGCTGGCCGGCCTGGTCGTGATGCTGCTGGTCGCCACCGGGCTGCGCGAGCGCGTCATGAACGCCGTGCCCTACGGCCTGCGCAAGGCCATCTCCATCGGTATCGGCCTGTTCATCATGCTGATCGGACTCGTGGACTCCGGGTTCATCACCCGCATCCCGGACGCCGCCCAGACCACCGTCCCGCTCCAGCTCGGCGCCGACGGTCACCTCAACGGCTGGCCGGTGCTGATCTTCATCCTCGGCGTGCTGCTGACGCTCGCGCTGATCGTCCGCAAGGTGTCCGGCGCGATCCTGATCTCGATCGTCACGATGACCGTCCTCGCGGTGATCGTGAACGCGGTCGCGACGATCCCCTCCTGGGGACTGACCACCCCGAAGTGGCCCGGAAACCCGGTCGCCAGCCCGGACTTCGGCCTGATCGGCAAGTTCAGCCTGTTCGGCGGCTTCTCCAAGGTCGGCGTGCTGACCGGCGTGCTCTTCGTCTTCACGGTCCTGCTGTCGTGTTTCTTCGACGCGATGGGCACGATCATGGGCATCAGCGACGAGGCGAAGCTGACCGACGGCGAGGGCAACATGCCCGGCATCAACAAGGTCCTCTTCGTCGACGGCATCGCGGTCGCGGCCGGCGGCGCCAGCTCCTCGTCGGCCACCACCTGCTTCGTGGAGTCCACGGCCGGTGTCGGCGAGGGCGCCCGCACCGGCTTCGCGAACGTCGTCACGGGCGCCCTCTTCGCCGTAGCGCTGTTCCTCACGCCCATCGCCACGATGGTCCCGTCCCAGGCGGCCACCCCGGCCCTGCTCGCGGTGGGCTTCCTGATCCTGGCGGGCTCCGTCAAGGAGATCGACTGGGCCGACTACACGATCGCGATCCCGGCCTTCATCACGATGGTGATGATGCCGTTCACCTACTCGATCACCAACGGCATCGGCATGGGCTTCATCACCTTCGTGGTGCTGCGCCTGGTGGCGGGCCGGGGCCGGGAGGTCCCGGTGCCGATGTACGTCGTGGCGGCCGTCTTCGGCTTCTACTACCTGATGCCGGCCCTGGGTCTCACGTGACCCCGTTGACCCCGTAGAACTTCTCGGTCTCCTCGACGGCGGTCTGGAACCGCTCGTCGAAGTCGTCCCGGATGAGCGTCTGGACCACATAGTCCTGGACGCTCATTCCCCTTTTCGCCGCATGGTGCCGGAGCCGCTGAAGCAGCTCCCCGTCTATCCGCAGGCTGAGCACACTGGTCCCCATACAGACGAGGGTCCGGGGCGGCTCCGGCCACCGTGTCACGTTCCGCTCCCGGATCACTCATATGGGTGACGGAAGGGTTCAGTGGCCGGGGTCACGGGCATCTCGGCGTGTCGCGCGGCATCCGGTTGGTCTTTAGCCAGAGTAATGAGTTATGCTAAAGAACATGCCGGACCTTACCCATGGCGACGACGCTGCCGCCGTGAACTCCCTGCGATCAGCCGTGATGCGCCTGTCCCGTCGACTCAAGCACCAGCGGGTCGACGAGTCACTGAGCCCCACCGAGATGTCGGTGCTGGGCACTCTGTCCAACTGCGGCAGCGCGACCCCTGGCGAGCTCGCTCGCAAGGAGCATGTGCAGCCGCCCTCGATGACCCGCATCGTGGCGCTGCTCGAAGCCAAGGGCCTGGTGCAGCTGGAGCCGCACCCCGAGGACCGGCGCCAGAAGGTCGTCACCAAGACCCCCCAGGCCGAGGCGATGCTCGAAGAGAGCCGCCGCAAGCGCAACGCGTTCCTGGCCGGCCTGGTCGACGGCCTCGACGAGGACGAGTGGGCGAAGATCGTCGCCGCCGCCCCCGTACTGGAGAAACTCGCACACCTGTAAACCGCTCTATGCGCGAGTGAGCTGTAGGGGCGCGCCGGTGTCGAGAGGTCGAGCGCGCGGAGGCCCGAAGGGCCGAGCACGGTCGGGCTCCCGACACCGGCGGGAAGCGCCCCGAAGGCGAACGAGCAAAGAAAGAGGAGGCGACTTTTTTGAGTTCGGGACCCGGAGCAGACTCCGCCCCCGCGCCAGCCACCCCCGACTCCCTGTCCGCACCCCCGCGCAAGTCCTCGATGTTCAGCTCGCTGAGCATCCGGAACTACCGGCTGTTCTTCATCGGCCAGGTCGTCTCCAACACCGGCACCTGGATGCAGCGCATCGCCCAGGACTGGCTGGTCCTCAGCCTCACCGGCTCCTCCGCAGCCGTCGGCATCACGACCGCCCTCCAGTTCCTGCCGATGCTCCTCTTCGGGCTCTACGGCGGTGTCCTCGTCGACCGGCTGCCCAAGCGCCCCACCCTCCTCGTCACGCAGTCCGCGATGGCCCTCACCGGCCTCGTCCTCGCCTTCCTCACCATCTCCGGCCACGTCCAGGTCTGGCACGTCTACGTCGCCGCCTTCGCCGTCGGCCTCGCCACGGTCGTCGACAACCCGGCCCGCCAGTCCTTCGTCTCCGAGATGGTCGGCCCCGAGCAGCTGCAGAACGCGGTCAGCCTCAACTCCGCGAACTTCCAGTCCGCCCGCCTGGTGGGCCCCGCCGTCGCGGGCGTCCTGATCACCGGCGTCGGCACCGGCTGGGCGTTCCTCTTCAACGGCCTGTCCTTCGTCGCCCCCCTGGCCAGCCTGCTGCTCATGCGGGGCCGCGACCTGAAGGCCGTTCAGCGCGCCCCGCGCGGCAAGGGCCAGCTCCGTGAGGGCCTGCACTACGTCGCCGGCCGCCCCGACCTGATCTGGCCGATCGTCCTCGTCGGCTTCATCGGCACCTTCGGCTTCAACTTCCCGGTGTGGCTGTCGGCCTACGCCGACGACATCTTCCACGCGGGCGCTGGCGCCTACAGCCTCTTCAACACCCTGATGGCGGTCGGTTCCCTGGTCGGCGCGCTGCTGGCCGCCCGCCGCGGCACCACCCGCCTCCGCGTCCTGATCGCGGCGGCGGCGGCCTTCGGCCTGCTGGAGATCGTGGCCGCGGTGGCCCCCTCCTACTGGCTGTTCGCCCTGCTCATGGTCCCGATCGGCATCGCGGGCCTGACCGTCAACGTGACGGCCAACACCGCCGTCCAGATGGGCACCGACCCGGCCATGCGCGGCCGGGTCATGGCCCTGTTCATGATGGTCTTCATGGGCGGTACGCCGGTGGGCGCACCGATCGTCGGCTGGATCACCGACGCCTACGGCCCCCGCGTGAGCTTCGCCCTGGGCGGTGCCATCGCCGCCCTGGCCGCCGCCACGATCGGCCTGGTCCTGGCCCGCATCGGCGACCTGCGCCTGTCCGTCGGCTGGAACCACGGCCACCCGAGCGTGGCCTTCGTCCCGAGAGACCGGGAGCAACTGACCGCGGCGGCATGACACTTGGGGCAGGTGCTACACCCTCCGGGCCAGCACCTGCCCCGGCCAGTCGTTCTCACCGACGACGAAGGCCTCCGTCGCGGTGAACCCGTTGGCCTCGTAGTAGGCGACGAGCTTGCGGTCGTCCCCCGCGTAACAGTCCACCCGCAGCAGCGAGATCCCGGCCTCCCGGGTCACCTCCGCCGCGTGCGCGAGCAGCGCGCTGCCGACGCCGTACCCCTTGAACCGGCGGTCGGAGGCCAGCAGATGCACATACCGCTCGGGCTCGTCGACGGCTTCGACGTACGACCCCGGGGAGTCGGTGAGGGTGAGCGTGCCGGCCGGAACGCCGTCCACCTCGGCGACGAACGGCGCCCCCTCCGCCACATACCGCTCCACCATCGCCACGGCCTTCGGATTCTCCGACCACGGCGTACTGCCCCACTGCCCGGTTCGCCCCTGCGCGGCGAGCCACGCCACGGCGCTGTCGAACATGCCGAGTATCGCGGGGATGTCGTCGGGCCCGCCGTCCCTGATGCTGATGGCCATGCCCTCATGGTGGCAGTGCGGACAGTGGCAGGCTGGGGTTCATGAGACTCTTCGCCGCCGTGCTGCCTCCGGAGCGCATCGCCACCGAACTCGCCTCGGTGGTCGACGAGTTGAGGCAGCTCCCGGGCGCGGACACGCTCCGCTGGACGGGCCGCCCGGGCCGGCCCCACGGCGGAGCCGTCGATTGGCACTACACCCTCGCGTTCTACGGCGAGGTCGACGAGGACGTCGTACCGGAACTGTCGGCCCGGCTGGAGCGGGCGGCGCGGCGGACCGAGCCGTTCGGGCTGGCCGTGCGCGGGGGCGGGCAGTTCGGGCACGGGCGGGCGCTGTGGGCCGGGGCCGAGGGGGACCTCGCGGTCCTGCGGCTGCTGGCGGACCGCTGCGAGGCCGCGGCGCGGAAGGCGGGCGTGGAGATGGCGGACCACCGGCGCTACCGCCCCCACCTGACGCTGGCCCGCAGTCGGCACGCGGCGGACGTACGGCCGTACCTCGACCGGCTCGACGACTTCGCGGGGCGGCAGTGGACGGTGGACGAGCTGGCGCTCGTCCGGAGCGACCTGCCGACGTCGGGGGTTCCGGGGGAGCAGCCGCGGTACGAGGCGGTCGCCCGCTGGGGGCTGGGGGCGGGCGGTTAGGCTCGGGTACGTGGACCCGAAATTCCGGAACCGGATCATGGCCGGTGTGCTTGTGCTGTTGTTCGTTGTTGTCGGGCTTGCGGCGGCGCTCGGCAAGTGAGGGCTGGGGAACTGCGGATCGCATTTCGGCTGCGGGCCGGATGTGGCTGGTCGCGCAGTTCCCCGCGCCCCTAGAAGAACAGGGGCGTTTGCCCTTACGGCGTTTACCAGGCGAAGGCCTCCGGGGACGGGCCCGGACCCGGGAAGATCTCGTCGAGCGAGGTCAGGATCTCCTCGCTCAGTTCCAGCTCTACGGCCCTCAGGGCGGAGTCGAGCTGTTCGGCGGTGCGCGGGCCGACGATCGGGCCGGTGACGCCGGGGCGGGTGAGGAGCCAGGCCAGGGCGGCTTCTCCGGGTTCGATGCCGTGCTTGTCGAGGAGGTCCTCGTAGGCCTGGATCTGGGCGCGTGAGGCCGGGTTGGCGAGGGTGTCCGCGGCCCGGCCGCTCGCCCGGCGCCCGCCCGAGATCTCCTTCTTGATGACCCCGCCCAGCAGCCCGCCGTGCAGCGGCGACCAGGGGATGACCCCGAGGCCGTACTCCTGTGCGGCCGGGATGACCTCCATCTCGGCGCGGCGCTCGGCGAGGTTGTAGAGGCACTGCTCGCTGACGAGGCCGATGGTGCCGCCGCGGCGCGCCGCGATCTCGTTGGCCTGGGCGATCTTGTAGCCGGGGAAGTTGGAGGAACCGACGTAGAGGATCTTGCCCTGCTGGATCAGGGTGTCGATCGCCTGCCAGATCTCCTCGAAGGGGGTGGCACGGTCGATGTGGTGGAACTGGTAGACGTCGATGTAGTCCGTCTGCAGCCGCTTGAGGCTGGCGTCCACGGCGCGCCGGATGTTCACGGCGGAGAGCTTGTCGTGGTTGGGCCAGGCGTCGCCGTCGGCGGCCATGTTGCCGTAGACCTTGGTGGCGAGGACCGTCTTGTCGCGGTGGTCGGGGCTCTTGGCGAACCAGTTGCCGATGATCTCCTCGGTGCGCCCCTTGTTCTCACCCCACCCGTACACATTGGCGGTGTCGAAGAAGTTGATACCGGCGTCCAGCGCCGCGTCCATGATCGCGTGACTGTCCGCCTCGTCCGTCTGCGGACCGAAGTTCATCGTCCCGAGGACGAGCCGGCTGACCTTGAGACCTGTGCGTCCGAGCTGCGTGTACTTCATGAGTACTCAGCCAACGGCTTCGAGTGCGCTCGATGCAAGGGGGGGCCATGGGGGATCAGTCGCGGGGGAACTCGTCGGTGGTGAGGGTGAGGCCGACCACGGTGCCGGTGAGATCCATGTCGTCCCCGAACGCCACCTTCGTCTCGGTCGTGTAGTCGTCGCCCTTGGGGTGGGTGTAGATGTGGCAGCGGCCCTGGTAGGGGTCGGCGATGACGTAGACGGGGACCTCGGCGAGGGCGTACGCGGCCTTCTTCGGGCCGTAGTCGTTGGCGGCCGTGCCCTTGGAGATGACCTCGGCGACGAACTCGACGTCCTGGTGGCGCCAGCCCCCGCCCTCCGTCTTCTCGGCACCCTCGGCCATCACCGTCACGTCGGTCGCGAATCCGTTGAGGTGACCCGGGTAGTCGATACGGACGTCGGACTTCACGCGCTTCCGGGGGTACTTGGTCCGCAACTGCTCGACGATATCCAAGATGATCTCCCAGTGGGTGTCCCGCTGCGGCGACATGAAGACGGTCCCCTCGACGATCTCGACCTTGTATCCCTCGGGGGCGGGCATCTTCTCGATCCGCTCGAACCACTCGTCGAGCGTGATCTCGTCGTCGCTCTTGGCCATCGCGATCCTGTCTTCGAGGACGGTCATCCTGGCGCTCCTCCTCGGCCGCCCTCCGCACGAGTGCAGCCGCGCGGTACAACGATACGCACGGTGACCGGGATGCGGAGTGATCACGCCATCGTCACCGTCGATATTCGGTTGCCGCCCACGCCCCCACCCCCGACCCTGCTCCTCGTGACCCACCCCACGGACACGGACACCTACTTCATCTGCGCCACCCCCCGAACCGGCAGCTCCCTCCTCCTCGGCCTCCTCGACTCCACCGGGGTCGCCGGGCACCCCCAGGCCTACTTCCGGTCGCCGGACGAGGTGGCGTGGGCCGAGCGCTGGGGAGTGGCCCACACGCCCCAACACGCCCTGGACTACGGCGACTTCGTGCGGGCCGCGCTCGCCGCCGGGCGGACCGGCAACGGGGTCTTCGGGGCCAAGCTCATGTGGGGGACCCACGCCGAACTCACAACTCGGCTCACCCGCCTGCACCCTGACCTCGCCGGAGACGAACTCCGGCTGTTGGAGCGGGAGTTCGGCCGGGTCCGGTTCGTCTGGCTGCGGCGGGACGACGTACTCGCGCAGGCCGTGTCATGGGTGCGCGCCGAGCAGAGCGGTGTCTGGTTCGTCGGCGGGAAGGGCGAGATCAGCGGAGGAGGGCGCCCCGGCAGCGAACGGCCTTCCTACGACCGCGACGCCATCACCCGCACCATGCGGACGATCGAGGAGCACAACGCGGGGTGGGAGCGGTGGTTCGAGGCCCACGGCGTCGAGCCGTACCGCATCCGCTACGAGGACCTCTCCGCCGACCCGGAAGCCGTCACCCTCCGCGTCCTCGATCACCTGGGCCGCACGCTCCCCGCCGGGCGGCACGTCACCCCCAGTCATCAGCGCCAGGCCGACCGCCTCAACGAGGAGTGGGCCGACCGGTACCGGCTGCGGCCCCCCGGCGTCTGATCGTCAGGTGCGGTGGACGAGGTGTCCGAGCCGTCCCCGTCGTACTCCCCGCCCACCCCCCACGCCTGATGCATCGCCCCCGCGAACGCCCCCGCGATCCGGTGCTCGCCGGAGGCGTTCGGGTGGGTGCCGTCGTACGTGTCGTGGTTGATGTCGTACGACTCCGGGAGGGAGGCCAGGAGGAGCGGCGAGCGCGGGTCGTCCAGGTCGGCGACCGCCTTCGCCTGGAGTTCGTTGAAGAGGGTGACCTCGGCGGCGAAGGGGGCGTCCGTCTGGGCGCGGACGTTCGGGATGACCGGGAGGAAGACCATGCGGACGGAGGGCCTCGCGGCGCGGGCCTCCGCCACGAAGGACCGGACGTTCTCCGTCGTCTGCGCCGCGTTCGTGTAGAAGCCCAGGTCGATCAGGCCGAGGGAGACCAGGAGGACGTCCGCCCGGTGCGCGCGGACCGCCTCGCCGATCAGCGGGGCCATGTGCAGCCAGCCCTCGCCCCACCCGGCGAGGTGGAAGTGCGGGAAGTCGGGGTCGGCGTACTCGTACGACGTGGGCGTGTCCGTCGCCTTGTCGTACAGCGTCTCGCGCGGGCCGACCACGGCGAAGGGGCCGCCGTAGGTCGCGCGCAGGTGCTGCCAGATCCGGTAGCGCCATGTGTGTTCGCCCGCGCTCCCGATCGTCATGGAGTCGCCTACGGGCATGAACCTGAGCATCCGCTCATGATGGACGATCAGTGGCCGATCGCTGGAGCCGGTGGGGTGTGAGGCCTGCCACGATGGCAGGCTTGGGGGCATGCGTCGCTTCCTCGCGTTCCTCGGCGCCGGCTTCCTCGTCGGCGCGCTCGCCCTGCCCGCAGCTGCCGCCGGCGGTGACGGCAAGGGCGACAAGGGGTTCACGATCACGGACTCCCGGATCACCGAGTCCAGCGGCCTCGCCGCCTCGCACCTGCACCCGGGCATCTACTGGACGCACAACGACAGCAACGACGGCCCGTACATCTACGCCGTCGACAGCAGCACCGGCAAGACGGTCGCGACCGTCACCTTCAGCGGGGTCGGCAAGCCGCGTGACGTCGAGGCCATCTCCATCGGGCCGGACAACCAGATCTACGTCGGTGACATCGGCGACAACCTCGACGGGACCTGGGCCTACGTCTGGATCTACAAGCTGCCCGAGCCGAAGGTGCTCAAGGACCAGACGATCCGGGCCACGCAGTACGTCGTGAAGTACTCGGACGGCGCGCGCAACGCCGAGTCGCTGGTCGTGCACCCCAAGACCGGGCGCGTCTACATCATCGACAAGAAGGAGGACGGCGGGCATCTCTTCGAGGGGCCGGCCAAGCTCTCCTCCTCCGGCACCAACTACTTCAAGCCGATCGCCTCCGTCGACCTCTGGGCCACCGACGCCGCGTTCTCCCCCAACGGCCGACAGCTCGCCGTGCGCGGCTACTTCGGCGGTATCTACTACGACTGGAACGGCGGGAAGATCAAGCGCAAGGGGCGCCTCGACGTGCCCTTGCAGGGACAGGGGGAGTCCGTCAGCTACTCCGCCGACGGGACCAAGCTGATGTACGGCAGTGAGGGCACCGACAGCCCGGTGCAGGCCGAGGACGCACCCGACGGTGCCTCGTCCGCGTCCAAGTCGCCCTCGGAGGGCGGGAGTTCGGCGAGCGGCGACGGCAGCGGCGGCTCGGGGAAGAACCTGAAAGTGGGCGCCGTCGCCGTCCTGGTCGTGTGCGGAGCCGTGATCGGGCTGCGGCGGCTGACCCGTCGCAGCTGAGCCACCGCTGAACCCTCAGTCCCCGCCCCGCTGTTGGACCAGTACCTCAAGACCGTCCAGGATGCGGCCCAGCCCGAACTCGAAGTGGTCGAAACCGGCGGTGAAGGTGTCGGGGGAGAGGGACGCGAGGGTCGGGTAGGCGCCGGTCGCCATGGCCTTCTCCAGGGCCGGGACCTGGGCGCCGTAGAACTCCGCGTCGGTCAGGCCGGTGGAGCGGGCCGCCTCCTCCTGGTGGACCTGGGTGCGGGCGGCGCCGACGACATAGCCGTCGATCATCACGACCGTCGAGACGAGTTCCGGGTCGGTCAGGCCCATCGGGCGGATGCGGCCGAGCAGGTGTTCCAGGGTGGCGAGGGCGCGGGGGCCGAGCAGCGGGCGGGACTGGTTGACGCGCAGCAGCCAGGGGTGCCGGCGGTGGACGGCGAGCGCGTCGCGGGCCGCACCTTCCAGGGCGGCGCGCCAACCGGCGGCGGTGGCCCGGGTGTCGGGGTGGTCCGGGAAGCGGACGCGGTCCAGCATCAGGTCGAGGAGTTCGGCCTTCCCCGGGACGTAGCGGTACAGCGACATCGCGCCCGTGCCGAGGTCGGTGGCCACGCGCCGCATGGAGACCGCGTCGAGCCCCTCCTCGTCCGCGATGCGGATGGCCGCGTCCACGATCCGGTCGACGCTCAGGCCCGGCTTCGGGCCGCGGCTCGGGCGGGGGCCGGTGTCCCACAGCAGTTCGAGGGTGCGGCCGATGTCGCCGCTGCCACTGGATTCCTGACCGCCGCTCGCCGGCCTGCTCGTCATGGGGGGAGTCTAGGTCCGGAGCGAAAACCGAGTACACCGTACGCACCATCGGATACGGTGCACTCAGTTCGGGAGGGAGGGAGGGAACCATGAGCAGCCACGGATACGTCGTGGAGGCCGAAGGGCTGGAGAAGCGCTACGGCGACAAGCGCGCCCTCGACGGCTTCGACCTCGCCGTCCGCGAGGGCGCCGTGCACGGACTGCTCGGCCCGAACGGCGCCGGCAAGACCACCGCCGTACGCATCCTCTCCACCCTCGTCCGGCTCGACGGCGGCAGTGCGACCGTCGCCGGACTCGACGTGGCCCGGCAGCCGCGCCAGGTGCGCTCCCGGATCGGACTCACCGGCCAGTACGCGGCGATCGACGAGATCCTCACCGGCCGGCAGAACCTGGAGATGTTCGGCCGTCTCTTCCATCTCGGCCGCAGACGGGCCAAGTTGAGGGCGACCCAACTCCTGCGCCAGTTCGACCTGGAGGCCGCCGCCGACAAGGGCGCGGGCGGCTACAGCGGTGGCATGCGGCGACGGTTGGACCTGGCCGCGTCGATGATCCTCGCCCCGGCCGTCCTCTTCCTCGACGAACCCACCACCGGCCTCGACCCGCGCAGCCGGGGCGAAGTCTGGGAAGCGGTAAGGGAGTTGGTGGCGGACGGCACCACCGTCCTGCTCACCACCCAGTACCTGGAGGAGGCCGACCGGCTGGCCTCCCGCATCACCGTCATCGACCAGGGCCGGGCCATCGCCGACGACACCCTCGACGGCCTGAAGAACCGCGTCGGCGGCGACCGCGTCGAGGTCGTGGTCCGCGAACCGGCCCACATCCCGTATGCGTTGCAGGCGGTTGCGAGGGTGGCCCACGGCGGCCAACCGGAGGCCGACCTGGGGGAGTTGAGAGTGCATGCCCCGGTCGCCGACCGGGTGGCGTCGCTGACCGAGGTCGCCCGATACCTCCAGCACTACGGCATCCCGGTCGAGGACATCGGCCTGCGCCGCCCGAGCCTGGACGACGTGTTCCTACGGCTGACGGGCCGCCGTACGGAAGAAGAACCGGCAGCCCAGGAGCCGGAGTTCGAGGCTTCGGAGACGACCGAGGGGGCGGCGGCATGAGCGGAGGCGCGTCGACGTCATCGGCGTCCGAGGCGACCGGACGGACGTACCGCAGACGACCCCAACACGGCCGTCTCTTCTGGACGATCGCCGACTGCTGGAACGTCGTCCGGCGCGGTCTGACCCACTACCGGCGCCAACCGGTCAGCATCCTCTGGCAGTTGGGTTTCCCGATCCTGTCCGTGCTGCTGTACGGGTACGTCTTCGGCAAGGCGATGCGGGTGCCGGGCGGCGGGGACTACAAGGCGTTCCTGATGCCGGGGATGTTCGTGATGACGGTGGCCATGGGCTTCGTGTCGACGGCGACGATCTTCGTGAACGACGCGAAGAAGGGCGTCATCGACCGGTTCCGCTCCATGCCGATGGCGCCGTCGGCGGTGGTGGCGGGGCGCGGCGCGACCGATCTCATCGTCGCCTGCGCGGAGTTGGGCATCATGATGGCCACGGCGTACGGCATGGGCTGGCGCCCGGAGTTCGGCGCGGGCCCCGACCTGGGTGCGGGCCTCGGCATCGACATCGGCCTCGGCCTGGACTTCGTGAAGGCGGTGGCGCTGCTCCTGGCACTCCGCTTCGCGCTGATCTGGGTGGGGGTGTGGCTGGGGTTGTTGCTCCCGGGGCCCGAGCAGGTGGGCGGTCTGTTCGCGATCGTCTTCCCCCTGACGATGATCTCCAGCATCTACGTCTCCCCGACCCAGATGCCCCACTGGCTGGGCCAGGCCGCCCTGTGGAACCCGCTCTCGTCGACGGCGGGCGCGACGCGGGCGCTCTTCGGGGCGCCGACGGGGCAGGGGACGTCCTGGCCGGAGCAACATGCGTTGCTGCTGGCGGGGGCGTGGCCGGCGGCGCTGACCCTGCTGTTCCTTCCGCTGGCGGTGCGGAGGTTCCGCAGGCTCAGCAGATAGCCGTGGACGACTGCCGGCGTCCGTTGTCTTGACGTGTCCACGCGACGTGGCTTCCATGGGAGACGCAGGGTGGTGGGAGCGCTCCCACCGATTCCGGACCCGCGCCTCCCGAGAGGAAGCAGCGACATGTTCCGCAGCTTGAGAAGAGCGCTGGGGGTTGTTGCCGCGGTGCTCGTGTTGCCGCTGGCCGGTGTGCACACGGCGCAGGCGGCCGATACGGCGAGTGCCGCCGGCGCCGGCTACTGGCACACCAGTGGCCGCCAGATCCTGGACGCGGCGGGCCAGCCGGTCCGTATCGCCGGGATCAACTGGTTCGGTTTCGAGACCGCCAACTACGTCGTCCACGGCCTCTGGTCACGCGACTACAAGAGCATGATCGACCAGATGAAGTCGCTGGGCTACAACACCATCCGCCTCCCCTACAGCGACGACATCTTCAAGTCCGGCACGGTGCCCAACAGCATCGACTTCTCCAGCGGCAAGAACGCCGACCTCCAGGGCCTGAACTCGCTCCAGATCATGGACAGACTTGTCGCCTACGCAGGCCAGGACGGCCTGAAGGTCATCCTCGACCGGCACCGCCCGGACGCGTCGGCGCAGTCGGCGCTCTGGTACACGGCGGCGGTGCCGGAGTCGACCTGGATCGCCAACCTCCGTTCGCTGGCGGCCCGTTACGCGGGCCAGTCGACGGTCATCGGCATCGACCTCCACAACGAGCCGCACGATCCGGCGTGTTGGGGCTGCGGCGACGTGGCGACGGACTGGCGGCTGGCGGCGGAGCGCGCGGGCAACGCGGTGCTGTCGGTCAACCCCGACCTGCTGATCTTCGTGGAGGGCGTGCAGACGTATGCCGGTGTGTCGGGTTGGTGGGGCGGCAACCTGATGGGCGCGGGCCAGTACCCGGTCCAACTGACCGTGCCCAACCGGGTGGTGTATTCCGCCCACGACTACGCGACGAGCGTGGCCCAGCAGCCGTGGTTCAGCGACCCGACCTTCCCGGCGAACATGCCCGGGGTGTGGGACAAGTACTGGGGCTATCTCTTCCGGCAGAACATCGCGCCGGTGTGGGTGGGCGAGTTCGGTACGACGCTGGCATCGACGGTGGACCAGAAGTGGCTTGCGGCGCTGGTGAGTTACCTCCGCCCGACTTCGACGTACGGCGCCGACACCTTCTCCTGGACCTTCTGGTCGTGGAACCCCAACTCCGGTGACACGGGCGGGATCCTGAAGGACGACTGGGCGACTGTGGACACGGTGAAGGACGGGTATCTGGCGAGCATCAAGGCGGCCGGGTTTCCGGGCACGGGGACGGGCGGGGGAGACGGAGGCGGCGGCGGAAGCACGGCCGCGTGCACGGCGACCTACACCGTCACCAGCGACTGGGGCAGCGGCTTCAACGCCGACGTGACGGTGAAGAACTCCGGGACCTCGGCCCTCAAGTCCTGGCAGGTGAAGTGGACTTGGTTCGGCACCCAGCAGATCACGAACATGTGGAACGCGACGTACACGCAGAGCGGGGCGAGTGTGACCGCGGTGAACGCGGATCACAACGGGAGTGTGGGCGTGGGGGGTTCGGCGAGTTTCGGGTTCGGGGGTGCTCCGGGGGGTGGGAGCGTGCCGAGCCTGAGCTGTACGGCGACGTGAGGGGCTGAGGAAGGCTCACAAGAGCGAGGGCAAGGACGTCATCGAGTACGTGGTGCCCACCCCCGTGGCCACGATGCGGATGATGCCCAGGAGTTGCCCCCGGGAGGCCATCCCGGTGATGGCCGGCTTGGTGATCGCCGCGGCTTCCGAACTGAGCCCCAACCTGTGGCGTCAGCAGTGCGGAGACCGGACCAAAGAGGAGATGACTCCGCTGGAAGCCACGGCGTTCCTGGTCATGCCTTCATGGACGTACTGTCGGCCTGATCTGTCACGGTGCGGGGCGGCTCGGGTACGTCACCCACGCGGCCGTCCCGCTTCGCCCCCACGCACAACCGGACGTAGACCAGGTCGAGCACGCTGCACATGATGCCGAGGCCGAGCAGGAACCCGTCGTGCTGAAGGGCGCCGAAGAGGATCGTGGGCGCGAGCGTGCCCAGCCACTTGGCCACCGCGATCGTCACCGACTGTCCGCGCAGTCCGCGCCGCGCGACGAACATCGCGATGAACAGGGCGGACATCAGCAGGTTCTGGAGAAACGCCGAGTAGCCGGCCCCGTCCTCCGCACCGAACTTCGCCAGGAACAGCCACTGCACGGCGAACGACATACCGAACAGCAGCACGCTCAGGCCGGCGAACATCCGTGGCGTGACGAACGACGGGAACTCGGCGCGGCCGTACCGGAAGAACGTGTACACGATACCCGCGTCGGCGATGCCCCATACCAGGTTGATACCGCCCTGCACCGACGGGTCGAAGGCCAGGTTGTGCACCGCGTACGTCCACTCCCACGCGAAGTTCAGGCCCAGCGCCACGGCCGGCATGGCGTAGGTGCGCTCGCGGAACCCGATCCGGATCGCCTCGACGTACACGATGGTCCAGGCGATGCCGCTCGCGAGGATGAGGGAGATGTCCATCTGCGTCTCCTGCTGTGGATCTCTGACGGGTCGCGCGGACGCTAACAGCCACGTTTGCCTGTGTACTACCCCCGCGGCAACGACGTGTTGGTGATGGGGAGTTGCCGCGTCGCCCCCGCCACGTACATGTCCCTCGGCGCAGTGCGCAGCGTGAACGTGTCGTCGTAGCCCTTGACTCGGACCGACAGGACGAAGGAGCCGTTGTACGTGGCGATCGTCTTCACGTCGTACTCCTGCTCCCAGTAGGTCTGCAGGAAGACCTCGGTGCCCGCGGGCCGGACCCCCTTGGGGAGGGTGACCCGGCCCGAGACGGTGAGGATGTCGCCGGACTTCACCTTCTTCTTGCTGACCCGGTAACTGACCGAGCTGGAACGGGCGTTGGCGTTCACGGTGGTGTCCGCGTAGTAGCCGTCCTGCGGGGTGTTGGGGTTGCCGTCCACGTCGTACAGGGCGGTGATGTCCACTCCCTGCTGGACGTTGAGGAGGCTGCTGCCGGTCGTGTGGTCGATGTCGACGCCGGGGATGGTGAACTTCCCGCTCGCGTCGGTGACCGGCGTGCCCAGGTCGCGCGGCTCGTAGTAGGTGGGGTCGATCGGGTCGCCCCAGGGGTTCCAGGTGGTGAACTTGACGACTTCCTGGACCGTGACGGGGATGTTCGGCGCGGGCGTGCCGTCGGCCTTGGTGACCGTGCCGGTGACGTCGACGCGGCGGCTGTCGTAGCTGGTGGCGGCCGGGTTGGTGGTCACCTTCAGGACGTAGGCGTCGCCGGGGGAGGCGTCCGAGGGCGTCGCGGAGGCGGCGGGCGCGGACAGGGCGCCGGCGGCGAGCAGCAGCGCGGCGGTGGCGGCGAGCCGCGTCGGCAGGGACTTCCTGGGCATGGGCTTGGGCATGGGCCTGGGCATGGGGCAACTCCATCTTCGGTCGGGACTGCGGGAGTTGCGCCGCGAGGGTGCGACGCAGCAGGTTCGACCGGTGGTGTGGAGCGGGAGTTGTTCTCTGTGCGGTCGCTGTTACGCGGCTGTGGCGGGAGGTTGATTTGTCCCGGTTCCGGGTTCACCTCGATGTCGGCCGCAGGCTGCCCGCCGTCTCCTACGACGACAAAGGGCGCCCCGCAACCAGCTCTGCGGGGCGCCCTGCGTGTCGTAGCCGAGAAGGCCGTAGCCGAAAGGTCAGAGCTTCTCGATCACATAGTCGATGCACTTCGTCAGCGCCTCGACGTCCGCCGGGTCGATCGCCGGGAACATCGCCACGCGGAGCTGGTTGCGGCCGAGCTTGCGGTAGGGCTCGGTGTCGACGATGCCGTTGGCGCGCAGGACCTTGGCGATCGCCGCCGCGTCGATCTCGTCGGCGAAGTCGATGGTGCCGATGACCTGCGAGCGCTTGGTGGCGTCCGCGACGAAGGGGGTCGCGTACTTGGAGCTCTCGGCCCAGCTGTAGAGGCGGCTGGAGGAGTCCTTCGTGCGGGCCGTCGACCAGGCCAGGCCGCCCTGGCCGTTGATCCACTCCAGCTGCTCGTTGAGGAGGAACAGGGTGGCCAGCGCGGGGGTGTTGTACGTCTGGTTCTTGCGCGAGTTGTCGATCGCCGTGGGGAGCGAGAAGAACTCCGGGACGTGGCGGCCGGACGCGTGGATGCGCTCAGCGCGCTCGATCGCGGCCGGGGAGAACACGCCGATCCACAGGCCGCCGTCGGAGGCGAAGGACTTCTGCGGGGCGAAGTAGTAGACGTCCGTCTCGGCGACGTCGACCGGGAGGCCGCCCGCGCCCGAGGTGGCGTCCACCAGGACCAGCGCGCCGTCGTCGGCGCCCGCGACGCGCTTGATGGGCGCGGCCACACCCGTCGACGTCTCGTTGTGCGTGAACGCGTACACGTCGACGCCCGCCTCGGCGGCCGGCTCCGGGTGCGTACCGGGGTCGCTCGCGATCACCGTCGGCTCGGCCAGCCACGGGGCCAGCTTGGCCGCCTTGGCGAACTTGGAGCTGAACTCGCCGAAGGTCAGGTGCTGCGACTTGCTGTCGATGAGGCCGTGGGTCGCGACGTCCCAGAAGGCCGTCGAGCCGCCGTTGCCGAGGACGACCTCGTAGCCCTCGGGGAGCGAGAACAGTGCGGAGACGCCCTCGCGCACCTTGCCGACCAGGTTCTTCACCGGGGCCTGGCGGTGGGAGGTGCCCAGCAGAGACGTACCGGTGGCGGCCAGCGCGTCCAGCGCCTCCGTCCGCACCTTGGAGGGGCCAGCGCCGAACCGTCCGTCGGCGGGCTTGATGTCAGCGGGAATCTCGATATCAGCCACGAGCCGGAGCGTATCCCCTCGGTGAAACCGGACGGAAACGCGTCCGTTCGATGAGACGACCGCTCCGGCCCGTGGACGGACGGTGAGCTACGGGGCCAGCCGCACCGGCAGCTCGAAGAGGTCGTTCTGCGTCACCACCGGCTTGTTGCGGAGCTCGGACGCCGGGACCGCCAGGTCCAGCTGCGGGAAGCGCTCGTAGAGGGCCGGGAGCGCCACGTCCGCCTCCAGCCGGGACAGGGCGGCGCCGGGGCAGACGTGCGGGCCGTGGCCGAAGGAGATGTGGCGGTTCTCGCTGGTGCGGGTGATGTCGAACTCGCCGGCCGTCGGGCCGTGGGCCTGCTCGTCGCGGCCGATCGCGGCGTACGACACGATCAGCGCGTCCCCGGCCGGCAGGACCTTGTCGCCGACCTGGACGTCCTCCGTGGCGAACCGGATCAGGACGTGCGAGGTGGGCGTGGAGTGGCGCAGGGTCTCCTCGACCACCGAGGACCAGTCGGCCTCGCCGGCCAGCACCAGGGCGCGCTGGACGGGGTGCGTCGACAGGTTGACGACCGCGTTGACGATCAGCGAGATCGTCGTCTCGTGGCCCGCCGCGACCATCAGCTGCAGCGTGGAGACGATCTCCTCGTCGGTGAGGTGGTCGCCGTCCTCGGAGGCCGCGATCAGGGCCGACGTCAGGTCGTCGCCGGGCTCCGCGCGCTTGGCCGCGACCGTCGCCGCCATGATGCCCGCGAGCTCGGTCAGCGTCGCGATCACCTCGGCGGGCGGGGTCTGCGTCGAGAAGAACCTCTCGAACAGCTCCTTCAGACGCGGGAGCCGGGACTCCGCTATGCCCATCAGGTCGGCGATGACGAACATGGGCAGCGGATACGCGAACTGCGCCTTCAGGTCGACGACTTCACCCCCGGCCGCCTCGACCCCGTCGAGCAGGCCCTCCGTCAGCTTCGCGATCCGCTCCCGCATCTGCTCCACCCGGCGCGGGGTGAGCGCCTGCGCGACCAGCGTGCGCATCCGGCGGTGGTCGGCGCCGTCCACGGTCAGCATGGAACGGCCCGGGTTCGCCAGCCCGATCAGCGGCCAGTCCGCGGGGATCTCCCCGCGCTGCCAGGCCCCCCACACGTTGATGTCCTTCACCAGCCGCGGATCCGTGAGCAGCTGTTTCGCCTCGGCGTGACGGGTCACGGCCCATACGGGCACCCCACCGGGGAGTTCTACGGCGGCCAGCGGACCGGCCGCTCGAAGCCTGGCGCTCTCGCCGTCCAGGTCGCCGACGAAGGGGTCGAGAACGATACGGGTCTCTTCAGTACCGGTGCTCATACGGGAGTGCCTCCAGGACAGGGCTCAAGGGCTCAGGGCTCAAGGGCCGGAACGCGGAACTCGGAACGCGGAACTCAGAGCGCGGGTACGGGCGTGAACCGCACCGGCAGCGCGGTCAGACCCCGCAGCCACGGCGAGGGCCGACGTGTCAGGGACTCGGCGGGTACGGCCAGGTCGATGTCCGGCAGCCGGTCCAGTACGACCTCGATGCCCGTCCGCGCGATGACCTCGGCCACCTCCTGCGCCGGGAACGGACACCGGTGCTCGCCGTGCCCGAAGGAGAAGTGCGCGTTGTTGCCGCCGGTGAGCGCGGAGCCGTCGGTGCGGACCTGGGGGTCGGAGTTGGCACCCTGGAGGCCGAGCAGCAGCAGGTCGCCGGTGCGGATGCGCCGGCCGCCGAGCTGGGTGTCGCGGGAGGCCCAGCGCCCGGCCACGTTCTGCGTCGGGGTGTCCTCCCACAGCACCTCGTTCATCGCCTCGGCGACACTGTTGCGGCCACCGAACAGCGAGGCCGCGAAACGGTCGTCGGTCAGCATCAGGCGCAGCGAGTTGCCGATCCAGTCGGCGGTCGGCTGGTGACCGGCCGCCATCATCACCATCAGGTCCTGGGCGATCTCCACGTCGTCGAAGCCGGACTCGTGCGTCAGCATCCGCGACACGACGTCGTCGGCCGGCTCGTCCTTCCGGTCGGCCAGCAACCTCCCCATGGACGTGGCGAGATGGGTCTGCCCGGCGATCGCGCGATCCCGGCCGTCGATCATGTCGTTGAGCGCGGTCACCAGTCCCGGACCCTGCTCGTCCCGGAAGCCGTAGAGCCGGGCCAGCACCCGCACCGGCAGCAGCATCGCGTAGTCGCCGACGATGTCCGCCTCACCCTTGGCGCAGATCCCGTCGATCAGCTCGTCCGCGAACTTCTCGGCGTACGACCGCAGTTCGGAGGGGTCCACGGCCTCCAGCGCGTCGCTGATCATGCCGACGCGCTCGCGGTGCCGCTCGCCGACCGTGTACAGGATCGACGGCTGCTTGCGGCCGATCATCGGCAGCAGCGGCCAGTCGTCGGGGATGTGGTCCCACTGGCTCCACAGGTCCGAGTCCCGGCTGAACAGCACCGGATCGCCGGTGACCTGATGCAGTTCGCGGTAGCCGAGCACCAGCCAGGCCGGGATGTCGCCGTCCAGCACCACGGGCGTCACGGAGCCGTGCTCGCGCCGCATCTCCCGGTACAGCCGCGCCGGTTCGGTCTGGAACCTGGGTCCACTCAGCGGTACGGGCGCGGTCACAGGGCCAACTCCTGGTGGGGGACGGGGACTTGGTGGCGGGCGGGGCCCTGGGCGGCGTAGGAGCTCCTGACGTGCTCGACCAGGGTGATCAGGACCTGTTTCGCGGACGCGCGGGAGCGGGCGTCGCAGTCCAGGAGGGGGACGTGCGGGTCGAGGTCGAGGGCCTCGCGGATCTGCCGCGGGGTGTAGGCGGGGCCGCCGAAGTCGTTGCAGGCCACGATGAAGGGCGTGCCGTGGTGTTCGAGGCGGTCGATGGCGTACCAGGAGTCGCCGATCCGGCGGGTGTCGACGAGGACGACCGCCCCGAGCGTCCCGGAGAACAGCCGGTCCCACAGGAACCAGAACCGCTCCTGGCCGGGCGCGCCGAACAGGTACAGCACATTGCGGGCGTCGAGCGTGATGCGGCCGAAGTCGAAGGCGACGGTGGTCGCGGACTTGCCGCGCACCTCGCTGATGTCGTCGACGGCCTCGCCGGCCTTCGTCATCGTCTCCTCGGTGTTGAGGGGACGTATCTCGCTGACCGAACGGACCAGCGTGGTCTTGCCGACGCCGAAGCCGCCGACGACCACGATCTTGAGGCCGTTGTCGGCGGAGGCACCCAACGGGGTGCGCGCGTCAGAGATTGCGGAGTCCAACGAGCACCTGTTCCAGGATGTCGGGATCGGACACGGCCCTCCGCGGATGCCGGGCACTGACCCGGCCGGCCGCGAGAAGGTCGGAGAGGAGGATCTTGGTGATGCTCACCGGGAGCCGCAGTTCGGCCGCCAACTCCACCACCGCGGTGGGGCTTTCGGTGAGCCGCAGGATCGCCGCGTGCTCCGACTGCATACCGGTCACCGGATCGCCCTCGGCGACCACGAGGGTCACCAGGTCGAACGGGTTGTCCGGTGCGGAACGGGTGCGGCCGCCGGTGAGCGTGTAGAGGCGGTCGGGCGAGTCGTCCCTGCCGGGGCGGCTCATCACGAACGGGGTTCCGCGCGCAGGTGCTCGCCGAGCTGCTCCACCAGCTCGCTCATGTTGTGCCCGATCAGACCCGCGTCCGCGTCCTCCGTGGTGACCAGCGCCAGGTGCGCGCCCTCACCGGCCTCGACGATGAACAGCACCCCGCCGTAGAACTCCGTCATCGCGGAGCGCACACCCCCGCTGCCGTCCCCGAACTCCACCGACGCGCCGTGCGACAGCGACTGGATCCCGGCGGCGATCGCGGCGAGCTGGTCGGCCTGGTCGACGGAGAGCTCGGGCGTCCGGCACAGCTTCAGGCCGTCCCGGGACAGCACCAGCGCGTGTCGCGCGCCCGGGGTGCGCTCCAGGAGGCCCTCGATGAGCCAGGTGAGCTTCTCGTCGGCGGTGGTCGTGCCGGTCATGAGGTGGGGTTGCCTTCCGGGTTCGGGTGGGTGAGGGACGTGGCGTGTTCGGAGCGCTCCGACTCCGGCTCCGACTCCGTTGCGGGCGCGTGCCGTTCGGCGGTCGTCGTGCCGAACTCCCTTACGGCTGATGACTGTTCGGCCGTCGCCGCACCGGACTCCGCTACGGGCGGCAGCTGTTCGGTCATCGCGCCGCGTACGGCCTGGCGGAAGCTGTTGAAGCGGGTGGCCCGGGCCAGGGTGTCGTCGGCCGTGGGCGCGGGGTGCGACACGGCGGCCGCTGCCTCCGCACGCGCGCGGGAACGCTCGGCCGCCGCCAGCGCCTGCCCCCGGCGCCGCTTGGGCAGGCCTTCCGGGAGGCCGCCAGAGGCGTCGTCCGGGGCGTCGCCCGAGGCGTCGTCCGGCCGTGACTCGGCCAGGACCTCGGACAGGGCGTCGGACAACACGTCGGACAGGGCGTCGCGGTCCGGGGACTCGTGCGTGGGGACCGGGTCCGGGTCCAGGTCGGAGCCGGCGCGCGCGGAGGCGTACGACACCCGCAGCTGTCCCGGGACGAGCGGTTCCGGCGCGGTCTCCGGCTCCGGGCGCGACACGGCGACCGGCTCGGGAAGCGCGACGGCCTCCGGCGGAGCCGCCGGGGAGTCCTGCGGCACCAGGATGTCCTGCGGTACGAGCATCAGGACGCCCGTGCCGCCGCGCGCTGAAGGCCGGTACGACACCTTCAGCCCGTACTTGCGGGCCAGCCGGCCGACGACCGCGAGGCCCAGCCGGGTGCCGGTGAGACCGCCCAGCTCGGCGGAGTCGCCGCTCACGGCCCGTTCGGCGCGCCGGAGTTGGATGTCGCCCATGACCAGTCCGCTGTCCTCCACCGAGAGGATGACACCGGCGGGCACTTCTTCGACGTAGACATGCACCTCGGCGGTCGGCGGCGAGAAGTTCGCGGCGTTGTCGAGGAGTTCGGCGAGCGCGTGCATCACGCCCTCGGCCGCGTGCCCGGCGACGGCGGCGTCGCTCGTGGAGTGCACCCGCACCCGCTGGTAGCCGCCGATCCGGCCCATCGCGCCGCGCAGGATCGACTCCATGGCGATCGGGCGGGCCCAACGGCGGCCGGAGCGTGCCCCGGTGAGGACGGCGACGGAGTCGGCGAGACGGCCCGCCTGCGCGGTGCGGTGGTCCAGGTGCAGCAGGTCGGCGAGGACGTCCTCGTCGGAGTGCCGCTCCTCCATCGCGCGCAGGTCGGCGAGCATGCCGGTGGCCAGCGCCTGCATACGGCCCGCCGCGTTGGCGGTCGCGGAGAGCGCGGCGGCCCGCTCGTGGGAGTCCCGGCGGGCGCGCTCGGCCAACTGCTTGTTCTCGGCGGTCAGTCGGGCCCGCTCCAGGGCGGATTCCTCCGTGAGGCGGCTGCGCTCCTCCGCGAAGGACGTGGTGAGCCGCATCCGCTCCTGGGAGAACTCGGAGGTCAACCGGGCGCGTTCCTGCGTGAGTTCGGCGGTCAGCCGGGCCCGCTCGTGGGTCAGCTCCTCGGTCAGCTGAACGCGCTCGCGGTCCAACTCCGTGCTCAGCCGCGCCCGTTCCTGCAGCAGCCGCCCCGCGTCCAGGGTGACGGCCTCCAGCCGGCGGCGGGTGACACGGGCGGTCTGGTAGGCGTGCGCCGCCGCCGCGACGGCCGCGCACAGCAGCAGCGCGCCGGCGCCCGCCGCGCAGGCGACCGCGAGGCGCTGCGAACCGGGGGCCACGGAGACCGCGCCGGCGACCGCGAGTCCGGCCAGGACGGCGGTGAGCAGCGGGGCGGGGGCGAGGGTGCGGAAGGTGGGTCGTTCGCCGGGAAGCATGGGGGCGGTCATGAAGGGGGTCCTCGGTCGGTCCTCGGGCGTCTTTGGTCGTGGTCCTCTGTCGTCCTCGGTCGTGTCCTCGGGGGGTGCTCGTCGGGTTCCTGGGCGAGAAGCGACACCGGGTGCTCAACTGTCCGTCACTATATGAGAGTTAGTGATCGAACTGGGGAGGTTCTGGATGCGTTTACAGAATCCCTTCATGCTGGGGACATGGCGGATCTTCAGGCTGAGCTGACGAGGACCGTCCGGGGCGAGGTCGGCTTCGACGTCACCTCCCGGGCGCTGACGACCATGGACGCGTCCAACTACCGACGCGTCCCGCTGGGCGTCGTCGCACCCCGTGACGCCGACGACGTGGCGGCGACCCTCGCCGCCTGCCGGGCGCACGGAGTGCCGGTCGTGGCACGCGGCGGCGGCACCTCCATCGCGGGCCAGGCGACCGGCACCGGCGTCGTCCTCGACTTCACCCGCCACATGAACGGGCTGCTCTCCCTGGACCCCGCCGCCCGCACGGCAGTCGTCCAGCCCGGCCTGGTCCTCGACCGCCTCCAACAGGCCGCCGCCCCGCACGGGTTGCGCTTCGGCCCCGACCCCTCGACCCACAGCCGCTGCACCCTCGGCGGCATGATCGGCAACAACTCCTGCGGCTCCCACTCGGTCGCCTGGGGCACCACGGCGGACAACGTGAGCGAGCTGTCGGTGCTCACCGCACGCGGCGAGTCCCTGCGCCCCGGCCAGGACTGGGCGGGCGCCCCATCAGGTCTACGCCCCCTCGTGGAGGGCGAGTTGGCGCGCCTGCGCACCGGCTTCCCCGACCTCCCCCGCCGTATCTCCGGCTACGCCCTGGACGCCCTCCTCCCCGAGAAGGGCGCCGACGTCGCCCGCTCCTTCTGCGGCAGCGAGGGCACGCTGGGCATCCTCACGGAAGCGGTCGTACGCCTCGTCGAGGCACCCCGCGCGCGGGCCCTCGCCGTGCTGGCGTACGCCGACGAGAGCGCGGCGGCGGAGGCGGCGGCGGGCCTGCTCGTCCACGGCCCGCTCACGGTCGAGGGGATGGCCGCAGACCTGGTCCGCTCCACGGCCGACCTCCCCCGGGGCGGCGCCTGGCTGTTCGTGGAGACCGGCGGCGACACGGCGGCGGAGGCGCACACGCGTGCCGCGACGATCGTCCGCGCGGCCGACGTCGTCGACTCCCTGGTGGTGACGGACCCGGCGGCCCAACGCGCGCTGTGGCGCATCCGCGAGGACGCGAGCGGTACGGCGACGAGGATGCCGGACGGCTCGGAAGCCTGGCCGGGCTGGGAGGACTGCGCGGTACCACCGGCCCGACTGGGCGCCTATCTCAGGGACTTCAGGGGGCTGCTCGGGACATACGGCCTGCGCGGCACGCCCTACGGCCACTTCGGGGACGGCTGCATCCACGTCCGCATCGACTTCGACCTGCTGACCGAACCGGGCATCGCCCGCTTCCGCCGCTTCTCCGAGGACCTGGCCGACCTGGTGGTGGCCCACGGCGGCTCCCTCTCCGGCGAACACGGCGACGGCCAGGCCCGCGCGGAGCTGCTGCCGAAGATGTACGGCGACGAGACGGTGACCCTCTTCGAGCGCGCGAAGGCGGTCTGGGACCCGGACGACCTCCTCAACCCCGGGATGCTGGTGAGACCCGCCCCTCTCGACTCGAACCTCCGCTTCGCCGTCCTGCCCCGCGAACCGGTCGACGTGGCCTTCGGCTACCCCTCCGACGGCGGCGACTTCACGGCGGCGGTACGGCGCTGCGTCGGGGTCGCCAAGTGCCGTACGACGGAGGTGTCCGGCCCCTCCGTGATGTGCCCGTCGTTCCGCGCGACCGGCGAGGAGGCGCACTCCACGCGCGGGCGGGCCCGGCTGCTGCACGAGATGCTCGCGGGCGAACTGGTCACCGACGGCTGGCGGTCCACGGAGGTCCGCGACGCGCTGGACCTGTGCCTGTCCTGCAAGGGCTGCCGTACGGACTGCCCGGTCGGGGTCGACATGGCCACGTACAAGGCGGAGTTCCTGCACCACCACTACGAGGGGAGGCGTCGGCCCGCGTCCCACTACGCGATGGGGTGGCTGCCGCGCTGGCTGCGGCTGGTGGCCCGCACCCGGACCGCGTGGCTGGTCAACTCCCTCGCTTCGGTAAGGCCGTTGGCGGCTCTGGCGAAGCGGCTGGGCGGGATCGCGGAGGAGCGGGAGATCCCACGGGTGGCGCGAGTGCCGTTCACCCGGGCCTGGCGGCGGGAGGTGATGGCGGAGTCACGGCGGAACACAGATGACGGAGTGGAGTACGTGGAGACGCCCACCCAGGGCCGCCGTGTCCAACTGTGGCCGGACACCTTCACGGAACACCTCTCACCGTCTGTCGGCCACGCGGCCGTGCGGGTGCTGGAGGCGGCGGGACTGGGTGTGCTCCCCGTCCTGCCGACGCCGGCGGGGAAGCCCGTCTGCTGCGGACTGACGTATGTGTCGACGGGCCAACTGGACCGCGCCCGCGAGGTCATGCGCACCACGCTGGACGGAATGGGCGTGCTGATGGACGTCGAGGGCGCCCCGCCCGTCGTCGTGCTGGAACCGAGCTGCGCGGCGGCGCTCCGCACCGACCTCCCCGAACTCCTCCCCGACGATCCCCGGGCGGCCAGCCTCGCCGCGTCGGTCCTCACCTTCGCCGAGGCACTGGAACGCCTCGCCCCCGACTGGACCCCGCCCCGCGTCGACCGCCCCGCGGTCGGCCAGACCCACTGCCACCAGCACGCGGTACTCGGCGACACCGCGGACCACAGGCTGCGCTCCGCCGCCGGCCTCACGGGTGAACTGTCCGGCGGCTGCTGCGGGTTGGCCGGAAACTTCGGCTTCGAGAAGGGGCACTACGAGGTGTCGGCAACCTGCGCGGAGGAACAACTCCTCCCCTCCGTAAGGGAGGCGCCGCAGGACGCGGTGGTCCTGGCGGACGGCTTCTCGTGCCGTACGCAGCTGGAGCAACTGGCGGGGGTACGGGCCAGGCACCTCGCGGAGGTCCTGGCGGAGGCGCTGGAGGCAGACGGCGAATGACTGACGAACTCGACTGGGTGGCGGTCCTCTCCGACATCCACGGCGTGCTCCCCGCCCTGGAAGCGGTCCTCGCCGAACCGGACGTGGCCGCCGCCGACCGCATCGTCCTCACCGGCGACATCACGGCGGGCCCCCAACCGGCGGAAGTAGTGGACCTGTTGCGCGCACAGGGCGACCGAGTCCTGTGGATCTCGGGCAACGCGGACCGCGAACTCGTCGAGTACCGCAGCGGCGAACGCACCGACATCCCCGATCCGATCGCCCCCTACGCGGCAACGGCCCTCCGCACCGACCAGATCGACTTCCTCGCCGCCCTCCCCACAACCCTGACCCTCACGCTCCGCGGCCTCGGCAAGGTCCTCTTCTGCCACGCGACTCCCCGGGACGACGAGGAGGTCGTCCTGGTCGACTTCCGCCCGTCCCGCTGGGCGGAGGTCCTGGCCGACCTCGCCGAGGACATCCGCACAGTGGTCTGCGGCCACACCCACATGCCGTACGTCCGCCTCGCCCACGGCCGCCTGATCATCAACCCCGGCAGCGTGGGCATGCCCTACGGCCGCACCGGCGCCCACTGGTGCCTCCTCGGCCCCGGCACAGACCTGCGCGTCACGCCGTACGACATCCCAACGGCAATCGCCCGCCTCGTCCACGAGTCCACCTACCCGGAGATCGCCGACTGGGCGGACTACTTCCTCAACGCCCGGGCGTCGGACACGGAGGCGTTGGAGACGTTCGGACCGCGGGACGGGCGATGACGGCCGACGATCGCTAGCCGGCCGGCGGGCGTGACCGCCGCGTTCTCCGCTCCGTCAGGTAGCTGATCGCGAAAACGACCAGCAGCACCAGCGCCATGGCGACCCCGCTGAAGAGCCAACTGACCGGAGCGCCCCTGACTCTTTCCACACCCCAGAAGGCCACCGTCATCGCGCCCCAGCGAATGGAGAGGCGGGCGAGGGTCCGTCCTGGCCCGCCGGCGCGTGGACGGTGCACGGACGGCCGGGCGGCGGGACCGTAGCCGACGCGCTCGTAGTGCAGCTGACTCAGGCGCTCCATCCGCAGGAGCAGGGCGAAGAACAGTGTCATCCCAGCGCCCAACAAGACCGCCTGCAAGAAGCGCGTCCCATCGCTGAATGCCCCGAAGGTCGAGCCGCCCAGTGCCGCGAGTGGCACGGCCAGGACAGCCGCGGAGCGCAGCGGGCGGCTGGTGACGCGAACCGCGATGGGCGCCGGAGGCCCGTACCTCCTGCCCATGCCGAGAGACCGCTCGACCTTCAGACCCGCCGCCAGCACCAACAGCTCCGCCTTCCGCAGCACTTGCAGCATCCGCTTCATAGCTCCCCCGCACATCGACGACGCCCAAACCACACAGTGGACCATCGACAGGGCGTCAAGGTTGCCGTCGCTCCATAGCGGGGAGCTCCGAGAAGCTCGATCCGATGCGCGGGCCTCTCAAGTCGCGGGGCGCGTTCACGCGGCCGGCCTCAACCAGCAGTGGTGCCGCAACATCAAGAAGGCCGAGAAGGCCGGGGGGAAGGTCGTCCGGGGCGGCCACGACGAACTCCCCGCCTGCTACGAGCTCTACGCGGAGACCGCCGAACGCGACCGCTTCATCCCGCGCCGCTGAGGGCCCTGTCTGAGGGCGGAAGCACAGGTTCGTTAAGGCTGCTCTCAGGTTTATTAGAGAACTCTCAGGTTCGCGGACCTCGCTCAGGATTCACAAAGGTATTCACAGGGCCTCCTTGCCGTTCGCTTGCCGACTTTGCTGCTTCTTGGCGTCGGGGGCGTGTAAGTTTCTCGGTGTCGGGAATTCCCCGGGCGGTAAAACGCTCGACTTTGACGCACAAAATCCCCTGCACAACCTAGGAGTTCGGAATGGGCCTCAACAAGCTCGCCCCGCTGCCCAAGCCCAAGAAGCAGCAGCTTCCGCCCCCGCCGCCCCCGAAGCCCCGCAAGAAGCACGAGCCGAAGCCCCTGCCGAAGCCGCTGCCCGGCCAGGACAGCTGATCCGGCAGTAGCGAAGAGGGCCGACCCATGCAGTCGGCCCTCTTTTCTTTCCCGAATTCGAAAATCCAAAGAATTCTGATGACGGAAAGTGGAGGGCGTTGTGGACATGGATACGGAAGAGGAAGACCTCGAATATGAGGACGACGAAACTCCTACCATTCCCGCCCGCACGGCTTTCCGCCGTTTCTGGCCGCTCACGGTCGGTCTCAGACGCTGGCTGATCCTCGTCTGGGTGTGCACGGTGGTCGCCGCACTCGCCGAGACCGAGTCGATCCTCCTCTTCAGCGACCTCACCGACCGAGCCCTGGCGAAGGGCTCGCTCGCCGCGTTCTGGAGCCCGGCCGCCAAATGGCTGGGCGTCGCGCTCGTCGGCGCGGTCGTCGCCTACGCCGGCAACTCCCTCGCCGCCTGGGCCACCGAACGCTTCGTGATGAGACTGCGCGAGCATGTCTTCGACCACGTACAGCAGTTGCCCCCGCACTTCTTCCAACGGCACCGCCAGGGCGACCTGTTGTCCCGCCTCACGAGTGACGTCGAGGCGATCGAAACCCTCGTCGTCTCCGGCGTCGTAGGCACCGCCTCGGCCGTCTTCTCCGCCCTCTTCTACGCCGCCGCCGCGTTCTGGCTGCGCTGGGACCTCGCCGCGGCCACCTTCGTCCTCGCCCCCCTCTTCTGGCTGGCCGCCCGCCGCTTCTCCGGCTCCATCAAGGACGTCTCGCGCGCGGGCCGGGTCGCCGACGGCGCGATCACCTCCGTCGTCGAGGAGTCCCTCGGCAACATCGTCCTCACCCAGGCCTACGGCCGCCGCGACGCGGAACGCCGCCGTCTGAACGAGGAGGCGAGCGCCTGGTTCCGCGCCTCCGTCCGCTCCACCCGCCTCAACGAGGCCTACGAGCAACTCGTCAGCGTCATCGAGACCGTGTGCGTGCTCGCCGTCATCGGCATCGGCGCCTGGGAGATCTCCACCGGCCGTATGACCCTCGGCCAACTCCTCGCCTTCTCCGCCTTCCTGGGCTACCTCTACCCGCCCGTCCGCGGCCTCGCCCAACTCGGCCTCACCATCACCGCCGCCACCGCCGGCGCCGAGCGCCTGATCGAGATCCTGGACGTACGACCGTCCGTCGCCGACCCCGGTCACGACACGGAGTTCGGCCGCCCCGACGGCACGGTCGAACTCCGCGACGTCTCCTTCAGCTACCCGGGCGCGGACCGCCCCGCCCTGGAGGGCCTCTCCTTCACCGTCAACCCCGGCGAACTGGTGATCGTCACCGGCCCCAGCGGCGCCGGCAAGTCCACGGTCTCCAAGATGCTGCTCCGCTTCTACGACCCCGACGCCGGCGAAGTACTCCTCGACGGCGTCCCCTTACGGGACCTCCCCGTCGCCCGCCTCCGCGAGTACGTCACCCTGCTCCCGCAGGAGACCCTCGTCCTGCACGACACCGTCCGCGCGAACATCGCCTGCGGCCGGCCCGGCGCGAGCGAACAGGCGATCATGGACGCGGCGATCGCGGCCGACGCCCACGAGTTCATCCTCCGCCTCCCCGACGGCTACGACACGAAGGTCGACCCCAACTCGGCCCGCCTGTCCGGCGGTCAGCTCCAGCGCCTGGCCATCGCCCGCGCGATTCTCCGCGACGCCCCGGTCCTCGTCCTCGACGAACCGACCACCGGCCTGGACTCGATGGCCGCCCGCCGGGTCGTGAAGCCGCTACGACGGCTGATGGCCGGCCGTACGACGATCATGATCACCCACGACCTGAACCTCGCCCCCGACGCCGACCGGATCCTGGTCGTCGACCGCGGGCAGATCGTGGAGACGGGGCGGCACGACGAGCTGATGGCACGGGGCGGGGCGTACTCGCGGCTGCACCGTTCGCAGAACAACGCGGTGATGGACACCGGGGAGCTGCGGTTGCCGCTGTTCGCCGAGGCGGGGGCGGGGGCGGCAGCAGGGATGGCGGCGGGGGTTCAGTACGCCGCGCCTCCGGTCTTCGTGGAGAGCTGGACGCCGCAGCCGCAGCAGATGCATCAGGCGCAGCAACCGCAACAAGTGCAGCAAGCGCAGCCGGTGTA
The DNA here is from genome assembly GCF_053598575.1 of Streptomyces sp. NPDC001100. Taxonomy (NCBI): domain Bacteria; kingdom Bacillati; phylum Actinomycetota; class Actinomycetes; order Kitasatosporales; family Streptomycetaceae; genus Streptomyces; species Streptomyces sp. NPDC001100. The sequence goes on from NZ_JBSFKO010000057.1 coordinate 49,116, forward strand.
CCAACCCGCGTACGTCGAGGCCGAGTACGCCTCCGACCCGCTCTTCGGGCCTCTGCCCACCACCCTCCCCGACGGTCGGCCGCTGTTCCGCGACGAGGTTCCCTGGAGCGGCATCTGAGTCGCTGATCATCCGGAGGGACAGGCAGGACAGCGTCAGGACAGTTGCATAAAGGGTTCTCACACCTGTCTCAGTCCACTACCATGGACCGAGCAGTGCATCGTGATGGACGAATCCCGAGCTGATCCCCTGGAAGCGCCGTGAGCATCCCCAGTACGTCTACGACCGCCCCCGTGACGACGAGCCCGACCCCGGTTGCCGCCCCCCGTCGGTTCGGTCCGGTGGGCCTCGTGCTGGCCGGGGGGATCTCGGTGCAGTTCGGTGGGGCGCTGGCGGTGACGATGATTCCGAGGGCGGGATCGCTGGGGGTGGTGACGCTCCGCCTGCTGGTGGCGGCGGTGGTCCTGCTCGTGGTCTGTCGCCCGAGTCTGCGCGGTCACTCGCGCACCGACTGGGGCACGGTCGTCGTCTTCGGCCTCACGATGGCCGCGATGAACGGGCTCTTCTACCAGTCGCTGGCCCGCATCCCGCTGGGACCGGCGGTGACCCTGGAAGTACTGGGCCCACTCGCCCTCTCCGTGCTGACTTCTCGGCGGGCGCTGAACGCGGTGTGGGCGGGACTCGCCCTGGCAGGTGTGTTCCTGCTCGGCGGGGGAGGCTTCAGCAGCTTGGACCCTGCAGGTGTGGCCTTCGCGCTGGGTGCCGGCGCCATGTGGGCGACGTACATCGTCTTCAGTGCGCGTACGGGTCGCCGCTTTCCGCAGGCCGACGGGTTGGCGCTGGCGATGGTCGTGGCGGCGGTGGCGTTTCTGCCGCTCGGTATTGCGGAGTCGGGTACGAGGCTGCTGAACCCTGTGACCATCGCGCTCGGGTCCGCTGTGGCGGTTCTCTCGTCCGTTCTTCCCTACACGCTCGAACTGCTGGCGTTGCGACGGCTGCCTGCTTCCACCTTCGCCATCCTGATGAGCCTGGAGCCTGCGATCGCTGCGACGGCGGGCTTCCTGATCCTGCACCAGGCACTGTCCGTCACTGAAGCCCTGGCCATCGGGTTGGTCATCGGGGCGAGTATGGGGGCTGTGCGGACTCAGGTGGGGCGGGGGAAGGCGAAGCGGGTGGCGGCTCAGGAGGCTGCGGGGGTTGCTCCTCAGGCGTAGGTGGACGTTGGGCCACTCGCTTCTTTGTCAGTGTCGGGCTTCCACGGACCGAGT
>NZ_JBSFKO010000058.1:0-45714 GCF_053598575.1 Streptomyces sp. NPDC001100
GCCGAACTCGCCGACTGCTCCCCCGAGCGCGTCATGCGCTACTACAAGGCCTGGGCCAAGAAACTGGAGTCGGCGTGCCCGAACAGACACCCCCCACCGACAGCCCGGCGAGAACCCCGAAGTCCCGCGGCCGGCGCCTGCGCCGCTCCGCCGTCGTCACCGTCCTCGGTGCGCTGGCCCTCGTGGTCGGCCAGGCGACGGCCGCCCAGGCCAATGTCCTCACCCTGCTGCCGCAGAACGCCGACGGCCTGGAGCAGACCTTCTCCCCGGCCTACGACTACGACACCGACGGCTGCTACGCCACGGCCGCCATCGGTCTGGACGGCACCATCAACCCCGGGCTCAAGCTCGGCGGCGACGTCAACGGCCACTGCCACGACATGGCCCAGCTGAACAACGCCAACACCTACTCCCGCGAGAAGTGCAACAACGACTGGTGCGCGGTGATGTACGCCAGCTACTTCGAGAAGGACCAGGTCACACTGGGTCCGGCGGCGATCGGCCACACCCACGACTGGGAGCACGTCGTGGTGTGGATCAAGGACAACACGGTCCAGTACGTGTCGGTGTCGCAGCACTCCGCCTACCAGGTGTCGGCGGCCTCGGGGGTGCGCTTCGACGGCACACACCCCAAGATCGTCTACCACAAGGACGGCATCGGCTCGCACGACTTCCGCTTCGCCAACACGAACGACGAGCCCCCGGAGAACGCCACCGGCGGCTGGTTCTACCCGCGTCTGGTGGGCTGGAACGGCTACCCCGCTGGCCTCAAGGACAAGCTCCTGGCCGCCGACTTCGGTTCGGCCACGCTGAAGATCAGGGACAGCGACTTCGACTACGCCCTGTCCATCGCGAAGCCGTCCGGCATCTCGTTCGACCCGAACGCCTGATGCCGGCCCGGCCTCGGAATCGTGGTTACGGACGGGTCTCGTAGCGCGGTTTCGGGGCCGGGTGGATGTTCTGGTTGAGGCGGAAGACGTTGTCCGGGTCGCGGTCGGCCTTGATGCGGGCCAGCCGGGCGTAGTTGTCGCGGTAGCTGGCCCGGACGCGTTCCTGTCCCTCGTCCATCATCATGTTCACGTAGGCGCCGCCCGCCGAGTACGGGTGCAGGGCCTCGAAGTAGTCGACGGTCCACTGCTTGATGAGGCCGGCGTTGGCGGGGTCCCGGTCGACACCGGCGAAGACCGATGCCCAGGTCGCGTCGCGATACGCCCACGGGGTCTCGTCGTTGCCGACGTCGTGGGCGGCGCCGTCGATCGGGTAGAGGTGCATCGTCGACTGCGGGGTGGGCACCTCGGCACCGAACTTCGCGTGCAGCTGCACGGCCTCGTCGGGGATCTCGTTGACGAAGTCGGCGCGCCAGTACCACTGGTCGCCGGGCGGGTAGAGCCCGTCGAACATGCCCTGCATGTCCGGGTGTTGCATCGGTCCGGGCGCGTGCAGCAGCGGTGCGGGCAGCGCGTCGAGCAGCGGGGCCATCTCGCGTGCGGCGGCCTCGGTGTCCCCGCCGGTGTAGCACCACACCACACCCGCCGTCTTGCGCAGCTGCAGCTCCTCGGGGAAGGGCGGGGCGGGCGGCACGCTGCCGTGTAGGAAGAACGCGGTCAGTTCGCGGGGCGCGGTCGGCAGGAACTCCCGGTAGGCGGTGAGGACTTCGGCGCTGATCTCGACCGGCCAGAAGGTGGGCCCGGCGACGACCGTGCTGATCTCGTGCAGCCGGAACAGGAACGAGGTGACGACGCCGAAGTTGCCGCCGCCGCCCCGCACCGCCCAGAACAGGTCGGTGTTCTCGTCGGCGCTCGCCCGCACCCGGCTGCCGTCGGCCAGCACGAGGTCGGCCTCCACCAGGTTGTCGATGGTCAGCCCGCACGTGCGGGTGAGGTGGCCGAGCCCGCCACCGGTGGCGATGCCGCCGACGCCGGTGGTGGAGATGATGCCGCTGGGAGTGGCGAGCCCGTACGCGTTGGTCGCGCGGTCCACCTCGCCCCACACGCAGCCGCCGCCGACCCGGACCGTGCGGGCCTCGGGGTCGACGTGGATGTCCTTGAGCGGGGAGAGGTCGGCGACCACTCCCCCGTCGACGGTGCCGAGCCCGGCCCCGTGGTGGCCGCCGCCGCGCACCGCGAGGGGCAGGTCGTGGGCGCGCGCGAAGGCGATCACGCAGGCCACGGCGTCCGCGTCGGCGCAGCGCGCGATCACTGCGGGCCGTTTGTCGATCATCGCGTTGTAGACGGCGCGGGCCTCGGGATAGGCGGCGTCGTCCGGGCCGATCAACTCCCCGGTGAAGTCGTTCAGTTCACGGCGAGCGTCCTGAGCGGGCGAGCTGGACATGGGTTCCCCGTTTCTTGGTGCGCTGGATGACCCGCTTGTTGTATTTCGCCCGCACCTGTGCGGTCATCCGTGCGCGTCACCCACCTCGGCGCCCCCGGCTACCTACGTTTCGCCGTACGGCGGCAGACCGAGCTCCGCGGCGCGGTCGGCCGCCTGCCGTCTGGTGGGCGCGTCCAGCTTCTCCAGTACGGCCCGCACATGGTTGTCGACAGTACGGACGGACACCACGAGCCGGTCGGCGATCTCCGGGTTGGTCAGACCGTCCACCAGCAGTCGTACGACCTGGAGTTGGCGGTCCGTGAGACCGGCCGGGTTGCCCCGGGTCGCCGCGTGCGGGCCGCGCGGGATCCTGCCGACGCCGAGGCGGCGCAGTTCGGCGCGGACCAGACGGGCGAGGGGTTCCGCACCGAGGGCGTCGAGGTGGGCGAGCGCGGTGAGTTTGTCGGCCGGGTCGGGGCTCTCGGCGAGCGCGGCGGCGTGTTCGTAGGGGCACCCGGCCTGCCGCCACAGGTCCGCGGCCCGCTTCCACTCCCCGGCCGCCTGCAGTGCGTACGGATGGTCGCTGTCGTCGGCGGCCACGGTGTGCCCGACTTTGGTGAGCCAGTAGCCGAGTTCGGCCCGGTAGGGCCCGTAGTCGAGCCGCCCGGCCTGCGCGTGGACCGGCGCCGCCGCCTCGGCCGCCGCCGCGTGATCGCCGCGCAGCCAGGCCGCCTCCGCCCGCGCGGCGGCCACCGGTCCGGTGCGCTGCAGCTCCTGGGTCCGTACGGCGATCTCCCAGGCCTGGTCGAGGAGTTCACCGGCGCCGGGCCTGCCGCGCCGGACCCGTACCCGGGCCAGGACGGTCAGCGCGGGACAGCGGGCCGGTACGAACTCGTGCATCCCGTACTCGGCGTGCCGCTCGGCCTCCTCCCAGTCGGCGGCGGCGAGCCGGCGCATGGCCTGCTCGACGTGCAGGTAGTTGAGGAACCCCAAGTGCTCGGCGCGGTCGGCGAGTTCCATGGCCGGGGGCAGGAAGCGGTCGGCCTCGGCGTACTGGAGGTTGTCGAGGAGGGTCCAGATGATGTTGGCGTAGGACCGGCAGGCGTGTTCGACCTCGCCCGCGGCCAGTGCCACCGCGAGGCTCTCCTCCAACTGCCGTCGCCCGTCCGGGTCTCCGCTGCGCCAGCGGGTCGTGCCCACGTTGTTGAGGGCGTGCGCCAGGATCGCCGGGTCGTCGGCGCGGCGGGCCAGGGTGATGGCGCGCTCGCCGTGGGCGAGGGCTTCGGCGTACCGGTCGGAGAGCATGCGCAGTTGGGCGGTGTTGCTGTGCGCGAGGGCCAACAGGCGGTCGTCTCCGGCGTGTTCGAGGACGGCGATGGCCTCGCGTGCCGCGTCCTGCGCCTCGTCCGCGTGGCCCGCCCACCAGTGGATGCGGGACAGCCAGCGCAGGTCTGCGCCGAGCGCGAGGGTGTCGCCGAGGGAGCGGCGCAGGGCCACCGCGTCGCGCTGGGCGGCGACGGCGTCGACGGAGTCGGCGAGGGTGTAGCACTCCACGGCGTAGCGTTCGAGCAGGTCGGCGAGTTCGGCGGGGCTGTAGCGGTGCCGCTGGCGCAGCACGAGCCGCAGATGGGCGGCGGCCTCGCGGTGGGCGCCCGCCTCGGTGGCGTCGCGGGCCGCGTCGGGGCCGTAGCGGGCGATGGCGTCCTGGTCGCCGGCCCGCGCCGCGTGGTGGACGATGCGGGCCGGGTCGGAGCCGGGCCGGGCCACGAGCGCGGTGAGCACCCGCCGGTCGAGGTCGATACGGCGGGCGGCGGGCAGCGAGTCGGCGACGGCTCTGCGGATCAACTCGTGGCGGAACGTGACCCGTTCGGGGGTGACCGTGAGCAGTCCCCGCTGTTCGGCGGCGGCGAGTCCGGCCACGCCGTCCGCCAACAGCGCGTCGACGAGGGGACCTTCGACGGCGGAGGGGACCACGGCGAGTTGCTCCAGCGCGTCGACGCTGGGGCCGTCGAGTCCGCGCAGCCGCGCGAGCACCGCGTCGACGACCGTCGGGGGCACGGTCCCGGTGCCGCCGGCCGCGAGGATCTCGGTGACGAAGAAGGGGTTGCCGGAGGTCACCTCGTACACCTGGGCCGGGTCGAGGCGGCTGGCCGAACTCAGGGTGCGCACAGCCGCCCTGGAGAGGCGGGCCAGCGGCAGCCGGTGCACGCGGTCCGTGCGGGAGACCTGCCCCAGGAGGTGGCGCAGCGGGTGCTCGCGGCTCAGCTCGTCGTCCCGGTAGGTGAGGACGAGTACGGCGGGCAGCTGTGCCATGCGGCGGACCAGGAAGCGCAGTGCGTCCAGCGATGCCTCGTCGGCCCAGTGGACGTCCTCCACGACGAGCACCGCCGGATGCGGTACACCGGACAGCTCATTTTGCAGGGCTTCGTAGACGCGGTGGCGGTCGCCGCCCTCCATGACGGCCCGCGCGAGTTCGGCGCCGACGCTGCCGATCAGGTCGCGGAACGGGCCGAGGGGGCGGCGGGTGACGAGGTCGTCGCACTGGCCCAGGAGGATGCGGGTGTGCTGGGGCAGCCGCTCGGGCATGGCCCTGACCAGGCTCGACTTGCCGATGCCTGCCTCGCCGAAGACGAGCGCGACGGATCCGGCCCCGTCCGCCGCCTCACGCGCGGCCGCGGCCAGCCGTACCAGCTCCGGCTCGCGTTCCAGGATCCCCCGATCCACGGCGTCGATTCTGCCACTCGGGGGAGAAATCCCGTACGGGTGTCACATTCCGGACCGGCCCGGCTCAGCGGGGAGTCCGGGCACCCCGCTGTCCGGGCCGGACCGGTCTGATCTGGTGCCGGCGGCGCGGTTTGGGGGCGTCGAGCATGCTGACGCCGTTGTAGTTCCGGCCGTGCACGTAGAACGTGGGCGCGGCGACGAAGGTGACGGCGATGGCGATCACGCTGATCGGGAAGAGGACCGGCAACGACTGCCCCTCGGGGAGGGTCTTGCCGCCCTCGTGGACGGCGTAGGCGAACGCGGCGAAGAAGGCGACCGCGCAGACCGCGCCGATGATCCTCAGGACGGCGGAGAGCGTGCGGGTGAAGGACTGGTCGCGGACCTCGGCCAGCAGGGACGCCGAGCACTCGGTGCAGGTCAGTTCCACCGACTGCTTGCCCGACGGGGGCCGTTTGACCACGTAGTGGGCGGCGGACCAGGTGATCGTGCGCGTCCTCGGTGCGAGGAAGCCGCCCGCGACCTTGTCGCTGAGTATGTGCCGGACTGCGACCTCCGCGGTCCCCGCTGTGTTCATGGTTCCTCCGACACGCGCCCTGACGATCATCACGAAGCCCGCACAGTGTGACTTGTGGGAACCGGCCGCTCAATGGTCCTGGTGATTTCTTTTCCTTCGCCTACAACTTCTCAACTCAGCCAGGGCCTGCGGGACTTATCCGGTCGCACCTCTTGACGGCTTTGGTTCAGACCTTTAGGTTCACCAGCCAGTAGACCTCCGATGAGTGTATTTCGCGCTCACATATGTGAACGCGAGCGTTCACCTCTCACCGCCTTCACGCCGGCGGCGTCCACCCCCCACCCAGGACGAAAGGCCCCTCGTCATGCAACGCCTCGCCCTGCGCTGCGCCCTCGCGCTCTCCCTCGGCCTCACCGCCGTCGGCACCCTCGGAGCACCCTCCGCCTCGGCCGCGACCGGCACCGTCACCGGCCTGGCCGGCAAGTGTCTCGACGTGGCCGGCGCGAGCTCGGCCGACGGCACCGCCGTACAGATCTACGACTGCAACGCAACCGCCGCCCAGCAGTGGACGGTCGGCTCCGACGGCACCATCAGAGCCCTCGGCAAGTGCCTCGACGTCACCGGCAATTCGACGGCCAACGGCGCCCAGCTCCAACTGTGGACGTGCGCCGGCAGCGCCAACCAGCAGTGGACGGTCACCGCCGCGCACGACATCGTGAACCCGGCGGCCAACAAGTGCCTCGACGTCACCGGCAGTTCCTCGGCCAACGGCACCCGCACCCAGATCTGGACCTGCTCCGGCGCCGCCAACCAGAAGTGGACGGCACCCGCCGCCGGCGGCACCACCCCGCCCACGACCGCGCCGATGGCCGTGGCGCCGTACCTCTACAACGGGTGGGGCAACCCGCCCAGCCCCACGACTGTCATGAACGCAACCGGCGTGAAGTGGTTCACGCTCGCGTTCGTCCTGAGCAACGGCTACTGCAACCCGCAGTGGGACGGCGGCCGGGCGCTGACCGGCGGAGTCGACCAGTCGACCATCAACACCGTGCGGGCCAACGGCGGCGATGTCGTCCCGTCCTTCGGCGGCTACAGCGGCAACAAGCTGGAGAGCTCCTGCTCCAGCGCGAGCGAGCTGGCGGCGGCCTACCAGAAGGTCATCAGCGCCTACTCGCTGAAGGCCATCGACATCGACATCGAGGCCGACGCGTACAGCAACGCCACGGTCCAACAGCGCACGGTCGACGCGCTCAAGACCGTCAAGGCCAACAACCCGGGCATCAAGGTGTACGTCACCATCGGCACCGGGCAGAGCGGCCCCGACACCAGCCTCATCAACCGGGCCGCGTCGTCCGGACTGACCGTGGACGCCTGGACGATCATGCCGTTCGACTTCGGCGGCGCCGGCCAGAACATGGGCACCCTCACCCAGCGCGCGGCCGAAGGCCTCAAGACCGCGCTGAAGAACGCGTACGGCTACAGCGACGACGCGGCCTACCGGGACATGGGCATCTCGTCGATGAACGGCATCACCGACAACAACGAGACCGTCACCACCGCCGACTTCCAGACCATCCTCGGCTACGCGCAGGCGCACCACCTGGCACGGCTGACGTTCTGGTCGGCCAACCGTGACCGGCCCTGCCCGGGCGCCTACCCGAACGACGACACCTGCTCGGGCGTGAGCCAGAGCGACTGGCAGTTCACCGGCATCTTCGCCCAGTACACCGGCTGACGGACGCCCCCTCCGATCTTCCTCCCCAACCCCCCATCACCACAGGAGAATCCGTGCTCAGACGGAAAAGACTGTCCGGCCGCCACGTCATACCGAGAGCGCTCACGGCCGTCGCGCTCGTGGCCACCACCGTGACCGGCGTCGAGTTCGCGACGCAGGGCTCGGCCAGCGCGGCGAGCACGGCCGCCGCCGCGATACCGACCGGCTACACCACCGTGGTCAACAAGGGCAGCGGCAAGTGCGTCGACGCCCGCTCGGCCGCGAGCGCCGACGGGACCGCAGTGCAGCAGTACACGTGCAACGGAAGCACCGCGCAGAACTGGCAGTTGGTCGCCACCGACAGCGGCTACTACCGCGTCAACAGCAACCTGAACGGCGCCGAGGCCTGGGACGTCACCAACGTCTCGACCGCCGACTCGGCGCCGATCCAGCTGTGGACGTACTCCGGCGGCAACAACCAGCAGTGGCTGCCGGTCGCCGAGTCCGACGGCTCCTACCACTTCGTCAACCGCAACAGCGGCAAGTGCCTCGACGTGCCGAGCGCGTCGACCGCCGACAGCGTGCAGTTGGCGCAGTACACCTGCAACGGCACGGCCGCGCAGTCCTTCACGCTGAGCGGCGGCGGTACGACGAACCCGCCCGGCACCCCGGACTTCGGCCCCAACGTGACGGTGTTCGACCCGTCGATGTCGGCGTCCAGCATCCAGTCCAAGCTGGACTCGGTCTTCGCCCAGCAGGAGACCAACCAGTTCGGCTCGGCCCGCCAGGCCCTGCTGTTCAAGCCGGGCACCTACAGCGCCAACGCCAACGTCGGCTTCTACACGCAGGTCGCGGGCCTCGGCTTCTCGCCCGACGACGTGACGATCAACGGCGCGGTGCACGCGGAGGCCGACTGGTTCCAGGGCAACGCGACCCAGAACTTCTGGCGCGACGCCGAGAACCTCTCGGTCAACCCCACTGGCGGTACTGACCGTTGGGCCGTCTCGCAGGCCGCCCCCTACCGCCGCATGCACGTGCGCGGCAACCTGGCGCTGGACGACGGCGGTTGGTCCAGCGGCGGCTTCCTCTCCGACACCAAGGTAGACGGCCAGATCCAGTCCGGGACCCAGCAGCAGTTCCTCACCAGGAACTCCACGATGGGCAGTTGGTCCGGCTCCAACTGGAACATGGTCTTCGTCGGCGACCAGGGCGCACCCGCCCAGTCCTTCCCGACGTACACCAACGTCGCCAGCTCCCCGACGATCCGCGAGAAGCCCTTCCTCTACGTCGACAGCGCGGGCGCCTACCAGGTGTTCGTGCCCGGACTCCAGTCCAACGCCGTCGGCACCACGTGGAACGGGAAGACCCCGGCGGGCAAGTCGCTGCCGATCGACCAGTTCTACATCGTCAAGCCCGGCGCCACCGCGGCCGACATGAACACCGCCCTGGCCGCCGGCAAGAACCTCCTCGTCACCCCCGGCGTCTACCACCTCAACCAGACGATCAACATCACGCGCCCCGACACGGTCGTCCTGGGCATGGGCCTGGCCACCTTCGTGCCGGACGGCGGGATCACCGCGATCTCCACGGCCGACGTGGACGGCATCGAGCTGGCGGGTCTGCTGATCGACGCCGGCACCACCAACTCCGCGACGCTGGTGCAGATCGGCCCGTCCGGTTCGACCGCCTCCCACGCCTCCGACCCGACGCAGTTGTCCGATGTCTTCGTCCGTATCGGTGGCGCCACCATTGGCAAGGCCACCAACTCCGTTGTAATCAACAGCGCGAACACGATCGTCGACCACACCTGGATCTGGCGGGCCGACCACGGCAACAGCGGCACGGTCGGCTGGACCACCAACACAGCGGACACCGGACTGATCGTCAACGGCGCCAACGTGACCGCGTACGGCCTGTTCGTCGAGCACTTCCAGAAGACCCAGGTTCTCTGGAACGGCAACGGCGGCCGGACGTACTTCTTCCAGAACGAGATGCCCTACGACCCGCCGAACCAGTCCTCCTGGATGAACGGCACCGGCAAGGGCTACCCCGCCTACAAGGTCGCCGCGGGCGTAACCACTCATGAGGCGTGGGGACTTGGCAGCTACTGCTACTTCAGCTCCAACTCCGGCGTGGTCGCCGATCACGCCTTCGAGGTGCCGAGCGTGTCCGGGGTCAAGTTCCACGACATGGTGACCGTCTCGCTGGGCGGCGTCGGCACGATCAGCCACGTCATCAACAGCACCGGCGGCCCGTCCAACTCCAGCACCAACGTCGCCTACCTCACCAACTACCCGTAGACCGCACGGAAAGGGTCGATCAGCTGATGCAGACCATCAGATCCGGTTCCACTCGCGCGCTCCTGCGGGTCCTCCTCCTGCTGGCGACGCTGCTCGGGCTCGCGTCCGTGCCGCCCGCCGCACAGGCGAGCACCGCGGCAACGCCGTTCAAGATCCTCGCGCTCTACAGCGGGACCTACGACGCGGCGCACATCGACTTCGACAAGGAGGCGAACGTCTGGTTCCCGCAGCAGGCGGCGGCCAACGGCTACACCTACACGGCCAGCACCAACTGGGACCTGCTCGCCAACGGCGGGGTCAACGCGTACCAGGTCGTCCTGTTCCTCGACGACCTGCCGCAGACCACCGCCCAACGCAGCGGATTCGAGGCGTACATGAGGGGTGGCGGCGGCTTCATGGGCTTCCATGTCTCCGCCTTCACGACGGACGCGGCGAGCTGGTCCTGGTACCACAACACGTTCCTCGGCTCGGGGAACTTCGTGTCCAACACCTGGGGTCCGACCTCGGTGACCCTGAAGGTGGAGGACCACTCGATCCCGCCCACCGCGAGCCTGCCGGCCACGTTCACCTCGTCGGTCAGCGAGTGGTACAGCTGGTCCAACGATCTGCGGCAGAACCCGGACATCAAGATCCTGGCGTCGATCGACCCGAGCAGCTTCCCGGTCGGGACCGACCCCAACCAGTCCTGGTACAGCGGGTATTACCCCATCATCTGGACCAACACGAAGTACAAGATGCTCTACGCGAACTTCGGCCACAACGCGATGAACTACACGACCAACACGCGGCTGTCGTCGACGTTCGCGAGCGCCACCCAGAACCAGTTCCTGCTGAACGGGCTCAAGTGGCTCGGCGGGGGCGACACTTCGACGCCGCCGACGGACACCCCGATCTCCGAGACCTCCTGGTACTCCGTGCAGAACGGCGGCAACGGCACCTGCGTGGACGCCCGTTCGGCGGCCACGGCCAACGGGACGGCGATCCAGCAGTACGCCTGCAACGGCACCACGGCGCAGCAGTACCAGTTCCGCTCCACCGACAGCGGGTACATGGAGATCACCGCGCGCGGCAACCCCGCGCAGGTCATCGACGTGACCGACCGCTCGACGGCGGACAACGCGCCGCTGCAACTGTGGGCGTACTCCGGTGGCACGAACCAGCAGTGGCAGCCGGTGCGTGAGACGAGCGGGCGCTACCACTTCGTCGCCCGGCACAGCGGCAAGTGCCTGAGCGCCGCCACGGCGGCGACCAACAGTGTCCAGCTCACCCAGCGGACCTGTGACGGCTCGACCGCGCAGTCCTTCTCACTCGCCGTGCAGTCCTGAGCCACCGCACGGCAGAGCAAGGGCGTCTCCCACCGTATGGACGCGGTGGGAGGCGCCCTTGTTTTCACCGCTAACAGCGCCCCGTTGTCATCGGTACGCATCGGTGTTATCGTCGATTACATGAACACTAGATCGCTGATTATCGAGGCGGCGGCGGAGCTGATCGCCCGGTCGCCGAGCGGCGATGTGTCGACGCGCGCGGTGTGCGAGGCGGCGGGTGTGCAACAGCCGGTCCTCTACCGCCTGTTCGGCGACAAGGACGGGCTGCTGGCGGCGACGGTCGACCACGTGTGGGACCAGTACCTGGAGACCAAGCGCGCGGCCGAGAAGTCGGCTGACCCCCTGCGGGACCTGCTGGCCGGCTGGGACAGCCATGTGGCGTTCGCGCTGGCGCACCCCAACGCCTACAAGCTGATGTTCGCCCCCGCCCTGCGTGCCACACCCGAGGCGGCACAAGAGGCCCTGCGCATCCTCCGCGAGGTCCTGGACCGGCTCGCCGCACAGGGCAGGATGCGGATCGCGCCCGAAATCGCCGCGCAGATGGTGATGACGGCGACGACCGGTGTGGCACTGGGCCTGATCACGCGCCCCGAGCTCTATCCGGACACGGACCTCTCGACGTCGGTCCGTGACGCGATGGTCCAGGCGATCCTGCTGGACCCCCCGTCGGATCCGACGGCCCACGACGCCCGCACGGCAGCTGCCACCACGCTCCTCGCGTCGTTGAACGACCTCACCCCCGAACCCTTCACCCCCGCCGAGTCGGCCCTGCTGGGGCAGTGGCTCACGCAGATCCCCCGCTCAGGGAAGGACACCCACCATGCCTGACACCGAGACCCTCACACGCGTCGCCCTGGTCACCGGCGGTTCCGGCGGCATCGGCCGCACGGTCGCCGAGCGCCTGGCCAGGGACGGCATCGCGGTCGCCGTGCACTACGCCGGCAACAAGGCCAAGGCCGACGAGACGGTCGCCGCGATCGTCGCGGCCGGCGGCAGGGCGATACCGGTCGGCGGTGACGTCGCCGACGAGGACGCGATGTCCGCCGCGTTCGACGCGGTCGAGGCGGAGTTCGGCGGCATCGACGTGGTGGTGAACACCGCCGGGATCATGGTGCTCTCCCCCATCGCCACCATGAACCTGGACGACCTCGACCGCATGCACCGCACCAACATCCGCGGCACGTTCGTCGTCTCCCAGCAGGCGGCCCGGCGCGTCCGCGCGGGCGGCGCGATCATCAACTTCTCCACCACCGTCACCCGCACCAAGTTCCCGACGTACGGCGCCTACGTGGCGAGCAAGGCCGCGGTCGAGGCCATGACCCTGGTCCTGGCCCGCGAACTCCGCGGCAAGGACATCACCGCGAACGCCGTGGCCCCCGGCCCCACCGCGACCTCCCTCTTCCTCGACGGCAAGGACGAGACCACGATCGAGAACCTCGCCAAGGCCGCCCCACTGGAACGCCTGGGCACCCCGGAGGACATCGCCGAGTCCGTCGCCTTCCTGGCCGGCCCGGCCCGCTGGATCAACGGACAAGTACTGTTCGCCAACGGCGGGTTGGCCTGAACCTGAGGAGGTCATCTTGGCCAGCAACGAGGACGTCTACGACGTGATCGTGGTCGGGTCGGGCGGAGGTCTGGTCGGCGCCTGTGCCGCCGCCTCGCGCGGACTGCGCACCCTCGTCATCGAGAAGACCGACCGGGTCGGCGGCACCACCGCCTACTCCGGTTCCGGTCTGTGGTACCCCGGCTCCGCACCCATGCGACGGGCCGGGCTCGACGACAGCGTCGAGGACGTGCGGACGTATCTGCGCGAGAGCGTCGACGACAAGTCGCGCGAGCCGCTCCAGGAGGCCTATCTGCGGGCCGGCGTCCAGCTGATCGACGAGCTGGAGCAGAACCCGTGGTTCCAGTCGTTCGAGCACCTCCCGGTGCCGGACTACTATCCGTCGGTCGCCGGCGCTTCCCCCACCGGGCACACCGTCTTTCCGCCGAAGGTCACCGTCGCCGAGCTCGGCGATCACGCCCGACTGGTCCGCGCCTGCCTGCCCACCCAGCGCTGGGGACACGACGAGGGCCCGGTCCTCAGTGGGGGCCGCGCGCTGATCGGCAGGACGCTGGCCGCGTTCCTGGAGACGGGCCGCGGCGCGCTCCGCCTCGGCACCGCGTTGGAGAGCCTGGTCGTCGAGGACGGCAGGGTCGTCGGCGTGGAGGCGGTGAGCGACGGCGAGCGGGTCACGTTCCGCGCCACCGGCGGGGTGATCCTCGCGGCCGGCGGCTTCGAGCGCAACCGCGAGCTGCGCGAGAAGTACCAGCCGGTTCCGGAGCGCGGCAGCGAGTGGACCCACGGCGCCCCGGGCAATACCGGCGACGCGCTCCAGGCCGGCATCGCGGTCGGCGCCGCCACCGATCTGCTCGACGCGGCCTGGTTCACCCCCGGGCTCGTCTGGCCGGACGGCCTCCCGCTCTTCCACACGGGTACCCGTGGCGGAATCTGGGTCAACGCGGCCGGCGAACGCTTCGTCAGCGAGACCCGCCCCTACGACCAGGCGGGCCGCGAGATAGTCCGCCTGCACGCGACGTCGGGTGTCTCGCACATCCCCGCCCACTGGATCATCGACCAGCGCCAGCTCGACCGGGACGGCTTCGGCGGCCCGTACGACGAGCCGGTCGGCCCCGAGTGGTTCGAGTCGGGCGCGCTCAAGAAGGCCGACACGCTGGAGGAGTTGGCGCAGCTGATCGACGTACCACTGGACGCCCTGCGCGGCACCATCGAGGAGTTCAACGGCTACGCGCGCACCGGGGTCGACGAGAAGTTCCACCGCGGCGAGACGCCCTGGGACCAGATGGCCCAGTACGTCCTGGGCTTCCCCGCCCTGCCCCAACTCAACTACCCCGCGCCGCCGCCCACGAACGACTGGCCCAACCCGATTCTGCCCCCGCTCGACACCCCGCCGTACTACGTCGCGACCATCGTCCCGGCCGACATCGGCACCAAGGGCGGCCTGAGAGTCGACGAGCACGCGCGGGTGCTGCGCCCGGACGGCGGCCCGATCGAGGGGCTCTACGCGGCGGGCAACACCGCCGCCGCGATGACGGGCCGCGTGTACCCGGGTGCGGGGGCGCCCATCGGTTCGAGTGTCGCGTTCTCGTATCTGGCCGTGCTCGACATCGCGGACGCCGAGAGCTGACACGAAGTCAAGTGCCCGGAACACCAAGGGTGTTCCGGGCATCGTCATGATGTCCTACGGCGTGAGGAGCAGCCGCGCGGCCAGGCGCATGTTGGTCTCCGCCTCCTCGGTGGTGAGCTCCTCGGTGAGCAGGGCCACGAACAAGCCCCACCAGCCGTAGATGAGTAGGCGGGCCCGGCTGCGGTCGGTCGCCGAGGCCTCACGGACGCTGCCGCAGAGGAGGCGCAGGATGGCCTGGCCCAGAGGACTGTCGACGAGGTCCGCGCGGGCCGGGACGATACTCGTGTACTCGGTGAACGACGACAGGGCCACCGCCGAGGCGAGCAGAGGACTGTCCAGCAGCTTCACGCTGAGCGAGATGAGAAGTTCCGCGATCTCGCCGGCGGGGTCCGTGCCCTCGGCGGCGACGGCCGTGTTCCCGCGGCCGCCGACGAACTGCTCGATGTGCCACTCCAGGACCGCCATAAAGAGATACGGCTTCGACGGGAAGTAGCGGTACAGCGTGGCGATGGCGACGCCGGCCTCCTTGGCCACGTCGTGCATCTGGACGCTGGCCAGCCCCTCGCGGGCGCCGAGTTCGGAGGCGGCGCGGAGGATGCGGACCCGGCGGGCGGCCTGGCCGCTCGACATCGGGGCCGCCGGTTGCCGTCCCTCAGCGGGTCTCGCCACGTCGTCCCCCCGGTCGTTGGGTGCTCCCGCCGACGCTCAGGACGCCTCGGGGCGGGTCAGGAAGGCCAGGACCGCGCTCTCCCAGGCCTCCTTCTGCTCGATCATGGCCCAGTGTCCGCAGTCGGGCAGCACATGCAGTTCCGCTTTGGGAATCGTACGCATCGGGATCAGCGCGCTCTCCAGCGGTGTGACCCGGTCGTCGCGGCCCCAGGTCAGCAGCGTGGGTGCGGTGATCTTGTGCAGGGCGGCCCAGATGGGCTGGTCGGAGTGGGCCTGCGCGGCCTGCATGGCGGCCATGGCCTGTCGGCCGTAGATCCGCCGGGAGGCCTCCAGGGTCGCGGGCTCGGTGGCGCTCGCCCAGCGCTCCTCGATGAGTTCCTCGGTGAGGAGGGAGGGGTCGTGGACCATCGACCGCAGCCACTGGAGCAGGTTCTCGCGGGTCGGGTTCTCGGCGAACTCGACGAGCAGGTTGAGGCCTTCGCTGGGGCCCGGCGAGAGAATGTTGCGGCCGACGCCGCCGATGGTGACGACCCGGCGGAACAAGTCCTTGTGGGCGACGGCGAGTCCGGCGGCGACGAAGCCGCCCATGGAGTTGCCGATGACGTCGACGCGGTCGAGGCCGAGACCGTCGAGGAAACGCAGGACGGCCTTGGGGGCCGCCATCATCGGGTTCTCGTCGGTGGGGTCACTGACCCCGAACCCGGGGAATTCCAGGGCGAGGCAGCGGAAGTGCTTCGCGAACAGGGGGAGGTTTCCCCGGTAGTTGCGCCAGCCGGTCACCCCCGGACCGGAACCGTGCAACAGCAGCAGGGGCGGCCCGTCACCCGCCTCGTGGTAGCGCAACGTGCCCTCGTCGGTGCGCAGTTCGCGCAGGGTGTCCTCAGCGGTGAGTGTCATGGCGGTGCGTGGCCTCCGGTCGCGGGGTGACAGGCGACAGTCACCGTGCCACCGGGGCCCGGCCGGGTGTCGTACGTCTCCCGATCAGTGGGACGTTCGCGGCTCCTGGTCCGCCCGCCTGATTAGCGTCGGACCGCAAGGACTTGACGACGGTGACGGGAGAGCCCTGATGGGTGTGCGCTCACTCGGGTATGTCCGGCTGGAATCCGGTGACATCGAGAAATGGAAGGTGTTCGGGGCGGATTTCCTCGGCCTGATGCCTGTTGCGGGCGGCGACCCGGAATCCCTCTACTACCGGATGGACGACTATCCGGCCCGCATCGTGGTCTCCCCCGGTTCACAGAGCGGGATGACCGCGCTGGGCTTCGAGGTCATCGACGAGCGGGAGTTGGCCCGGCTGGTCGCCGACGTCGAGAAGACCGGCATCAAGGTCACCGCCGGCACCGAGGACGAGGCCGCGGAACGCAGGGTCACCGGCTTCGTCAAGTTCAACGACCCCGGCGGCAACCCGGTCGAGCTGTTCTACGGCGCGATCCTCGACCACGTTCCGGTGCACACGCCCCTGGTCTCGGGGTTCCTGACCGGTGACATGGGCTTCGGGCACGCGATCGTCTCCGCCGAGGACGCGCGGGGCACCTTCGACTTCTACGTCACCACCCTCGGCTTCATCGAGCGCAACACGATGCGCTCGCCGGGCGGCACGACCTGGTTCATGGGCTGCAACCCCCGCCACCACACCCTGGGCGTCACCCCGGCGCCGGGTCCCGGGCGGCTGCTGCACTTCATGGTCGAGGGCAGGACGCTGGACGACGTGGGCCGCGCCCTGGACCGGGCCGCGAAGCTCGACGTCCCGATGATGCACTCGCTCGGCAAGCACACCAACGACCACATGGTGTCGTTCTACGTGTGGTCGCCGGAGAACTACGCCGTCGAGTTCGGCTGGAACGGCCTCAAGGTCCCGGAGCCGGTGCCCGTCTACGAGATCACCGACGGCGCGTTCTGGGGCCACCACTTCACCCCGCCTCCGCAGCCCGCCGGCTGACCCGAACGCGCAGCGAGCAGCCCCACGGCCCATGGCCGTGGGGCTGCTCCGTGTCGGTGCCTGTGGCCCTTCCTCCTTCTCCGCCCGCTTCCGCGGGCCACGCCGAGGCCGTCCCGCGAAACCGTCACACCACTGCGGATCCCGGCAGGTCAGTGCCGGTGTCGTCCCGCCGTCCCACCAGATCCCGACTCGTCGTGGACACGGGCCGGACCGGGGCCCAAAGATCACCTGCAACGCTGCTTCCAACTCCCCAGCGGCTCCCGCGTTGCTCATCGCAACCAGACGTCAGGAACGGGAACATGTCATGAACCTGTTTGACAACGGCCAACAAATGTCTCGCCGCAGGCTGCTGACCCTCGCCGCCGGCGCCGCCGTGGCCACCGCGACCGGCATCGGAGGCGCCCAGTCGGCATCCGCGGCTGCCGCGGCGACCGGCTACGGGATCGACTACTCCGACGCGTCGCTCACCGCCGGATCGGTCGCCGCGGCGGGCTACGGCTTCGTGTGCCGTTACCTCAGCTGGCTGCCGAACCCGAAGGTCCTCACCCTGTCCGAGGCCCAGGCCCTCACCGCCGCGGATCTGGGCATCGTCTCCAACTGGGAGTCCGACGGACTGCAGGACTGGCAGAGCGGGGTCCCCTCCGACCCGTACTCCCAGGGGGCGGGGCACGCCACCGAGGCACAGCGACAGGCTCTGGCCAACGGGATGCCGTCGTCGCGGCCGATCTACTTCAGCGTCGACTTCGATCTCCAACCCTCGATGTATTCCGCGCTCAACTCCTACTACGACGGTGTCGCCTCGGTGATCGGCCGGTCCCGGACCGGTGCGTACGGCGGCTACCACGTGATCAAGGAACTCTTCGACAACGGGAAAATAGCCTGGGGCTGGCAGACGTACGCGTGGTCCAGCGGGAACTGGGACAGCCGCGCGCAGTTGCGCCAGGTCCAGAACGGCATCTCGGTGGCCGGGCACGACGCGGACCTCGACCAGGCGATGGCCGCCGACTACGGGCAGTGGGGCGGTACGGGCGGCGGCGGTACCGGCGTCATCCTGCCGTCCTGGCCGAACATCACCGACGGCATGACGGGACCCAGTGTCCAGGCGGCGCAGTATCTGCTGCGGTACCACGGTGCCTCGATCACGGCCGACGGCCAGTTCGGGGCGGGCACCCTCGCCGCGACCAAGAGCTTCCAGTCCGCGCACGGCCTCAGCGTGGACGGCCAGATCGGCCCGCAAACCTGGTCCGCACTGATCGTCCAGGTCCAGAACGGCTCCAGCGGCGACGCCGTCCGCGCCGCGCAGGTGGAGCTCAACCGATTCGGCTACGGCCTCACCGTCGACGGCAGCTTCGGCTCCGGCACCGTCACCGCCGCCCGGGCCTTCCAGTCCGCGCACGGCCTGGGCGTCGACGGCCAGGTGGGACCGCAGACCTGGCAGATGCTCGTGGGTACCGGGACCGGCGCCACGGGCGGTGGCACCGTCGTGCCGCCCTGGCCCAATGTCATCGACGGCGACACCGGGAACAACGTGCTGGCCGCGCAGTACCTGCTGCGCTACAACGGCGCCTCGATCACCGCCGACGGCCAGTTCGGGCCCGCCACCCTCGCCGCGACCAAGAGCTTCCAGTCCGCGCACGGCCTCAGCGTGGACGGCCAGATCGGCCCGCAAACCTGGTCCGCACTGATCGTCCAGGTCCAGAACGGCTCCACCGGCGACGCCGTCCGCGCCGCCCAGGTGGAGCTGAACAAGTTCGGCTACGGCCTCACCGTCGACGGCAGCTTCGGCTCCGGCACCGTCACCGCCGCCCGGGCCTTCCAGTCCGCGCACGCCCTGAGCGTCGACGGCCAGGTGGGACCGCAGACCTGGCAGATGCTCGTCGGCAGCTGAGGCCGCCGAGTCGCTCCGGTGGCGCGGGTGTCGAGGGTCCACCGCCGACGCCGACGGTGTCGTCGGTGGAGCTGCGGGACGGCTGCCATTGCCGTCCCGCAGCGGGCTGTCAGCGCTCGACCGTGACGGCCCGCTCCGGGCAGGCCAACTCCCCGTCCCTGGCCGCCTGTTCGAGTTCCGGCGGCACCTCGCCGTCATAGGGCAGCGCATAGCCGTCGTCGTCGAGCCGGAACACCTCCGGCGCCGCCGCCGCGCATCTCGCGTGCCCGGAGCACAGCGAGGAGTCGATGGTGATCTTCATGCACAACTCCGTTCTACGGCTTGTTCGTCGAGCCCGCGTCGACGGTGAACTGGAGGCCGGTGACGTAGCGCGACTGGTCCGAGGCGAGGAACAGGACGGCGTTCGACACGTCGCGCGGTTCGACGTACGGGGCCAGGGGTACTGGCGGACGACGAGCTGCTCGACCGGTGGATCGAGACGCGGCTCGGTACTTCGCACCACACCTGCGGCACGGTTCCCATGGGCCCGGCCGGCGATCCCGGAGCGGCCGTAGACCACTACGGGCGGGTGCACGGTGTCGTGGGCCTGCGCGTCGCGGACACCTCGATCCTGCCGACTCCGCCCCTGCGCGGCCCGGCGGCCACCGCCGTGCTCATCGGCGAACTGGTCGCCGACGCCATGCGGCGCGACCTGCCGTGACACGGATCGAGGGATCAGGCGAGGGCCGGCGCCGGGCCCTCGAAGCCGGCCGCGAGTTGCCGCAGACCCTGGTCCAACAGGTCACCCAGGCTTGCCTGTTCGTCGGTCAGCCAGTGTTCGTAGGCGGCGATGCACGCGGCGAGGAAGGTGTGGCCGATCAGCCGGGGCAGCAGATCGGAGGGTGCCCGGCCGGTGCGCCGGGCGGCGAACTCCGTGACCAGTGTCCGCCACGACGCGTACCGCACGGTCGAATCGGCCTGCAGCGTCGGCACCCGCAGGATGAGCGCCATGCGTTGCCGGTGCCAGGGCACCACCGCCGGGTCGAAGCGGTTGAACTCCACGACCGCACCGCGCAGCGCGTCCATCATCGGGACGGCCGGATCCGTGGCGGCCAACAGGGCGTCGAGCCTGACCAGTTCGGCCGCGAAGTCGCCCCACACCAGGTCGTTCTTGGAGGCGAAGTAGCGGAAGAAGGTGCGGCGGCCGATGCCCGCCGCGGCAGCGATGTCCTCGACGGTCGTACGGTCGAAGCCGCGCCGCGCGAACAGCTCGAAGCCCACCCGTTCGAGAGCGGCCCGCGAGGTCGCGGGCGGCCGACCCGTTCTGGCCGGTCGCTGTCCGCTGTCGTCGTTCGCACCATCCACAGCGCACATCATGCACACCTGCGGGGGTCGACGTGGTCCCGCACCGCCCGCGTCGCCATGTCCACGACCCTGCTCAGGCGGCGCTTGCGGAGGTCCAGGACGGGTGTCGTGACCGAAGGGCCTTGGGAGGCCGGCAGGTTCATCAGGGCTCAGATGAGTTCGGGGCGTCCCGCCACGGGCAGTTCCCGGCCGTCCGGGGCGACGACCCCGATGGACTGCGCACCTCCGAACTCGGCCTGAACCGGGTGCACTTGCTGATGGACCGGGGGCGCGTGGGGAGCCGCCGAGGAACAGGCGGCCGCCGGCAGCGCCAACACCTCGACCGCTGGCGCGCCGAGAGCCGCGCCGACGGCCACGTCGAGCACCCGCCCCTGCTGTGGGCGACGCTGACCTGCATCGTCGTATGACGGAGATCGCTCTGCCGTCGGTCACAGCCGCACGATGACCAGGGCCGTGTCGTCGGTGGCGCCGCCGTGCGGGAGGAGTTCGAGGAGTACGGCGTCGGCGAGGGCTTCGGGGTCGCTGTTCCGGTGGCGGACGAGGGAGTCGGCGAGGCGGATCAGACCCTTGTCGATGTCCTCGTGGCGGCGTTCGATCAGGCCGTCGGTGTAGAGGACCAGAGTGGCGCCGGGTGAGAACGTGGTGCCGGACTGCGGTCTGGGCATCGGGGCGGGGCGGGCGTCGAGGGGCGGGTCGGTGGCCCGGTCGAGGAATTCCACGCCGCCGTCGGGACGGACCAGGACGGGCGGTGGGTGTCCCGCGCTGCTGTAGGTGATGGTGTGGTCGTCGAAGTCGATGAAGGTCGTGACGACGGTGGCGGATTCGGCGCCGTCGACGACGTGGGCGTAGCGGCCCAGGACGTCGAGGGCCTGGGCGGGGCCGTCGGCGACTCGGGAGGTGGCGGTCAGGGCGCTGCGCAGCTGGCCCATGACGCCGGCGGCGGCCAGCCCGTGCCCGACGACATCTCCCACGGACACGCCGATACGGTTGCCGCCGACCAGGTCGACCACGTCGTACCAGTCCCCGCACACGTTCAGTGAACCGACGGCGGGCCGGTAGCGTACGGCGATCTGGTGGCCCGCGCTCTGTCGGCCGGTGGGCAGCATCGCCTCCTGTAGGGCGAGGGCGACCTCGCGTTCGCGGGCGTGGGCACCGCGCAGGCGTTCGTTGACCTCCTGCAGTTCGCGGGCGCGGGTGTACAGCTCGGCCTCCAGCACCCGGGTGCGCCCGCCGCCGGAGCGGCCGCGGGCCCGGATCAGCTCGGTGACCTCCTCCACGCGGTGGACCAGCAGCACGACCTTGCCGTCCGGGTCGAGGAGCGGTGTGTTGACCGGGCTCCAGTAGCGCTCCTCCCACTGCCCGGGGCAGGCCGCGGATTCGACGTCGTACCGCTGGAGGGCCATGGTGTCGCGCTCGCCGGTGGCGATGACGCGGCGCAGCGAGGTCTCCAGGTTGCGCATGCCGGTGGCGGCGGGGTCGTTCGGGTTGTCGGGGAAGACGTCGAAGAGGAAACGCCCGACGACCTGCTCGCGGGTGCGGCCGGACATCCGCAGGAACTCCTCGTTGGCGTCCGCGTACACCAGGTCGGGGGTCAGCAGCGCCACCATGCCGGGCAGCCCCTGGAACACCGCCGCGTAGTCGATCGTCGCGTCCGCCATGGCCCTGCCACCAATCACCGCTGTCACACCATTTTCTCACGATATAAGCAGAGTGAACGGCCCCAGGGGACGCAATGTGCCCACTCGGTCACTGGGCGACACGCGACCGATAAGGTGCCCCGGTGACCACGCCGCCTCCCTCCCCCACCCGGCTCATCGTGCTGCGCGGGAACAGCGCCTCCGGCAAGAGCACGGTGGCCACAGCCCTGCGCGAGCGGTACGGGCGCGGTATCGCCCTGGTGCGCCAGGACGTCCTGCGCCGCGAGGTGCTGCGCGAGCGCGACGTTCCCGGCGGCGCGAACATCGGCCTGATCGACCTGACCGTCCGGCACGCCCTGGCGCACGGTTTCCACACCGTGCTGGAAGGCCTGCTCTACGTCTCCCACTACGGCGAGATGCTGGCCGGGCTGCTCGCCGACCATCCGGGCCGCACGCACTGCTACTACCTCGACGTGCCGTTCGAGGAGACCTTGGCCCGGCACGCCACGAAGCCCATCGCGGACGAGGTGAGCGAGGACCAACTCCGCGAGTGGTACCGGCCGTTGGACCTGCTGCCCGGTGACGTCGAGACGGTGGTCCCGGCGACGAGCCCGCTGGAGGAGACGGTCGACCGGGTCCTGCGGGAGTCCGGCCTGCGGGTCGGGAGCTCGTTGACCGGTCGTACGCTGTCCCCGTGATCGAGGGCGAGACCCCGGGCGCGGCGGCGGCCCGGCTCACCGGGTGTGCGGTGACCGGTGAGCGCCCGCTGTCCGGGGCGGTCACCGAACTCGCACTCGACAGTGGGCAGTTGGTGATCATCAAGGGCGATGCGGCTCCCGGCGCGGTGCGGGCCGAGGCGGCGGGGCTGCGCTGGCTGGGCGACGCCGGTACGGTCCGTGTGCCCGCCGTGCGCGGGCTGGACGAGCGGTGGCTGGTCACCGACCGCGTCCGCACCGGTCCGCCGAGCGCGCGAGCGGCGGTCCGGTTCGGCCGGGAGCTGGCCGCCCTGCACGCCTCCGGGGCACCGGCGTTCGGCGCGCCGCCGCCCGGCGGACCCACGGAGGCGTACATCGGACTCGCCCCGATGCGCAACGTTCCCGCCGCCGACTGGCCCAACTGGTATGCCGGACAACGGGTGTTGCCCTATCTGCGGAGCGCGGTCGACACCGGGACCCTGGAGCACGCCGAGGCCGCGGTGGTCGAGCGGGTCTGCGAACGGCTCCCCGAACTCGCCGGTCCCGCCGAGCCGCCCGCCCGGCTGCACGGCGATCTGTGGAACGGCAACGTGCTGTGGGGCGCCGACGGACACGTCCGGCTGATCGACCCGGCCGCGCACGGCGGACACCGGGAGACCGACCTGGCCATGCTGCGTCTCTTCGGCTGCCCGTATCTGACGGAGGTGCTGGCCGCCTATCACGAGGCCGCGCCGCTCGCCCCCGGCTGGACCGACCGCATCACGCTGCACCAGCTGTTTCCGCTGCTGGTGCATGCGGTGCTGTTCGGGCGCGGCTATGCCGAGCAGGCGCTGTCGGCGGCGCGGGCGGCCTTGGCCCGATGACGCCAGGCGGGTCGCCAGCCGCTACGGCCCAGGTCAGACGCCGCTGGCCACGTGTCGCGGTTCGGCTGCGGCTCCGCCGAGCACACCGTCTCGGCCGCGCGGGCGGCCCTGGCCCTATGACACCGGCCAGGGCCTCCCATGACGGGGTGGCCCGGGTCAGACGTGCGGGCGACGGCCCCGCTCCTGGTGCGGGAACTTCTGGTCGGCGCCCGGCAGGGTCGGCTTCGGTAGGGTCGCCACTTCTTCCTGGGCCTTCTCCAGCTGCTCCGCCGTGTCGTGGGGCAGCCGGGGCGAGCGCGGGCGGGCGTCGCGGAAGCGGAACGCGGTGGTGAGGTCGCCGAAGGTCTCACGGCGCCAGTCGGAGACGTTCGGCTCCTCGACCCCGGTGAACCGCTCCAGGAACTGCAGCGCCGAGGTGTGGTCGAAGGCCTCCGAGGCGACCCAACCGCCCACGGTCCAGGGCGAGATGATGATGGCGGGGACGCGGAAGCCGCCGCCGATGGGCAGGCCCTGGATGAACTCGTCCTTCGTACCGGCCGGCGGCGTCGGCGGCACGACGTGGTCGAACAGGCCGTCGTTCTCGTCGTAGTTGAGGATGAACGCGGTCTTGCGCCACACCTTCGGGTTCGAGGCGATGGCCTCGATCTTCGAGGCGACGTAGTCGGCGCCGGCGGCGGGGAGGTAGTCCGGGTGCTCCGACTGGTAGCTCGTGGGGCAGATCCACGACACCGTCGGCAGCCGGTCGTTGCGCGCGTCGTCCTCGAACGTGCCGTGCGCCTGCGGCCGTACACCCCGCTCGTACAGGTCGGAGCCGGGCCGGGCGTTCTTGAAGGAGGCGAACTGCTCCAGCATGTTGGTGCCGTAGTCGTCCTCCTCCTGGTACACCTTCCAGCTCACGCCCGCGTTCTGGAGTCGTTCCGCATACGTCGTCCAGCGGTACGGCGTCGGCGCGACGTTGCTGATGATCGGGCCGCCCCGGGTTCCTGCGGGGTCAATCGAACCGGTCATCCACATCAGCCGGTTGGGCCAGGTGGGCCCGAACACCGAGCAGAAGTAGTTGTCGCAGATGGTGAAGGTCTCGGCGAGCGCGAACTGGAACGGGATGTCCTCGCGCTTGTAATAGCCCATCACGTAGGGGCCGTTGACGCCATCGGCCGCGCGGTGGGCGGGCAGCCACTGGTCCATCCTGCCGTTGTTCCATGCTTGGTGCTGCACCGACCAGGCGTGGCTGGTGGACGGGATGGCCTGGGCGCTGGAGGTATGGGTGTCGAGGTGGAACGGGAGGAGGTAGCCCTTCGAGTTCACCGCGTCCGGCTGGTAGAAGACGCTGCGCCCGGTGTCGAGTTTGCGAGCGTGCGGATCGGCGAAACCGCGAACGCCGGACAGCGTGCCGAAGTAGTGGTCGAACGACCGGTTCTCCTGCATCAGCATGACGACGTGTTCGATGTCCCGCAGCGAGCCGTTCTTCGGAGGTTCGGCGGCGACGGCCTTCTGGACGCTCGGCGGGAGGAGGGAGAGAGCCGCGGCACCGCCCAGTGCGCCGGCGGCCGAACCCAGGAGTCTACGACGTGTCAACTCGGCCATGATTGCCCCTTCTTGAAGAGCATCGAGGGATCTCGTGGACCAGACCTCGGATCACTCTCCGCCCGCGCCGGTATGGGGCGTCAGGGGCGTGCGGTGAATTTGCGGCCAACGTGCGGAAAGGGGTTGGCCAAGCCGTGACCGTCACCATCCGGGCGTTGCCGGGGTGTTGCCAAACCTTGGGGGACGACTGGCCGGCGCATGATCCGGCCCGGCCGGGGACCTCGGCCGCCGTACTTCTTTCCCGTTTGCGAAGTTATCCGGGAATCGAACCGCGGGGGCGCAGCCGGGCGGCGATCGCGGCGACGTCGTCCTCGGCCTCCTGGACGTGGAGGCGGAGGACGATGTCGTCGAGGAGGCGGGAGACGCCCTGGCCCGGGTGGAGGCGCAGCCGGGCCAGGCGGGACAGGGAGACGTCGATGTCCTCGCCGCGCCGCTCGACCAGCCCGTCGGTGAACATGACGAGGGTGTCGTCCGGGGTGAGGGTGAGCGTGGTCATCTCGTAGTCGGCGGAGCCCGTGCCGAGGGGCGGGCCTACGGGGACGGGGATCAGTTCGCCGGCGCCGTCGCGGTGGAAGACGGCGGGCGGGAGATGGCCCGCGCCGGCGAAGGCGGCCGTGCCCCGGTCGGGGTCGAGGAGGGCGAGCAGACAGGTCGCCGGGCGGCGGTTGTGCTCCTCGGACATGGCGGTGTCCATCTGGCGCAGGATGCGGTGGGGCGGCAGGTCGGTGGAGGCGACGTAGCGCAGCATCGAGCGGTAGGCGTTCATGTCGACGGCCGCGTCCAGGCCGTGTCCCATGACGTCGCCGATCACGAGGAGGGTGCGGCCGTAGTGCAGTCGTACGGCCTCGAACCAGTCGCCGCCGACGAGGGTGCCGCTGCCGGCGGGCAGGTAGCGGGTAGCCATCTCGATGTTGGGGTGGGGGCGGCTGGGTTCCGTGAGCAGGACCTGTTGCAGGTTGAGGGCGGTGGTGCGCAGTCGGTGGTGTTCGACGGCGTGGTGCAGATGGGCGGCGGTGAGCCGGGCCGCGTAGTGCACGGCGGCGGCCTCGTCGTCGCCGAACGTGCGTCCGGCGCGGATCGCGAGGAGCGCGCCGTAGGCCTTGCCCCAGGCGGTCAGTGGCACGGACAGGGCTGCAAGGACGCCGTGGTCGTTGGTGGTGAAGGAGGTGGTGATCGGGTGGCCGGCGTCCAGGGCCCGGACCATGACGTCCTCGCGTGGCGCGCTGCGCAGGCTGTCCAGCAGTTCCTTGCGGCCGACGGCCGCCATCGGGTGCAGCATGCGGTGCGGTGCCGGGCGCGCCTCGTCCTGCGCGAACAGGTCGACGGCCGCGGCCTCGCACAGCTCGTCGACGAGGAACCCCGCGCACTCCGCCGCGGTCCTGCGCTCGTCGAGCGTCGACCCGATGGCGGACACCGCCCGCCGCGCGAGCACGAACCGATCCGCCGAGCCCTGCTCCGACCCGGTTACCTCGTCGTCGCCGTCCACCGCGGCCCCTTTCTGCCACCTCCATCCCAACACCCGCACGCCCGATCGAGCGGTAGCGACCCGTGGTGGGGTGCGATCGGGTTGGGGGTGGGGGTCGGTCGCCGGGGGCGAAACCCCTTGGCCGTGCCGTTCCCGCCGCGGATATCGTCCACCGCGACCCCATGATCACCGGCCGGACCCTTGCCGATCCCTACCTACGGCGCGCTGCTGGAGCGGGCCGGGAAGCGGGGACCCCGCGCGGCCCCGCAGAACCTCTGTCTCACCGCGGACACCGACGAGTTCGGCCGGGAGGACTCCTGGGTGGCCATCGCCGTGGCCACCGACGAACAGTGGGAGGCACTGCGCGACGCCCTCGACCGCCCCGACTGGGCGTCGGACCCCGTGCCGTCCACCGCCGAAGGGCGGCGCGCGCATCATGACGCCCTCGACGCGCGGCTCGCCGCCTGGTGCCGTGAGCGCGGCGCGGACGAGATCGTCGACCGTCTCCGGCAGGCCGGTGTCCCGGTGGGCAAGGTGCTCCAGCCGCACCGGCAGGCCGAGTTGGAGCAGCTGCGGTTCCGCGGTTTCTTCGAGGAGACCGACCACCCCGTGGCCGGCCGGGCCCGCTACAGCACCTTCCCGGCGCGGCTCTCCCGAAGCCCCGGCCCCCGCCGTACTCGCCCCGCGCCCCTGCTCGGCGAGCACAACCACGAGCTGCTGACCGAACTCGGGCTGCCCGCACGGGAGATCACCGCGCTGGAGGCCGACGGGGTCATCGGCCGGGCGCCGACCCGATAGCGGGCCGGACACCCCGACCCAGCCCGCGAGTCACCGCGCGCTGGTCACGAACCCGTCCCTGGCCTTGTCGAAGACGGGACGACAGGTGTCCCACTTCGCGTCCGGGGCCGAGAGGTAGATGTCGTACTCGCGGTCGCCCTCCTTACCGAAGCCGAGGTCGATGGCACGAAACATCCGGACCCGGCCCTGGAAGGTGAACTCCCAGATCGCGGCGGGCAGTTCGCGGAAGGTGGTCTGCTGCATGCGGAGCCTGCGATAGGTGGGGTAGTTGACCTTGGTGTTGGCCTCGATGTCCGCGAAGTGCGTGCTCGGATTCGGCCCCGCCGGGTCCACGACGCCGATGGTGAGCCCGGCCAGGCCCGTCGCGTCGGTGTAGGTGACGCTCTCGGCGGACCGCTTGCCGGCCTTCCAGTCGTCCGGGACCGGGAAGGAGACTCCGAGTTGGCGGTCCCGGACGAGGTGGTAGCCGGCCGGGACGGGGGACGCCGAGGGCGTGGTCGCGGGCGAGCTCGTCGCGTGCCCGGGCGGCGATGCCGATGTCCCGTGCAGCACGAACGCCGTGGCCGCCGCGGCCATCGCCACGACGAGGGCGACCACCCCGAGGAAGAGCCCTCTGCGGCTGCGGCGACCGGTGTGTCCCGTCGGCTCCACGGTGGTCAACTCCGGCTCGGACGGCCGCAGTTCGGTGGTCGCGTCGCCCCACCACGCGGTCTGCAGGGCCCGCTCGGTCTGCTGTGCCGTCGGGCGCTCGTCGGGCTCCTTGACCAGGAGTGCCTCGATCAGCGGCTC
Source organism: Streptomyces sp. NPDC001100 (assembly GCF_053598575.1). Taxonomy (NCBI): domain Bacteria; kingdom Bacillati; phylum Actinomycetota; class Actinomycetes; order Kitasatosporales; family Streptomycetaceae; genus Streptomyces; species Streptomyces sp. NPDC001100. The sequence goes on from NZ_JBSFKO010000058.1 coordinate 27,747, forward strand.
CAGGGGTCCGGCCCGCTTCATGGGGTCGAGGGGGTCGACGGCGATGGCGTAGGCGGTCTCCATCGCGGTGGCCCGGCGGAACGGCGGGCGGCCCTCGACGGCCTGGTAGAGGGTGGCGCCCAGGGCCCACAGGTCGGAGGCGGTGCCGGGGGTGAGGCCGCGGATCCGCTCCGGGGCCATGTAGTGGATGGAGCCGACCATCTCACCGGTCTTCGTCAGGGTCGACGCCCCGTCCGTCATGGCGATGCCGAAGTCGGTGAGGACCGTGCGGTCGCCGGTGCCGAGCAGGACGTTGCCGGGCTTGACGTCGCGGTGCAGGACGCCGGCGGCGTGGGCCGCGCGCAGGGCGGCGACCGTGTCCAGGCCGATCCGGGCCGCCTCCTCGTGCGGGAGGGTCCGGCCGTCCTTGAGGAGGTCGGCGAGCGTGGGACCGGGGACGTACTCCATGACGATGCAGAGGCGGCCGTCGTCGTCGACGACGTCATGGACGACGATCACGTTCGGGTGCTGGATCCGGGCGGCGCTGCGGGCCTCGCGGCGGGTGCGCTCGTAGAGGGTGGCGAGTTCGTCGGCTGAGAGTTCCGGCCGCGCGTGGAGCCGTTTGATCGCGACCTGACGGCCGAGGACCTCGTCGTCGGCCCGCCAGACGGTGCCCATGCCGCCGCGGCCGATCTGCTCGGCCAGCCGGTAGCGCCCGGCGATGCGACGCCCTTCGTCCGACACGCTGCCCTCCGCCGGTTCTGTCCCTGTTCGATTCGCCTGGTCACCATAACCGGCTCTTGTCCCGGATCGTGTGGGGCGGATCACGGCTCCGTCCCGGACCGGACGGCCTCCCACCTCGGCTGGAGGGTGGAGAGGGCCTAGTACCCCGGTACTAGTCACCCCGGCCGTTTTCACTTCCCGGGTGCTGCGGAGGCGAGGAAAGGCGCTCTTAGCGTGAAGTCGTGGGTCGCGCAGGCCCTCCTTCTCCTCTCGAACCCTTTCTCTCGAATTTCTCTCGAACCTGGTGGGAGTACCCCGTGGCCACCTTCCTCTACCGACTGGGCCGGTTCTCGTTCCGGCGCCGACGGCTCGTCCTCATGCTGTGGATCGCCGTTCTGGCGGCCGTCGGTATCGGTGCGGCGAGCGTGTCGTCCAACACGTCCGACAGCTTCACCCTGCCCGGCACGCAGTCGCAGAAGGCGATCGACCTGCTGGGCAAGGAGTTCCCGCAGGCATCGGCCGCCGGCGCCACCGCCCGCGTGGTGTTCGAGGCACCGGACGGGCAGCAGCTGAAGTCCGGGGCCAACAAGACCGAGGTCGAGTCACTGGTCGCCGACCTCAAGAAGGCGCCCCAGGTCGCGAACGTCAGCGACCCGTACCAGAGCGGCCTGATCAGCAAGTCCGGCACCATCACCTACGCGCAGGTCACCTACAAGGTCGCCCAGGCCGACGTCAGCGACGCGGCCCGCGACGCGCTGCACTCCGTGGCCGACCGGGGCGAGAAGGCCGGTCTCGCGGTCAGCCTGGGCGGGAACGCCGTACAGGAGAAGGCCGGCAGCAGCGCGACGGAGCTGATCGGTCTGCTGATCGCGGCCGTGGCGCTGGTCATCACGTTCGGGTCGCTGCTCGCGGCCGGGCTGCCGCTGCTGACCGCGATCTTCGGCGTGGGGGCGGCGGTCTCAGCCATCACGGTCGCGAGCGCGTTCTTCGACCTCAGCTCGGCCGCCTCGACGCTGGCGCTGATGCTGGGTCTGGCGGTGGCCATCGACTACGCCCTGTTCATCGTGTCCCGGTACCGCGGTGAGATCCGGGACGGTCACGAACCGGAGGAGGCGGCGGGCCGCGCGCTGGGCACCGCCGGTTCCGCGGTGGTGTTCGCCGGTCTCACCGTCGTCATCGCCCTGGCCGGTCTGAGCATCATCGGCATCAGCATGCTGACCACCATGGGCCTGGGCGCCGCCTTCGCGGTCGTCGTGGCCGTCCTGATCGCGCTGACCCTGCTGCCCGCGGTACTGGGCTTCGCCGGGATGCGGATCATGGGCAGCCGGTTCACCAGCCGCCGGATGCGGGCGATCCAGGAGCGCGGCGAGGGCGAGACGACGGGCGTGCGCTGGGCGCGGTTCGTGACCCGCAACCCGGTGAAGATGCTGCTCGTCTCGGTCGTCGGGCTCGGCATCCTCGCCATCCCCGCCCTGTCGATGCGCCTGTCCCTGCCCGACGACAGCATGTCCGCGCCGGGCACCAGCGAGCGCATCGCCTACGACACCATCACCAAGGGCTTCGGGGACGGCTACAACGGCCCGCTCACGGTGGTCGTCGACGGTCGCGGCAGCAGCGACGCCAAGACCGCCGCACAGGACACGGTCGACCAACTGGGCAAGCTGTCCGACGTCGCCGCCGTACGCCCCGCGGTGTTCAACCAGAACGGCGACGTGGCCCTGATCTCCGTCGTACCGAAGAGCGCCCCCACCAGCCAGGCCACCGTCGACCTGGTCTCCCGGATCCGCGACCGGGGCCCGGCGCTGAAGTCCGACACCGGCTCCGAGCTGATGGTGACCGGCACGACCGCGCTGAACATCGACGTGTCCAACAAGCTCAGCGGCGCCCTGGTTCCCTACCTCGGTGTGGTCGTCGGCCTGGCGCTGGTCCTGCTGCTCCTGGTGTTCCGCTCGATCCTGGTCCCGCTCAAGGCCGCCCTCGGCTTCCTGCTCAGCGTGGTCGCCACGCTCGGTGTGGTGGTCGCGGTGTTCCAGTGGGGCTGGCTGGCGGACCTGTTCGGCGTCGACGGGACCTCGCCGATCGTGAGCGTGCTGCCGATCTTCATGATCGGCGTGGTGTTCGGACTCGCCATGGACTACGAGGTGTTCCTGGTGACCCGGATGCGTGAGGAGTACGTCCACGGGGCCGAGCCCACCGAGGCCGTGATCGCGGGCTTCCGGCACGGCGCCCGGGTGGTCACGGCCGCCGCGGTCATCATGATCTCGGTGTTCGCCGGCTTCCTGCTGGACGACGTGGCCCTGATCAAGTCGATCGGGCTGGGCCTAGCCTCCGCCGTCCTCTTCGACGCGTTCGTCGTCCGCATGACGCTCGTACCGGCGGTCATGGCCCTGCTCGGCCGCCGCGCCTGGGCGCTGCCCGGCTGGCTGGACCGGATCCTGCCCAACGTGGACGTCGAGGGCGAGCGGCTGCGCCACCTGCTGGCCGAGACCCCGGACGACGGCTCCGACGGCCCGGACCGGGCCTCCGTGTCGCCCGTCGCCACCGGGAAGCGCTGAGGGCAGCGGCCGTACGATCCACACCAGGACGCCGGTCCGGGCCCGTCCTGGCCGCACCGTCCCCGCCCGCTGGTCCCCTCCCGCGGGACCGGCGGGCGGCCCGCCTGCACCATGGAGGGTGTATCCCGTGACCTCACCACCGATGACGGCCCGATCCCTCATGCCCGAGTCCCTGATGGGAGGGGCCCGGCTGGGCGACTCCGAGTACCGCGCGGTCGTCGGGCTGCTCACCTGGCTGGGGCGGGTGCGGCAGGCCGACACGGCGCATCCGCGGGTCAGGCTGTGGGGGGTGCCCGCCTGCTACGCGCTGGCCGGGATTCCGGCGCTGGTACGCGCGGCCCACGACTCCGCCTCGGCCTTCGTGCTGATACTGGCGGTGACCGCGGGGTTCACCGTGCCGCTGCTGTGGCGCAGGCAGCGGCCCGTGCTGGTGTTCGCCGCCCTGATCGTCCTCTCCCAGGTGTGCCTCGCCCTGGGGGTGGACTCGGGATCGAGCGCCACCCAGCTGGTGGCGCTGCTCAATCTGGGACGCTACGGGGCTCCGAGCCAGCTGGCCGTCGGCGTCGTGTACAACCTCCTGCAGACGTTCGTGTCGATCGTCTTCTTCAACAGCCTCAAGTCGTCGGATCAACAGGCAAGTACCCCGGTGCTGGCGTTCCTGGCCGTGGTCGCCGTCCTGTCGATGGCCGCGCTCGGCCTCGCCGGAAAACTCGTGAACGCCTACATCGAGGCCCTCAAGGACCACGCCGTCCGCCTTGAGGTGGAGCGCGACCAGCGGGCCCGGCTGGCCGCAGCCGGTGAACGCGCCCGGGTGGCACGGGAGATGCACGACATCCTCGGACACACCCTCGCCGTGATCGTCGGCCTCGCGGGCGGCGCCGCGGGGCTCGCCGAGAGCAAACCCAAGCGGGGCGCGGACACTTTGCGGATCATCGCGGAGAGCGGGCGCGGCGCCCTGGCGGAACTGCGCAGACTGCTCGCCGTCATCCACGAGGACGAACCCGACGACGCCCCGTTCGCACCCCAGCCCGGACTGTCCGACCTCGGCGCCCTGATGGAGCGGGTCCGGGCCGCGGGTCCCGCCGCCACCCTGCGCCTCAGGGGCGAACTCACGGGTCTCCCGCAGGGACTTCAGCTCGCCGTCTACCGCATCGTGCAGGAAGCCCTCACCAACACGCTCAAGCACGCGGCACCGGACACGACCGTCGAGGTCACGGTCGCGGCCGGCCCCGAGGCCGTGCACGTCACCGTCGAGGACACCGGCCCGCGCCTGCCCCCCGGCACCGACGAGCAGGGCAAGGGCCTGGTCGGCATGCGCGAACGGGCCTCGCTCTACGGCGGACAGGTCGCCGCCGGCCCCAACTCCCGGGGCGGCTGGACCGTCCGCGCCCTCCTCCTGCCCACCCCGACCGCCCCCGACCTCATGGAGAAGCACCCCGCGTGACCACCGTCCTCATCGTCGACGACCAGGCGCTGCAGCGCCTCGGCTTCAGCATGCTCATCGAGCAGTACCCCGACCTGAGCACCGTCGGCGAGGCCACGCACGGCGTGGAGGCGGTCCGGCTGACGGCCGAACTCCGCCCCGACGTGGTCCTGATGGACGTACGGATGCCCGGTATGGACGGCATCGAGGCGACCCGCCGGATCGTGCAGTCCGGGGGCCGCTCCCGCGTCCTCGTGCTGACCACGTTCGACCTCGACGAGTACGCGTACGCCGCGCTGCGCGCCGGGGCCAGCGGTTTCCTCCTCAAGGACGCGCTGCCCGAGGAACTGGTCGCGGGCATCCGCGCGGTGGCCGCCGGGGACGCGGTCATCTCCCCGGGCCTGACCCGCAAGCTCATCGACGCCTTCGGCGACCGGATGCCCGGCCGCACCCCCGAACAGGACCGCCGCCTCGACACCCTCACCGACCGCGAGCGCGAAGTCCTCACCGTCATGGCCTCCGGCTGGAGCAACACCGAGATCGCCGAACGCCTCTGCCTCGCCGAGTCCACCGTCAAGTCCCACGTCAGCCGCATCCTCGCCAAGATCGGCGCCCGGGACCGGGTGCAGGCGGTGATCTTCGCGTACGACGCGGGGCTGGTACGGCCGGCCTGAGGTTGTTCCTCACACTGCGGGAGCGGTCACGAACTTCCGGATAAGCGCGGTGAGTTCGGCCGGTTTCTCCACGGGCAGTTCATGACCGGCGTCGACGATCCGGACGACCGCGTCGGAGTAGGCGTTCGCCATTCGCAGCATCTGCGACAGCGGCAGCTGGATGTCGTGGTAGCCGTGCACGATGAGCGTGGGCGCGGTGATCTCGTGGACCCGGTCCAGGACGTCGAAGGCGCGCATGGCGCCGTAGCAGGTCATGACGACCTCGCGGGGTGTGGCGGCGGAGGCGTCGATGTACTGGCGGATCCTGTCCTTGGGGTAGCCGGGCGCGAAGGCGCGCTGGATGTTGACGGCGACGAACAGCTTGAACGGCAGCAGCGTGGACACCGCCAGCAGTAGACGGCGCGCCCAGCTATAGGTCATACGGCTGATCGAGTCGACCAGCACCATCCGCTCGACCCGCTCGGGATGGGCGAGGGCCAGGGTCTGCGCGATCATCCCGCCCATGGAGTGCCCGACCGGCACGAACCGCTCGACCTCCAGGTGGTCGAGCAGGGCGACGACATCCCGGGCCAACTCGTCGACAGTCCGCGCCCCGGCCCCGGTGCTCTCGCCGTGCCCGCGCAAGTCGAGCCGTACGACCCGCCGTTCGGGCGCGAAGTGCGCGAACTGGTCGTCCCACCGGTGCCGGTTGGCCGTCCAGCCGTGAATGAAGACCAGCGGCACGTCGGCTCCGTCGACGGGGCCGTCGTCGTCGTACACGAGTACCGCGCCGTCGACTTCGAGTTTCGGCATGGGCGTCTCCTGGGGTACGGCGGCCGTCCACCGGCCGGCGTCACGGGCGTTGACCGGGGTGATCCGGATCTTGCCCTGGACACAAGGGAGTTGCCGTCCCCGACCGTGATCCGCAACGAGATCGAGATCGGTGAGGGGCGGACACGAGCACTGTGCCGCAGACTACTCGGGTGATCGTTCTGCAGCCGGTCCTGGAAACGCGCGCCCGAGAGCGACACCGACCCGCTCGGCACCTTTCTGCACGGACTGCTCACCATGGACGACCTCTTCGCGTCCGGCGGCCTGCGGATCACGGACACGGCGACCGGCACCGCGCTGCTGCCCGGCTGCTGCAACGGACCGGACGAGCGCCGCGAATGGTGGGAGGTCGTCGGCGGTGACGGCTGGGCCTCCTTCGGGCACGACCCCTCTCCCGTCGCCGAACGCCACGGCGACCTCGTCCGGCTGGCCGTCGACGCCGAGGACGGCGGCAGTCCCGTGATCGAACTGCCCGTCGCCGAGCTGCGCGGCCTGCTCGCCGGCGCGGAGCACGATCTCACCGACTACCTCCAACTGGCCGCCGCCTGGGCCCCTTTGCACCTGTCGGGACACGCCGTCCCCGTCGTCCGGGCCCTCGGCCGCGCGCTGGACCTGCCGGCTGCGGTGCCACCGTCGAACCTCTAGGACGCGCTCAGGCCGCCTCGGTCGCGATCTCTTCAGGGGCCGTCAGTACGGCTGTCGCGTCGGTCAGGTGGAGAACGGCGTCCGCCAGTGCGGCCAGGCGGCGGTCGTGGGTGATGAGGAATGTCGTGCGGCCTGCTGCGAGGTGGCGGAGGGGTGCCATGATGCGGGCGACCGCCGCGTCGTCGAGGCCGGTCGTGGGTTCGTCCAGGACGAGTACGGGTGCGGTGCGCAGCATGGCGCGGGCCAGGCCGATCCTGCGGCGCTGGCCTCCGGAGAGGTTGTTGCCGTGCTTGCCGACCGGGGTGTCGTAGCCCTCGGGCAGCGCGCTGACGAATCCGTGCGCGTCGGCCGCGACGGCGGCGGCGAGGACCTCGCTGTCGGCCGCGTCCGGACGGCCGTAGACGATGTTCGCGCGGACCGTGTCGTCGAAGAGCATGCTGTCCTGCGGGAGGAGGGTGATGTGGCGGCGCACCTCGTCCACCGGGAGTTCGGCGATGTCCCGGCTGTCGAGGAGGATGCGGCCCCGGGTGGGTTCGTGGAAGCGGAGCAGGAGTTTGCCGAGGGTGGACTTTCCGGCGCCGCTGGGGCCGGTGACGGCGACCAACAGGCCCGGGGGGATGTCGAGTTGGACGTGGTGGAGTACGGGGTCCGCCGCGCCCGGGTAGGAGAAGCCGACGTCCTGGAAGGTGACGGCGCCGCGTACGGGTTCGGGGAGTGGCCGCGCGTCGGGGCGAGGGACAGGTTCAGGGGTGGGAGTGGTGCGCAGGACCTCGACCAGGCGTTCGCAGGCGGCGGTGGCCGTGGAGGCGCCGACCAGGAGTTCGCCGAGTTCCTGAAGGCGCGGGTGGAGGTAGCTGAGGAAGGCGGCGAAGGAGAGCAGGCCGCCCACGGTGAGGTGGTGTTCGGAGATCTGCCACGCCCCGGCGCCGATCACGGCCAGCACGCTGAGGGTTTCGAGGAGTTCACCGAGCGGGCCGTACACGGAGGACAGCCGGATCTGGCGCAGACCGGCCCGCATCCAGGTGCGTCCCTCACGGTGCACCTTGCTGCGTTCCGCGCACTGACGGCCGTAGGCCTGCACCAGGGGCATGTTGGCGAGGCTTTCCTCCAGGAGGGAGGCGAGGCGGCCGTTGCTGTCGCGTTCCGCGCGGGTGGCGGTGCGCATCAGGGTGCCGAAGACGCGGGCGCCGAGCCAGATCAGCGGGGCTGCGGCGAGGGTGATGAGCGCGAGCTGCCAGCTGGTCCGGAACGCGGCGGCGGCGAAGACCAGGGCGCCCGCGGCGGAGGTGATCAGCTCGACGGGCGCGGAGGCGACCAGGGTCTCGACGACCTCGATGTCCCCGGTGAGACGGGTGACCAGGTCGCCGGTGCCGTAGCGGTCGAGGGTGTCCGGCGGGATGCGCTGGAGGTGTTCGAAGACGTGGTCGCGCAGGCCCAGGAGGAAGTGCTCGCTGGTCCAGCCGGACAGGTAGCTGCCCGCGGCTGAGGCCGCCGCGCCGGCCACGGCGAGGCCGAGCCAGAGCGTGGCCGGTCCCCAGAAGGCGTCGAGGTCGCCGGGGGCGAGGACGTCGTCGGTGAGGCGGCCCGCGATGGCGATCGCCACGGCGTCGGCGGCGGACGAGGCGATGAGGAGCAGGGCGGAGAAGAGGACGGCTGCGCGGTTGCCGCGGACCAGGGGCCAGAAGGTGCGGAAGGCGGCGAGCGGGGAGACGCGGGCGTGCCGCGTCCGGGACGGGCGGTGCTCCCCTGCCGCCCTCCGGTCCCAGGGCGTGCCGGGGTCCCTGTCAGGCGGACGGGCGGACCCCGGCACAGCCGTCACTTGCCGTGCTTCTTGTGCTTGCGGTGGTGCTTCTTCTCGTGGTGGTGGTGATGCGCCTCCTTGGCGCACTCCTTCTTCTTGGCCTTCTTGGCCAGGGTGATCTTCGCGAAGGACACGGCGTTCCCCTTTCTCGGAGTTGGCAACCGGTAGTACGGGGGCGGGAGTTGGCGAACTCAGGAAGGGAGGTGAGGGTTGGATGATGTTCCCTTACCGAATCCCTAATCGGGTCCGCCGGTGCCGTGCGGCGCCGGGCGCGACGTTACGGATACGTTCCGGACTCTTGACGACAGCCGTATGACTGCGTAGACATGACAGCGCAGACATGACTGCGTAGACAGACACGCAAGGCCGGCCATCGGGAGACACCATGACGCGCGGGACAGGGCGGGGCGGGAACACCGCGATTCCGCGCAGCGTGGACGTGGCCCGCCTGGCCGGGGTCTCGCAGAAGACGGTGTCGCGGGTCTTCAACGACGAGCAGTACGTCTCCGCCGAGGTCCGCCGACGCGTGCTCGAAGCCGCCGAGCAGCTCGGCTACCGGCGCAACAACGCCGCCCGGGCGCTGGCCTCCGGACGCACCCGCTCGATCGGTGTGGTGACCTTGGGGACGGCCCTGTACGGTCCGGCCTCGCTGCTCATGGGTGTCGAGCGGGTCGTCCGGGACACCGGCTACGCGCTGCGCGTGGTGAACACGATGGAAGGCGACCCGGCGGGCATGGCCGGTGCCGTGGACTCGCTCCTCGATCAGGGCGTGGACGGCATCGTCATCTCCGAACCGATCGACGAGGAGGGCATCCCCGGTGACGACGGAAGTGCCGCTCCGCGTCTGAACGTTCCGATCCTCGTCCTCGGCGCACCCTCCCCGGTCTCCGCGCCGCTCGTGCTGACCGCGGGCGACGGCGCCGACCTGATGGCCCACACCGCCACCGAACACCTCCTGGAACTCGGTCATATGACGGTCCATCACCTCGCGGGTCCGCAGCGGTGGTATGCCGCACGGGACCGCCTGGAAGGCTGGCGGGCCACCCTGACCGCGCACGGCAGGGCCGTACCGCCGCCCGTCGAGGGCGACTGGTCGGCCGCGTCCGGGTACCGGGCGGGACGCGAACTGGCCGAGGGCGGTGAGGTCACCGCCGTGTTCGCCGCCAACGACGACATGGCGATCGGACTGATCCGAGCGCTGACGGAGGCCGGGCTGCGGGTGCCCGAGGACGTCAGTGTGGTCGGCTTCGACGACATCCCGGTCGCCGCCTATGTGACTCCCCCGCTCACCACGGTGCGCCAGCCGTTCGACGCCGTGGCGCAGGAAGGGCTCAAGCGTCTGGTGCACGCCATCGAGAACCCGAACGCGGCTTCCCTGCCGTCGAGCCCTCCGCCGGTCGACCTCGTCATCCGTACCTCGACCGCGCCACCGCCCGTCCGGACGACCCCGGCTCGCGGCAGACGTACCGCCGCCCGTTCCCGCGAGGGCGCGCATCACGCCCCGCCGCCGAACGGAGGCCCGGCCACCCACCAGTGACGACGCCGGTCAGCCCGGACAGCACGAGCAAACGGCCGGCGCGTGACCCCAGGACGAGCCGCAGGTCCCGGTCACACCCCGTCCCTCCGAACGCCCTTGCCAGGCAAGGCCGTTCCTGAAGCCGGCAGACGGCGAGCCGCCTCGCCCCCACTGTCCCCGTCGCCGGTTCACCACCTTCTTCTTCGGCCACGACCTCGCTCTCCGCACCCGGAGAAGTCGTCGGCCCGGTCCACGAGGACGCGTGCCCGACCCCGTCGGCGTCCGCGCCTCGGCCGGCGCGTCCGCGCCCCTCCTCCATCACGCCTCCGCACGCCCTTGCCAGGCGTGCCGTCAACTTCGCCACCGGCGGGAGTTCACCATGCCCAGAAACACCTCTTCGTCCATGCCCGGCCCCTTCTCCATGAGCCGGCGGGGCTTCCTCGCCACGACGGGCGCCCTGTCGCTCGGCGTCACCCTCACCGCCTGCGGCGGCAGCGGCTCCGGCGGCTCGACCGCGTCCAGCAAGCCGGTCAGCCAGGCCGACATCGACAAGGCCATGAAGACGCCGACCGAGCTGACGTTCTGGACCTGGGTCCCGAACATCGACAAGGAGGTCGCGCTCTTCGAGAAGAAGTACCCGGCCGTCAAGATCAAGGTCGTCAACGCCGGCCAGGGCACACCGCAGTACACCAAGCTGCGCACCGCTCTCAAGGCGAACAGCGGCGCCCCGGACATGGTCCAGATCGAGTACCAGGCCATCCCCACCTTCACCATCACCGACAGCCTTCTCGACCTGCGGCCCTACGGCGCCTCGGCCCTCAAGTCGACGTTCGTGGACTGGACCTGGAGCCAGGTCAGCGGCAGCGGCGGCCAGATCTGGGCGATCCCGCAGGACACCGGCCCGATGGGCATGCTCTACCGCAAGGACATCTTCGACCAGCACGGCATCGAAGTCCCCACCACCTGGGACGAGTTCGCCGCGGCGGCCCGCAAGCTGCACAAGGCCGACCCGAACGTCTACCTCACCAACCTGGCGGCCAACCAAGTGGCCGCCTGGCACGGCCTGTTGTGGCAGGCGGACGCCAAGCCCTACAGCCTGTCCGGCAAGAGCGACATCACCATCGGTGTGGACGACGCCGTCTCGCAGAAGCTCGGCGCGTACTGGGGCGGACTCGCCAAGGAGGGAGTCATCGGCGTGGAGCCGGACTTCACCGACTCCTGGTACGCGGCCCTCAACAAGGGCAAGTACGCGACCTGGCTGACCGCCGCCTGGGGCCCGGTCTTCCTCTCCGGCTCCGCCAAGGCCACCGCGGGCAAGTGGCGCGCGGCCCCGCTCCCGCAGTGGGACGCGAGCAAGCCCAGCTCCGGCAACTGGGGCGGCTCGACCACCGCGGTCATCCGTTCCACCAAGAACCCCATCCAGGCAGCGGTGTTCGCCCAGTTCCTCAACACCGATCCGGCCAGCGCCAAGATGTTCGCCACCGAGCAGTTCTTCTTCCCGGCGACCAAGGCCCTGCTCACGGAGGCCGACTTCGTGTCGGACGCGCCGACCTTCTACGGCGGCCAGAAGGTCAACCAGGTCTTCGCCGACATCAGCTCCACGGTCAACTCCTCCTTCCAGTGGCCCCCGTTCCTCGACCAGGCGGCCACCGACTGGACCGAGACCGTCGGCAAGTCCCTCGCCGACAAGACCAACACCGTGCGCGCGCTGGGCAGTTGGCAGTCGCGGCTCACCACGTACGCCAAGACCCAGGGCTTCACGGTCCACTCGGCCTGACGGCGCGCCGGGTCCCGCGCGGCGGCGCGGGGCCCGGTCCCCGGCACACCCCACCCCTCAGAAAGGCCCGATGATGACTGCCACAACCGCGGCCTCCCCCAAGGGCCGGCGCGGCGGCGGGCGCCGCCGCCGGTCGGCAGGGCCGCTGTTCGTCGCACCCTTCATGGCGCTGTTCCTGCTGCTCTTCCTCGCCCCGCTCGGCTACGCCGCCTACCTCAGCCTCTTCCAGGAACGGCTCATCGGCGGAACGGCGTTCGTCGGCCTCGACAACTACGTCCGGGCCCTGGGCGACCCCCAGCTCATCCACGGTGTCGTGCGCGTCGCCCTGTTCTTCGTGATCCAGGTCCCGCTGATGCTGCTGCTGGCGCTGCTTTTCGCGCTCGCCCTCGACAGCGGGCTGCTGCGGTTCGCCAAGGTGATCCGGCTCGGCATCTTCGTCCCGTACGCCGTGCCGAGCGTGGTCGCCGCGCTCATGTGGGGCTATCTGTACGGACCGGACTTCGGCCCGTTCGCCCAGCTGAGCCACGATCTCCATCTGCCGGCACCGGCCTTCCTCAGCGACGGCTGGATGCTCGGGAGCCTGTCGAACATCGTGACCTGGGAGTTCGTCGGCTACAACATGATCATCCTGTACGCCGCGCTGCGCACCGTTCCCGAGGAACTCTACGAAGCCGCCGCCATGGACGGGGCGGGCGCCTGGCGCATCGCCTGGTCCATCAAACTGCCTGCCCTGCGGCCCGCGTTGATGCTCACCCTGCTGTTCTCGGTGATCGGCAGCTTCCAACTCTTCAACGAGCCGAAGCTGTTGATGAGCATCGCCCCGGACGTCATCAGCAGTTCCTACACCGCCAACCTCTACGCCTACACGCTCGCGTTCACCGGACAGCAGGTCAACTACGCGGCCACGGTGTCCTTCCTCCTCGGCCTCGTCATCGTGATCGTCTCCTACGCCGTCCTGCTCACCGCGAACCGCAGGAGGACCTCATGACGACCACCCTTCCCACGGCCGAGCTCGCTCCGCCGGCGAAGCGGGCTCCGGCCGCCGCGCGCAAGCGGGGCAGGAAGCGGCACAGCACCCCGCTGACGATCGCCATGCTGGCCGTCCTGGCGTACTTCCTCCTCCCCCTGCTCTGGCTGCTGGTCGCCTCGACCAAGAGCACTCAGGACCTCTTCAACACCTTCGGCCTGTGGTTCTCGCACGCTCCGCAGCTGCTGGCGAACATCAGGGCCACCTTCACCCAGGACGACGGCGTCTTCGTGCACTGGCTGCTCAACACGGTCATGTACGCGGGTGTCAGCTCGATCGGCGCCGCGCTGCTCGCGGCGGCCGGCGGGTACGGGTTCGCCAAGTTCCGCTTCCGCGGCGACCGGGTGGCCTTCAACCTGGTCGTGGGTGCCGTGATGGTCCCGGCCACCGCGCTGGCGATCCCTACCTATCTGCTGTTCGCCAAGGCGGGCCTGGTCAACACCCCTTGGGCCGTCATCCTGCCGTCCCTGGTCAACCCGTTCGGCCTGTACCTGATGCGCGTGTACGCCGAGGACGCCGTCCCCGACAGCATCCTGGAGGCCGCCCGGATCGACGGCGCCGGCGAGGCGCGCATCTTCTTCCGGATCGTGCTCAGGCTCCTCGGTCCCGGGCTGGTGACCGTCCTGCTGTTCACACTGGTGGCGACCTGGAACAACTACTTCCTGCCGCTGATCATGCTCAACAACCCGAACCTGTACCCCGTCACCGTCGGCCTCTCCTCCTGGGCGGCGCAGGCCCAGAACGGCGGGGCGGGCTCCAGCAGCGACATGCTCGCCCTGGTGGTGACCGGCTCCCTGATCTCGATCGTCCCGCTCGTCGTGGCGTTCCTGATGCTCCAGCGGTACTGGCAGAGCGGCCTGGCGTCCGGCGGCGTCAAGCAGTAGCGCGCATCCGCGTCCCTCGTACCACTTCCCGTTTCCCCGGAGGTTTCCCCCCATGGCGGCTCTGCCTGCCCGTGTCCTGTTCGGTGCCGCGTACTACCACGAGTACACGCCCGGCTACGGCTCCACCATCCGGCCCGACGAACAGCTCAAGACCGACCTGGACCTGATGGCCGAGGCGCACTTCACCGTGATCCGGGTCGGCGAGTCGGTCTGGTCGACCTGGGAACCGGAGAACGGCCGGTTCGAACTCGACTGGCTGCAACCGGTGTTGGACGGCGCCCACGAGCGGGGCATCTCCGTGGTCATCGGTACCCCGACCTATGCCGCCCCGCAGTGGCTGGTCCGCCTGTACCCGGAGATCACCGCCGAGTACGCCACCGGGCAGCGGCTCGGCTGGGGCGCCCGCCAGGAGATCGACTTCACCCACCCCGCGTTCCGTTTCCACGCGGAGCGGCTCATCCGCGCGATGGTCGCCCGGTACGCCGACCACCCGGCGGTCATCGGCTGGCAGGTGGACAACGAGCCGGGCCTGCACCTCCTCCACAACAACGGTGTCTTCCAGCGCTTCGTGGACCATCTGCGGGAGAAGTACGGGGACGTCGAGAGCCTCAACCGCGAATGGGGACTGGTCTATTGGTCGCACCGCCTGTCCACCTGGGCCGACCTGTGGACCCCGGACGGCAACGAACAGCCTCAATACGACGTCGCCTGGCGGGAGTTCCAGGCCCGCCAGGTCACCGAGTTCATCGGCTGGCAGGCCGACCTCGTCCGCGAGTACGCGCAGCCGGGCCAGTTCGTCACCACCTGCATCTCGTACACCCGCCAGGGAGTCGAGGACGACGAGCTGTCGGACCGCCTCGACATCGCCTCCGGCAACCCGTACTACGACATGCAGGACGGCCTCCTGCTGCCCGACCCCACCCTCGACGACCACGAGCAGCAGTGGAAGACCACCGGGGTCTGGTCGATGTACCAGACCGCCGACTGGATGTTCTCCTCGCGCCAGGAGCCGTTCCTCGTCACCGAGACCAACGCCCAGAGCATCGGTTTCCCCTGGGACAACCGGCCCGGCTACGACGGCCAGTGGCGCCAGGCTGCCTGGGCGCACGTCGCGCGCGGGGCCCGGATGATCGAGTACTGGCAGTGGCAGACCCTGCGTTTCGGCGCGGAGACCTACTGGGGCGGAGTCCTCCCGCACAGCGGCAGGCCCGGCCGCACCTATGCCGAAATCGCCCGGCTCGGGGCGGAGTTCAGCGCCGCGGGCCCGCTCGTCGCCGGTCTTGAGCCGGACGCGGACATCACGATGGTCTACTCGACGCCGAGCAAGTGGCTGATGCAGAAGTACCCGCCGCTCGCGAACGCCGAGGGCGAGCCGGACGCCGCCGCCTACCACCGCTTCTTCGACCCCTTCTACCGGGGCACCTTCGACGCGGGCCGCCAGGTGCGCATCGTCCACGCCCGCCAGCTGCACGATCCGCGCGGCGAGCGGGACGGCATGACACCGCAGGAGGCCGTAGGACGCCACCCGGTCCTCGTCGCCCCGGCCCTGTATGTCGTCGACGACTCCATGCTCGACTGGCTGGAGGCGTACGCCCACGCAGGCGGCCACCTGGTCCTGGGCCCGCGCACCGGTTACGCCGACCACGAGGCACGGGCCCGCCACGAACCGGCCCCCGGACGGCTCGTCGCGGCGGCGGGCGTGCAGTACGACGAGTTCGGCAACCTCACGCAGGACGTGCCGGTCCGCGCGGTGCCCGGCGGCTCGTTCGAGGTGCCCGCCAACGCCCGTGCCACGCGATGGATCGAGGGCCTCACGGTCGTGGACGCCGAGGTTCTCGCCGCGTACGAGCACCCGCACTACGGCCGCTGGCCCGCGGTGACCACCCGGGCTCATGGCGCGGGCCGGATCACCTGCGTGGGCACGGCGCCCGACCGTGACCTCGCCCGGGCGCTGGCCGAGTGGCTGTCCCCGGCCGCGGCCAGCGGCTGGCAGCACCTTCCCGCGACCGTCACCGCGACCACCGGGACCGCACCCGACGGCCGCCGTGTCCACATCGTCCACAACTGGAGCTGGGAGCCCGCGAGCGTCACCGCCCCGGCGGACCTCACCGATGCCCTGACCGGCGAACCCGTCGTCGCCGGCGCGGCCCTGAACCTCGGCGCCTGGGACGTACGCGTCCTCGTCTCCGGAACAGCCACCCGACCCTGATCCAACTCCCCTGAGGAGGGGCCATGCAGAGAAGACGGCTTGGACGAGCCCTCGGAACCTTTGCCGCTACATCCGCGATCCTCGCCCTACCCATGGTCAGTGCGCAGGCGTACAACCCGACCGGCGGGACCCTCTACCAACTCGGCGGTGACGCCTGCCTGAAGGGGCGCGGCAACTGCGCGATCTATCCGAAGTCGGCGCAGCTGCCGAGCGGCCGGCTCGTCGCGTCCTTCGAGAAGTCGACGGTCGTGACGGCGTCGGGCAGCGCCGACGGGCAGACCCTCCCGGTCTACAAGAGCGACGACGAGGGCACGAGCTGGCAGCCGCTGTCGGAGGTCAAGGCTCCGGCGTACCTCTCCAAGGATCCCCGGTACGCGAAGTACACGAGCAACTGGACCAACCCCTACCTCTACGTCCTGCCGCAGAAGGTCGGCAGCCTGAAGAAGGGCACGCTGCTGCTGGCGAGTGTCGTGTCGGGCGACGACTACTACTACAAGGAGCAGAAGGCGGCCGACCCCAACTGGACGCCGAACAACGACGGGGACCGCAAGGACCTGGCGATCGCCCTGTATGCGAGCGGTGACGATGGCAAGACCTGGAAGGTGGTCAACGTCGTCGCCACCGGTGGGTGGCAGGGCGGCAGCGCGGGCGCCATCGGCCGGAACATCGCGACCGCCAACACGGACAAGCAGGTCGACCCCCTGTGGGAGCCGTACCTGATTGTCTACAAGGGCAATCTCGTCTGCTACTACTCCGACGAGAACGACTACACGGGCTTCGACCCGGTCACCGGTGTCGCGACCCTCGACCCCGCAAATGACACCGCCGCCGACTCGCACGGTCAGATCCTCGTCCACAAGACCTGGGACGGCGGCGACGGGAAGTGGAGCGACCCGGTCGTCGACATCTCCGGTGCCGTCCAGGACATGGGGGGCGGCAAGACGGAGATCGGTGGCGGACGGCCGGGCATGACCAATGTCGTCCCCACGACGGACGGCCGGTGGCTGCTGACGTTCGAGTACTGGGGCGGCGGGGCCAACACCCAGTACGCGATCGCCGACGACCCGCTGAAGTTCTTCCGCGGCACCCAGACCGGCATGTCCGTCGGCTCGCTGCCCGTCGTCGCGGGGTCCCGCCCGCTCCCGGGCGGCGGCAGCCCGGTGATCGTCCGGCTCCCCGACGGACGCCTGGTGTACAACGCGGCGGGCAGCGGCGATGTCTGGGTCAACAAGAGCGGGCGCAGCGACGGAGTGTGGACGGAGTACCAGACGACCTCGCCGGCCGGCTACAGCCGCAACCTCCAGTACGTCGACGGCACCGGTCGCGTGGCGATCCTCAACAACCAGGGCACGTCCACGATCGCCTACGCCGAGGTCGACCTCGGGCACTCGGACGGTGCCTACTACAAGCTGGTCAACCGCAAGACCGGCCAGGTGATCGGCACCGGGAACAGGACCAACGACGCCAACCTCGGCAACGGGAACGTGCCCGACGTGGTCCTGGAGGACGCCGGCGCGGCGGCCGACCCGGACACCGAGTACTGGCACGTGGTGACCGAACCGCAGGGCGGTACGACCCTGCTCAACAAGTCCGGCGGCAGGGCGGCCGCCATCTGGACGGGCAACGCCACGGCCGGCCAGAAGATCGGCCAGTGGGTCGACAACAGCTCCACCGGCAGCTGGAACCTCGTCAAGAACAGCGACGGGTTCTACGCACTGCAGTCCGTGAAGAACACGAGCCTGTACCTGACCGGCGCGACCGCCGGAGCGCAACTCACCCTGCAGACCGCGCTCACGGACGGCTCGCAGGACTGGAAGCTCGTCCAGTAGGCCCCACCTGGGAAAGGGCCTGGCCGCTGCGGGCCTGGCCCCACAGGGCACACCGAATCACCGTCAAGCTCTGGCGCCACCACGCCGCGCAGGCCCAGGCCGACCGGATCACCGCG
>NZ_JBSFKO010000059.1:0-42961 GCF_053598575.1 Streptomyces sp. NPDC001100
CTCCTCCTACCTGAACTCCCCTCTGCGTTCGTGACACACGCGGTTTGAAGCCTCCCCCCGCAGGGCGAATCCGAAGGGCCAAACACCTTCATCTTCCGCACAGCATCACATCGCGAAGCTCTCCTACATAAAGCTCCTCTTCGTGTTCAGGACACAACCCGACAGAGTCAAGATCAGGCCGGTGCGCCTGAGCAGTCCAGGTCGCACCGGCCGAGGCTGTCAGGGCACGTCGGCCAGGCGCCGCGCCCAGAAGGAGCGGTCGGTCCAGCGGGCCTCTTGGGCGTGGATGACACGGTGGCCGCGCAGATATGCGCTCCGTGCGGCCGCGACCTGGTCCGCGTAGGCGCCGAGGGACGAGTCCGCGCCGTCAGGAACGCCACTCAGGCGGGCGTCGACGGCCAGGCCCGCGCTCAGCCCGGTGTAGAGGGCGGTCAGCACGCCCTGGGAGGAGAGCGGGTCGAAGGCGACCGCCGCGTCACCGGCGGCGGTCCAGCCGTCTCCGTACACCCGGTCCAGGTGCGCCGTGTGCGCGGCGGCCCGGCGGGGCGCGGACTGTGACGTGGGCGGGGGTCCGTCCCGGTGGACCCATCGGGACACGTGGCGGGTAGCCGACATCCGTCGGTGGAAGTGGCGTGCGGCGTGGGTCGCGGCCGGCAGGTCGGTGTCGGTGAAGTAGGCGACCAGGCGCCCGCCGGAGGGCTGCGGGGCGGTGTACCACCAGCCGTCCTCGTCGGACTCGACGAGGGAGCGGCGGTCGGTGTCCAGCGGGTCCGCTTCCAGGGGCACGTACAGGGCTGTGAGCCGGTCCCGGACCCTCCGCCGGGCCCCGCACCGGACCGCTATCGCGGCGGCGCGGCCGGTGGCGTCGATCACCCAGCGGCAGCGCACCGTACGCTCGCCACCGGACGCGGACCCGCCTCCGCCTGCGGACCCGCCCCCGGAACCGGCCTCGGTCCCGGACCCCGGCCCGGTATCGGACCTGCCCCCGCCCCCCGACCCGCTACCGGCAGGGCCCGTGCCGCCGCGCAGGACCAAGGTCCAGCCGCTGTCCGGCGTCCGCAGCGTTTCGCGTACGGCCGTGCCCTCGGCGACCTCCGCCCCCGCCGCGCGGGAGGCGTCGCGCAGTCGCTGGTCGAACAGCCGTCGGTCGAGGTGCCAGCCATGGCCGTGCGGGTCGTTGATGAAGTCGACGGTGTGCAGGTCGGCCGAACCCCACGCCGAAAGACTGCCGTAGCAGGGCAGGTGTCCGGAGTCGAGAACGCGGTCGGCTATGCCGAGGTCGCCGAGCAGGACCCGCCCGGCGGGTACGAGCGTCTCGCCGACCTTGGGCGGCCCGGTGCCGGCGTCCGCCAGCAGGACCGTACGGCCCGCCCGGGCAAGCATGAGCGCGGCGGCGCAGCCGGCCGGGCCGCCGCCCGCCACCACGACGTCGTAGGTGTCCGCGCCGAGAGCGAGGGCGGCGCTCACCGCGCGTCGCGGAAGGGGTCGAGTTTCTCGAGGTATCCGGCGGTGATCTCCTCCTCGCGGTAGCCGGTCGCCCTGGCCGCTTCGCCGACCGCCCGTGCCGCCGACTCGGCCTCGACGGCTTCGGGGGCGAGCATTCCCTCGGGCGAGCGGCCTGCCGCCGCGGCCAACACGTGCGGACCCACCTCGGGCACCTGCACGTTGACGAGGTTCGCCCTGTCCGGTGCCTGAGCGAGTGGTTGTGCCGGGCGCGACTCCACCAGGATCCGTTCGGGGAACTTCCCGTCGCCCACGGTGTAGTCGCGCACCTCGACGACGCCGAGTTTGAACCAGTCCTTGATCATCTGGGTGCGCTGCTCGTTCATGGTGCCGGTGAGTCCGCGCAGCCAGGTCGCCCGCCGCTCGAACGCCTCCTCCCGGGCGCTGTCGTCGCTCCCGGCCGACGGCGTGTTGACCTTCTCGAAGTCCTCCAGCTTGAGCACATGGTTGGGTACCTGGGCAGGCCAGAAGGTCGGCAGGTACGGGCTGTACCGGGGCCCCAGGTTGGCCAGCACCTCGTAGCCGGAGCGGCAGCTCGCGGTGTCCGCCTGCCAGGGGGCGGCCATCCAGCGGGTGAGGTCTCCGGGGCCCTGTGCCTGGAGGGGGCCAGTGGCGGAGACCGCCTCGTCCGGAAGCAGGGTGGGCCCGTAGTCGGGTTCCGCGGTGGCGGGGGCGCGGTGCCGGATGCGGAAGGGGGCGCTGAACATGCTCGCGTGCCTGATCGGCCAGGTGACCTCGATCCCCGGGTGGAACGCGTCGGCGGCGCAGCCCTCCAGGGCCGCCCGGTCCAGCAGCCCCGGCTGCTCGGCGGCCGGGGCGTCGTCGACCGTGGGGCGCGGCTGCTGCAAGGGTCCGGCCACGAACGCCCCGTCCGCCCAACGCTGCAGCATCCAGTCCTGGGTCGGCGACAGCGCCAGGTGCTGAAGCACGGACTTGGGCTTGCTGGCCATGGCGTCGCCGTAGAGCCACGGCCACGGCAGCGGGGACTTTCCGTCACGGTCGTAGTCACGCAAGGAGGCATACACCTGGCGGCGCAGTTCCCGGGTTCGGTTGGACGGATCGGCGAGCCTCTTGCGCATCGTCGGGGAGAGGAAGAAGTTGGGGCCGTTCCAGCCGAACTGGGTCGCGAAACCGTGGTTGACCCACTGCAGATCGCAGAACCTGCGGAATATCGGCTCGATGTGGTCGGCGAACGAGATCTGCTGCGGGCGGGTCAGCGAACCGGCCTGGACGAATACGTCGAAGAGCAGGTCGTAGACGGTACGGACGGACTTCACGCCGGGGGCGTAGTGCGGAGGTCCCACCACGACCCAGGCCGGGACGGCGGTCAGATCCTGGCCGTCGATTGTGACCTTCGCTGTCACCGGGCCGTCGGACACGTCGTCGTACCAGGTGTCGTTGTTGGTGACCCCGGTGATCGGCTTGTTCTTGCAGGAGGCGGAGTTTCCCCGGCCGCCGAGCACCACCAGGCGGCCGTCGGAACGGGTGGAGATCTCGCCGAGGTACACCGCCTTGTCCATGACCTTGCCGGTGTCGAACTTCTGCGTCTCGGTCTTCGAGCCGCGAACGGTGCGGCTGCCGGGATCGTTGACCAGCTTCTTCCTGTCGGCGCCCACGACGTCGGCGTTGCGTCGGCCGTATTGCTCTGCCGTGAGCGTCTTGCCCTCGGGGATGTCCAGCGCCAGATGGAACTGATACCAGGCGGCCTTCTTGTTGGCCAGATGCACCGTCCACTGGATCTCGGTGACACCCTCGCTGCCCGGCTTCAGTTCCCGTACGACCTCCCCGGCGGCGTTGTAGCCGTACACACGGAATCGTGCGGCCTGCCTCCGTATCGCCCCGGAAGCGTCCTTGTAGGAGCCGGCGTCCGCTGGTTTCTGGTCCGGTGATTCCGGGCCGATGAAGGGTGCCTCTGCGCTGTTGCCGACCCGGGCGACACCGATGGCGGGGTGGATCTTCACCTGCACGATGTGACTGTCCATCAAAGAACCCTCCGTTGTGGATTCAACCGGTCGAAGGTATGTGGTCGCACATGAAGAGGGCGCAGGCCGAGCTCGCGTTCCGAGGGCGGGGTTCGGGTCAGGGTCCTACCCGGCGCCAGTCCGTCACAGGGCCGGGGTCCGTGTGGTCCGCAGGCAATGCCGCGTAGTTAAGCGGTGTCCGCGCTGGTCAAGGGCATAGAGGCATGGCCTGCGAGGGTGTAGAGAGCGCGCCCCGTCTTGCGGATGATGCCCTCGCTTGACCATTGGGACAGTCGAACGCAGAAGCTGTTCAGGTTGGTGATGCCCAGCATGCGTGCCAGTTCGCGGCCGTGCCAGGCTCGGCGGCGAGGATGGTGAGCACGCGGTGCTGGCGGCCCGCGGTCGGCGACGTCCGGGAAGGGGCGGGTGTCAGGGTGTGGGCGGCCAGGCTCCATGAACGGCGATGGCGGACCTGTGGCGGCGGTGCAGGGCACTGATGGCCTCGCCGGTGGCGACGTCGAATGCGGCGAACAAGGTGGTCAGTCCGTTGCGGACGTAGTCGTGGGTGCGCCGCTCGGGCATGCCGGGCATTGTCGGCAGCACCGGCTGGGACCGGTCGAGCGCCTGGATCTGGGACTTCTCGTCCACCGAGAGAACCACCGCACCCTCGGGCGGGTTGAAGTACAAACCGACGACGTCGTAGACCTTCTCCACGAACAACGGGTCTGTCGACAGCTTGAAGGTGTCCGTCAGATGCGGCTTGAGCTGGAACTTCCGCCAGATCCGGCCGACGGTGGACTTCGACAGCCCGCTGTGTTCCGCCATCGACTTGCGTGACCAGTGGGTGGCGTTCTTCGGGATCCTCTCCAGCGTCGTGACCACGACTGACTCCACCTGGTCAACGCCGATCGTGGGCGGTCGGCCCGGCCGGGGCTCGTCGACCAGGCCGTCCAACCGCTCCGCCAGGAACCGGCGCCGCCACTTGCGGACGGTGTCGGCGGCCACCCGCAACTCGCGGGCGACCGGGACGATCGGCGGGATCTCCGGGCCCGCGCACGCCAGCACGATCCGCGCGCAGGGCCAGCGCCTGGGCCGACGACGGCCGACGCGTCCACCGTTCCAACACCGCCCGCTCGTCATCAGACAGCAGCAACGGTTCCAGCTTCGGGCCCCGACGAGGAACTGACGCACCAGCAGCAGAAGTCACACAACTACTAACGATCAACTACTGGCGCAGGACACCAGCCGATCCTGCGCCGGGCCTTCGCCACCTCCGTGCTCACCAACCGTCCGACGGAACTCGACGCGGCACGCGGCCTCTGCCTACAACGACTCATCGACCAGGCCGTTCGGTCCTGACGACCGCGGCGGTGGGCACACGCAGGACGGCCACGAGAAAGCAGCAGGCTGTTGTGCACGTTCCGTGCGCGCGACCGTCATACCGGTAACCGGCTCGTCCGGATGTGTCGCCGTCCTGGCACATCCGCGCGCTGCCTCATCGAAGACACCGGCATACCGTGGATGGAGTGACGCGGCGCTCGCCCCGCCCATCGCGCGGGCCAGCTGCGTCGGCCATTGGCCTGCGATGAGGAAAGAAGGCGATCCACACAGTGGCATCGCGATCCCGCACCGGACAAACGGTGATAAACAACTTGGCGTTCGGCCCCAACGAATGGGTCGTGGACGAGCAGCACGAGCGCTATCTGGAGGATCCGAACTCCGTCGACGCGGCATGGCGGAACCTCTTCTCCTCCGAGCCCGAGACCGGCGAAGCGTCCCGTGACGGCGCGACCACCACAAGCGACGGTGCAGAGCAGGCCGCGGTCAAGGCCGTCCGCGTCGCGGCCCTCATCCACGCCTACCGCGTGCGCGGACACCTGATGGCCGACACTGATCCGCTGGCGGCAGGGCAGCAGGCCACGCCTCCCGAACTCGACATCACCGCGTTCAGGCTCGGCGCGGAGGACCTGCCGCGGACCTACGTCGTCGACGGCTTCGCCGGGCGGGCCACCATGACGCTCGACGAGGTCCTGCGCGCGTTGAGAGAGGCCTACTGCGCGACCATCGGCGTCCAGTACATGCACATCCAGAGCTCCGACGAACGATGCTGGGTGCAGGAGCGGATAGAGAGCCCGATCCCGCGGACGGACCGCGCCGAACAGCTGCAGATCCTGTACCGGCTGGGCGCCGCGGAAGCCTTCGAGAGGTTCCTGCACACCAAGTATGTGGGCCAGAAGCGCTATTCGCTCGAGGGCGGCGAGTCGGCGATCGTGCTGCTGGACGTCCTGCTGCACCGCTGCATCCGCCACGCGATGCGGGAAGCCGTGATCGGCATGGCGCACCGCGGCCGGCTCAACGTCCTGGCCAACATCGTCGGGAAGTCGTACGCCGAGATCTTCCACGAGTTCGAGGACACGGCGGAAGTCGAGTCCGTCCAGGGGTCCGGCGACGTGAAGTACCACCTCGGCGCCGAGGGCACCTACCGGGCCCTCAACGGGAGCACCATCGACGTCTCCGTCGTCGCGAACCCCTCCCATCTGGAGGTCGTCGGGCCGGTAGCCCAGGGCGTGGTCCGCGCCAAGCAGGACGTGCTCGCGGACGGCGACGGCACCGACGCCGTACTTCCCGTCCTGGTCCACGGCGACGCCGCCTTCGCCGGTCAGGGCGTGGTAGGCGAGACACTCAACATGTCGTTGCTGCCCGGCTACCACACCGGCGGAACGGTTCACATCGTCATCAACAACCAGCTCGGCTTCACGACCACGCCCACCCACGGCCGCTCCAGCGTCTACGCCACTGATGTGGCGCGCAGCATCGAGGCGCCGGTCTTCCACGTGAACGGGGACGACCCCGAGGCCGTGGTACGCGCCGCACGGCTGGCGTTCGACTATCGCCACACTTTCCACAAGGACGTCGTCATCGACCTCGTCTGCTACCGGCGTCACGGCCACAGCGAGGTCGACGACCCCTCCATCACGCAGCCGGCGATGTACGACCGCATCGACGCCCGGCCGTCCGTGCGCGCGCTGTACGCGGATGCGCTGCTCCTGCGGGGAAACGTGAGCGCACGCCAAGTGGAGGGCGCACTGCAGGACTTCCGCGGACGCCTGGACCGTGCCTTCGCCGAGACGCACACCCAGGCCGACCCAACTGCCGTACCGGACACCGACGTTACCGGCGCGGCGGGCACCTCCGAGGTCGCCACCACGATCCCGGAGGCAGTGGCCCGCCGCGTCATGGCCTCCCAGACCGGGCTGCCACCCGGCTTCACCGTGCACCCCCGTGTGCTGCCGCAGCTCAACAGGCGCGCCACGGCACTCGACAGCGGAACCATCGACTGGGCCGCCGCGGAAACCCTCGCCTTCGGCTCCCTGCTCCTGGAGGGGGTCCCGGTCCGGCTGACGGGGCAGGACTCCCGTCGCGGCGCGTTCGGGCAACGGCACGCCGTACTCACCGACCGGCACACCGGCATCGAGCACACACCGCTCAATTCCCTCGGCGCGCAAGCCCACTTCACGCCCTACGACTCCTCCCTGTCCGAACTGGCGGCCCTCGGCTTCGAGTACGGCTACTCCCTCGCACGGCCCGACGCACTGGTGCTGTGGGAGGCCCAGTTCGGCGACTTCGCGGACGAGGCCCAGACCGTCATCGACGAGTACATCGCGTCGTCCGAGCAGAAGTGGGGTCAGCGCTGCGGGGTCACGCTGCTGCTGCCGCACGGTCTGGAGGGGCAGGGCCCGGACCACTCGTCGGCCCGGATCGAACGGTTCCTGCAGCTGTGCGCGCAGGGGAACATGAGCGTCGCCATGCCGTCCACGCCCGCCAACTACTTCCACCTGCTCCGCCAGCAGGCACTCGGTACGCGGGAGAGCAGGAGGCCCCTGGTCGTCTTCACCCCGAAGTCGATGCTGCGCCTGAAGGCGGCCACCTCCACGGCAGCGGACCTCACCACGCAGGGCTTCCGGGCGGTCCTGCCGCAGGAGACGGCCGATGCCGGCCGGATCAGGCGCGTCCTGGTCTGCTCGGGCAAGATCTTCTACGACCTCGACGCGTACCGGCGTGCCCAGGAGGCGACCGGCACGGCGATCGTCCGTGTGGAGCGCCTCTACCCGTTCCCGGAGCGGGAACTCGCCAAGGAGCTGGCCAGGTTCCCCGCCGACGCCGAGGTGCGGTGGGTGCAGGAGGAGGCGGAGAACCAGGGCCCCTGGCTGTTCGTGGCCCCGTACCTGCAACGACTGGCGGGCCGGCCCGTCGCGAGCGTCAGCCGGCCGGCGGCATCTGCCCCGGCCGTGGGCTCCGCCCACCGGCACGCCGAGGAGCAGCGGGGCCTGGTGGCAGCCGCCTTCCGCTGAACTGCCGCCTGCCGGGCGCGACTTCTCTCCTCCCCCGGCTCACTGTCCTGACGCACTGTTTCGACCGACGCACCGTTTCGACGCCCCGTGGAGCAACCATCAACAGCGATACGTACCCGACGCTGGACGACGTCGTCGGCGAGCAGCTGGACGTCGTCTTCGTAGGCATCAATCCAGGGCTGGCGTCGGCACGTCGGGGCCACAGCTTCTCGACGCCGGGCAACAGGATGTGGCCCGCCCTCCACCGCTCGGGTTTCACACCGCACCAGTTCCGGCCCGAGCAGGAACGCGACCTGCTGGGCCTGGGCCTGGGCATCACGAGCATCGTCCGAAGGCCCACGGCCCGGGCGGCGGAACTCACGCCCGCCGAGTACCTCCGGGGAGGTGAGGACCTCGTCCGGCGCATGGAGGCCCTGAGTCCCGCATGGCTCGCGTTCCTGGGCGTCACCGGGTATCGCGCGGCCTTCGGAGCCGTCGACGCGGGCGTGGGCGCGCAGGAGGCGACCATCGGCGGAGCACACGTGTGGGTCCTGCCGAACCCCAGCGGCCTCAACGCGCACTACCCGCCGTCGGCGCTCGCCGTGGAGTTCGCCAAGCTCCGGGTCGCCACCGGGCTCCCCGACCGCTCGGGCCTGATCGGCGACGGCCCGTTCGATCAGCAGGCCGTCTTCCGGCCGATGTCCTGATGTGAGGCACATCTGGCACGAGCGGCCCTCCGCCCCGCCCCTCCGTGCGTCCTAGCCTCGGCGGCGCGACGTGGTCACGCAGGTCTGCCTGACCGCGCCGGGATCGTAAGGCATCGCACAAGGAAGAAGGCGTTCGCGCCATGGCGTCGCAATCGGACACCGCTCGAACAGTGATTCACGGCCTGGACTTCGGACTCAACGAATGGGTGGTGGACGAACAGCGGCAGCGCTATCTGCACGACCCGGGCTCGGTGGACGAGACGTGGAGGAACTTCTTCGGCGGCCCGGCCGCAGTGACCTTCTCGGCCTCCCTGACCTCGCCCGCGGCCGTGGTGCCACCGCCCGCCGCCGACCCGGCACCCCTCACGGCCGTGCGGATCGCCGCGCTCATCCACGCGTACCGCGTGCGCGGCCACCTGATGGCCGCCACGAATCCGCTCGGGCCGCAGCCCGCAGCCCCGCACCCGGAACTCGACCTCGCGGCATTCGGACTGCTCGACACCGATCGGTCGGCGACCGTCGTCGTGGACGGTTTCGCCGGACGCACCACGATGACGCTCGACGAAGTACTGGGCGCCGTAAGGGAGTTCTACTGCGGCACCACCGGCTTCGAGTACATGCACCTCCAGGACTTCCGCGAGCGCCGCTGGATCCAGCAGCGCGTCGAGGCCCCGCAGCGCCCGCCAGACCGTGCCCAACAGCTGCAATTCCTCTACCGGTTGGGAGCCGCCGAGGCCTTCGAGTCGTTCCTGCAGACCAAGTACGTGGGCCACAAGCGCTATTCGCTGGAAGGCGGCGAGTCGGCCATCGTGCTGCTCGACGCCCTGTTGCACCGCGCCATCGAGGCCGGCCTCACGGAAACCGTCATCGGGATGGCGCACCGCGGCCGGCTGAACGTCCTGGCCAACATCGTCGGCAAGTCGTACGCGCAGATCTTCGGCGAGTTCGAGGACGCCGTGGACAAGGCATCCGTGCACCGTTCGGGGGACGTGAAGTACCACCTCGGCGCTCAGGGCACCTACCGTGCGCTGCCCGGAGGTTCGATCGCCGTCTCGGTCGTGGCGAACCCCTCGCATCTGGAGATCGTGGGGCCGGTTGCGCAGGGAGTGGTGCGTGCCAAGCAGGACCTCGCCGGTGACGATGGGCCCGGGACCGTGCTACCGGTCGTCCTGCACGGCGACGCCGCGTTCGCGGGGCAGGGCGTCGTCGCCGAGACCCTGAACATGTCGCAGCTGCCCGGCTACGGCACGGGCGGGACCGTGCATGTGATCGTCAACAACCAGGTCGGCTTCACCACCCTGCCCCGCAGCGGCCGTTCGGGCACCTACGCCACCGACGTGGCCCGCATGGTCGAGGCCCCGATCCTCCACGTCAACGGAGACGACCCGGAGGCCGTCGACCGCGTCGCACGACTGGCCTTCGACTACCGCCGGACCTTCCACAAGGACGTCGTCATCGACCTCCTCTGCTACCGGCGCCACGGCCACAGCGAGGTCGACGACCCCTCCATCACCCAGCCGGTGATGTACGACCGCATCGACGCCAAGCCGTCGGTGCGGACCCTGTACGCCGAGTCCCTCGTGGCCCGGAAGGCCATCGGGGAACAACAGGCGGAAGGCGCCCGCCGCGACTACCAGGGACACCTGGAGCAGGCCTTCACCGAGAGCCGGTCACTGCCCGCTCCGGCCTTCGCCAAGAATGTCGCGGCCGCCGTGCAGCAATCCCCCCGGTCCGAAGCCCACCCGCCGGTCACAGCGATCGACGAAGCGACCGCCCGGCGGGTCATCGCCTCGCAGAGCGAGCTGCCGGAGGGCTTCGCCGTGCACCCGCGCGTCCTGCCGCAGCTGAAGCGGCGCGCGGCGAGCCTCGACTCCGGCACCGTCGACTGGGCCACCGCGGAGACACTGGCGATCGGTTCGCTGCTGCTGCAAGGCGTGCCCGTGCGCCTGGCCGGACAGGACTCGCGGCGCGGCACCTTCGGCCAGCGCCACGCCGTACTGACCGACCGACACACCGGCGCCGAACACACCCCGCTGCGTTCCCTCGGTCCGGGGGCGGCGACCTTCACGCCGTACGACTCCATGCTGTCCGAACTGGCCGCCCTGGCCTTCGAGTACGGCTACGCCGCGGCCCGCCCCGAGGCGCTCGTGCTGTGGGAAGCCCAGTTCGGGGACTTCGTCAACGGCGCGCAGACAGTCGTGGACGAGTACATCGCGTCGTCCGAGCAGAAGTGGGGCCGGCGATCCGGTGTGACGCTCCTGCTGCCCCACGGCCTGGAAGGCCAGGGACCGGACCACTCCTCGGCGCGCGTCGAACGGTTCCTGCAACTGTGCGCGCAGGACAACATGACGGTGGCCATGCCGTCGCTGCCGGGCACCTACTTCCACCTGCTCAGGCAGCAGGCGTTGGCCCCTCGCAAGCGGCCGCTGGTGGTGTTCACCCCGAAGTCGATGCTGCGGTCGAATGCGGCCGTCTCCGCCCTGACCGACTTCACCGAGGGAGGCTTCCGCCCGGTCCTGCCGGACGACACCGTGGATCCCGGTAGGGTCGCACGCGTCCTGCTGTGCTGCGGCAAGGTCTTCCACGACCTCGACGCCCACCGGAACGCGACCGGCACGACCGACACGGCGATCGTCCGCCTCGAACGCCTCTACCCGTTCCCCGAGGAGGAGCTCGCGGCGGAACTCGCCCGCTTCCCGGCCACGGCGGACGTGCGGTGGGTGCAGGAGGAACCGGAGAACCAGGGACCGTGGTCCTTCCTCCCGCCGCGCCTGTACCGCACGGCGGGACGCCTCGTGGACTGCGTCAGCCGGCCGGAGGCCACCGCACCCGCGGTCGGCTCCAGCCGCCGGCACGGCCGGGAACAGAAGGCTGTCGTGGCGGCGGCGTTCCAGTGAGCACCGGCCCGCACAGCCACTCGCCAGGAAGCCGTGACATACGCGCCGCCCTAAACTGCTCGTACGGCGCAAGCGGCCGGAGGACGTGTCATGAGTGAGCAGATCAGGAACCACGGGGTCAGTGAGCAGACCTCCGCCTTGGACGGCCAAGCGGACGGACACGCCATCGACCGCGGTCACGCCGCCGCCCCCGCCGACTGGCTCGCCGGTACCAGCCGCGACGACGCTGCCCAGCGCTCTGAGCCCTCATCTCCCGCGTCAGGGCCCGCCGACCCCGCTCCCCCGCCGTCCGGGTACCGCGCGGCCCTCTCCGCCGCGGTGACGCGCCTCAACGCCGCGTCGCTGTCCTTCGTCATGGGCACCGGAATCGTCTCCACGGCCCTCTACGTCAACGGCGCCGGCACGGCCTCCGTCGTACTTCTGTGGGTGGCTCTCGCGGGCTTCGCGGTGCTGGTGCCCGCCTACGGCTGGTGGATGCTGCGCCGGCGCCAACGCTTCGTGGCGACCCTCCTCGGGCCGCGGGCCTTCGTGCTGCTCACCCTCGCCGTCTCCGCCAACGTGCTGGCGGCGCGTCTGGTGCCGGACGGTCACACCGCGGTGGCCGGGGCGTTCCTGGCGTTCGGAGTCCTGGGATGGCTGGTGTTGGACTACGCGGTGCCGCTCGCGCTCATCACCACCTTGAAGCGGAACCCTTCGCCCGACCAGGCCAACGGCACCTGGTTCCTGTGGGCGGTGGGTTCGGAGTCGGTGGCCGTCGCGGCGGCCTCGCTGGCCCGGGCCGCCCCGAACCACGCCCTGGCCGTACTGGCCGTGGTGTGCTGGGCCATCGGCCTCATCCAGTATCTGCTGACCGCGGCGATCGTACTGACGAGACTGCTCGCCCGGCCCATCCACCCGGAAGGCCTCATGACCTCGGTGTGGATCTTCATGGGAGCAGCTGCGATCGCCGTGCTCGCCGCCGTCCGGCTGACGGCACTGCCACCGGACGAGACGCTGCTGTCCCGTCCGCTACTCGTCGGAGTGGCCGTCGTCCTGTGGGCCTTCTCCAGCTGGCTGATCCCGCTCCTGCTGGCCCTGGGCGTGTGGCGGCACGTCGTGCGCCGCATCCCTCTGCGCTACGACCTCGGCTGGTGGAACCTCGTCTTCCCGATCGGTATGTACGCGGTCACCACACATGAGTTGGGGCGCGCGACCGGAACCTCGTGGCTGACGAGCACGGGTCGCTGGGAGGGCTGGGTGGCCGCGGTGGTCTGGGCGGTCGTGTTCGCCGCGATGGTGGCTGCCATGGTCCGGCCCCGCCCGACGGGCGAGCTGGGATCCCGAACCGGTCGGGAACAGCCTGTCCGAGCGGACACATGACCCGCTCGGACACGGCGGTGGGCGCGGTCAAGTCTGCGCCTCCACGGCTCGCCGGTCCCATCCGTGGAAGGACGAACGCTCGCCGGAGTCCCACTCCTCGCGCAGGCCGGGGGCGGCGAGGTCCCAGTCCGGCCGGATATCGCGGGTCACCTCGCGCAGGTCGTGCCAGAGGTCGTAGGCCGAGGGACGACCCCAGAACCAGTAGCCGTTGTAGACGCGGTGCACAACCAGGCCCGGCTTCAGAACCAGAGTGTGCGGGATCATCGGGTCGTGCTCGGGATCGGTGTACTCCTGGATGTCCAGCTCCCGTTGGACGATCCGGCCCGGGTCGGACAGGAACGTCCACTGTGCTCCGACCGACAGGCGGAACTCCTGCAGCGTGTGGTGCTCGTCGGTGGCGATGGTCGCCATCTGTGTATAGGCCACCGCCGTCTTCGGCTGGAGCACCTCGGCCATCTCCTGGTGCTGCTGATGCTCCTTCGGGCAGTAGTGGCCGCGTGCCAGCGTGAGGACCAGCGGGTCGCGGCCCTGGAGCTCGCTGAGCGTGCGGACCGTGCCGGTGTGGTCGGGCAGGGCGAAGTCCGGGAAAACCCCGCCGGGAACGATGTCGGAACGCATGGCGTGAGCCACCTTTCTTCATCTCTTCGTCGATGCAAGGTCATCCGCACGGACGGAAGGTCCGGGCGCGTCATGCGGGGATGCGCCCCTCGGCCGCGTGGCTCCGTGCCACCTGGTGGTGCAGGTCGTTGAGTGCGGCGACGTAGATCTCCGAGAAGGTCGGGAACGGCTGGATGGTGTCCCGCAGTACGTCCAGCGGGACTTGGGCGCGTACGGCCAGGGTCGCCTGCTGCAGCCACTCCCCCGCCTCCGGACCCAGCGCGTAGGCACCGGTGACCGTCCGGCCGTCGCTGAGCAGGGTCAGGAAGCCCACGGCGTCGGCGTACGCGCGGGTGTAGGCGGCCGTCTTGGCGACCTCGGAGATCGGGACCGTGGCGCTGAACTGCCCCTCACCCGCGCCTACGGCCGCCGCCTGCGGGTCCGTATAGACCACGCGCGGCACGGCCGTGTAGTCGGCTTCGCGGGGATGGCCGAGGATGTTGTCGGCGACGACCTCGCCCTGGTACTTGCCGACATGGGTGAGCATCCACAGGCCGGTCGCGTCGCCGACGATCCAGAGCCGTTCGGCGGCGCGCAGCCGACTGTCGACGGGGACACCCCTGTCGGTGGCGTTCACGCCGACCGTTTCGAGGCCCAGGTCGTGGGTCCGTGGGCGGCGTCCGGTGGCCACCAGCAGCTTGTCGCCGCGCAGTTCTGGCCCGTCGTCGAGGATCAGGACGTAGTCCTCCGCGTCCTGCCGGGCGGCGACGGCGCGCCGGCCCAGGACGAGTTCGATGCCGTCGCGCCGCAGTGCCTCGCCGAGGGCCCGGCCCAGCGGCTCGGGCTCGCGCGGCAGTACGTGGTGGTCCTGGCCGGTGAGCACCACCTCGCCGCCGAGACGCCGTACGGCCTGTGCCATCTCGACGCCGACCGGTCCGCAACCCAGAATGAGCAGCCGCCGCGGGACCGTCTTCATGCCGGTCACCTCGCGGTTGGTCCAGAGGCCGTTTAGTTCGCGCAGGCCGGGCACGGGAGGCACGATCGGCGAGGCGCCGGTGGCCAGTACGACGTGGTCAGCCGTGTAGCGGGTACCGGCCACCTCCACCGCACCCGGTCCGACGAGCCGGCCCGAACCCCGCAGCAGGTCGATGCCGTTGGCGGCGAGCCAGCGCTCCTGTCCGGCGTCGGAGTAGTCCGACACCATGAAGTCCCGCCAGGCCAGCGCCTGTTCGATGTCCACCTCGGCGGTGGCCGCGGCCTCGCGCGCGCCCTGCACGGCCTCGCCCGGGCGCAGGAGGGTCTTGGACGGGATGCACGCGAAGTACGAGCACTCCCCGCCGACCAACTCGCGCTCCACGAGCGCCACTCGCAGTCCGCCGTCCGCGAGGGCGCCCGCGCAGTGCTCACCCGGTGAGCCGCCGCCGATGACGATGACGTCGTAGTCGTGCTTCATCCGTCCGTCTCCCGTCTGCGTTTGTCGTCTCCCGTCTCGCGTCGGCCCTGCCCGGTCACCACGTCTGGTCGCCGGCGCGCACGAGCATCTCGTTGACGGCCACCCGCCGTTCCCGCGTGACGATGTAGCCGATCGCGTCCGCGATGTCCGCGGCCTGCAGCGGCTCGATGCCGCTGACCTGCTGGAGGGCCGCGGTGCGGGTGGCGTCGCCGAGGTGGTGCACCAGCTCCGTCTGTACGGTGCCGGGCTCGACCACGCTGACACGGACGCGCTCGACGAGGAGCTCCTGGCGCAGCGCCTCGGTGAAGCCGTTGAGACCGAACTTGGTCAGGTTGTAGACGCTGCTGGAGGGGCGGGCGACCCGTCCGGCCGTCGAGCTGACGTTCACGATGTCGGCCACCTGCCGCGGGGACGTCGCCGCGGCGTCGATCAGGTGCGGGACCGCGGCGTGCGTGACGTGCAGCAGCGCGGACACGTTCAGTGAGACCATCCGGTCCCACTCCTCGGTCGTCGTGTGCAGGGCCGTGCCGAGCAGCATGACCCCGGCGTTGTTGACCAGAATGTCCAGGCGCCCGAGCTCCTCGCGCGTTTCCTGCACCGCCTGGTAGGCCTGCTCGGGCTCGGTGATGTCGGCCTCCACCACCCGGGCCCGGCCGTCCCGCCGCGTGATGTCCTCGGCGAGCCGGCGCAGGCGGTCCCGGCGGCGGGCGACGAGCGCCACCGCCGCGCCCTCACCGGCCAGCCGGCGCGCGGTCGCGGCACCGATACCGCTGCTGGCGCCGGTGACGAGCGCGACTGCCCCGTCCAGCGCTCCGGCGGCCGAGGGGCTCACGTCGGCGGCTCGGTGCCGGCTTGCTCGCTCACCATGTACCGCGCGTACCAGTCCGGCCAGTCCGGGTCCTCCTTGCCGGTGCGCGCCTCGTGCTCGCCGTGTGCGGCCGCGGCACGGCGCAGCGCGCTCGCCAGGTCCGAGGCCGAGGCGAAGGCCGTCGTCGCGGGGTCGAGGCGGCCGGGGAGCCTATTGGTGATCTCCTGCAGCACCCAGCCGTTGCCGTCCGGGTCGTTGAACGACAGGAACGAGCCGTAGCTGCTGCGGCTCGGGTCGGGGCCCGGCACCCGGGCGTCGGTCCCGGCGTGGTGGAAGACGCCTCCGGCGTCGTGGAAGACGTCGCCGGGGTCCGCGCCGCGCCGCTTGAGCTCGTCGTGGGCGGCGCCGATGTCGTCGACGATCAGATGCAGGCCCTGGGCCGAGCCCGGTGTCTGCGACGAGACCGACGTGCCGAAGATGACCGAGGCCGGCGAGCCCGGCGGGGTCATCTGCACGACCCGGAAGTTCTCGTCGGTGGCGACGTCGGCGTCGAGCCTCCAGCCCAATGCCGTGTAGAAGTCCTTGGCCCGGTCGACGTCCGTGACCGGCACCACGACGACCTCGAGCTTCATGTCCATGGTTCACGCCTCCGCACTGGGACGAAATGCCGACATGACGAGGGTCCTCCGCACGGCCGGTGCTTCGCGCCAGGGATTCTCACTGGTCGCGCCGCTACTTCAGCAGCACCAGCAGCCGCTCCGCCAGGACCGCGGCCGAGGCCGGGTTCTGCCCGGTGATGAGGTTCTGGTCCTCCACCATGTACGGCTTCCAGATCTCGCCGCGGCTGAAGTCGACGCCGATCTTCTCCTTGAGCTCCGTCTCCAGCAGCCATGGCGCGCTGGAGGCCAGCCCGACGGCCTCTTCCTCCTCGTCGGTGAAGCAGGTGATCCGGCGGCCGTTGAAGGGCGACTTGCCGTGGATCCTGGTGGCCAGGATCGAGGCGGGGCCGTGGCAGACGATCGCGAGGGGCTTGCCCGAGGCGAGCTGCGCCGTCAGGATCCGGCCCACGTCGGCGTCCAGCCACAGGTCCGACATGGGGCCGTGGCCGCCGGGCAGGTACACCGCGTCGTAGTCCTCCAACCGGACGTCGGACAGTTGCAGCGGCCGCCGCATCACCTCGGCGGAGCGGATGATCTGCTCCAGTTCGAGTGCTCCCTGCTCGCCGCCCGCCATGGAGGGGCGCAGGCTCATCATGTCGACGTTCGGTGTCACGCCGTTCGGGGTGGCGACCACGACGTCGTGTCCCGCCTCGGTGATCGCCTTGTACGGAGCCGCGAACTCCTCGGCCCAGTAGCCGGTCGCGTACCTGCTGCCGTCCTTGAGGACCCAGTACGTCGCTCCGGACACCACGAAAAGTACCTTCGCCATCACGACCACTCCTGCCCTCCGGGATCCGGCCCCGCGTCCTGCGCGCGAGGCCGCTTGTGCTTGTCACGGTCCCGCGCGGAGGCGGTCGGTCGCACCGGTGGGACACCCTGGTCCTCACCGGCCCGCGCGGCCCGCCGACGCTCGGTATGTGCCGGGGCCCCTCACATCAGGACATGATCAACAGAGCCGCCCCTGCCCGAACTTAGGGTGCGGATCATGGATCTCTCCCTACCGACCCGTCCCTAACCTCCCGCCGCTCACCCGGCGGCACGCCCGCTCCTCGGCCCCCCTGGTTCGCGGCGGTGAGGGGCACGGGCATCATCGCCAACGCGGCGGCGACCCTGCCGTGCACCTTTCCCGGCCTGCGAACGGCGGCCACGGTGGTGTGGGCGGGCGCCGGGAGCCTGCTGGTCGTGCTGGCCGTGCGCTACCTCCGGCAGCGGGCGATCCGTTCCCACGCCGCCGACCCGGTGATGGCCCAGTTCTTCGGCGCGCCGCCGATGGCGCTGCTCACGGTGGGTGCCGGCGCGCTCCTGCTGGGCAAGGACGTGATCGGGCTCGACGTGGCGGTGGGCGTGGACTGGGTGCTGTGGCTGACCGGGTCCGCACTGGGCCTGGTCACTGCCTGTACGGTGCCGTACCTCATGGTCACGTGGCACCGCTTCGCTCCGGACGCGGCGTTCGGCGACTGGCTGATGCCGGTGATGCTGCCGATGGTCTCCGCCGCGACGGGCGCGCTGCTCGTCCCGCACACGCCGGCCGGGCAGCCGCGGCTCACCCTCCCGCTGGGCTGCTACGCGATGCTCGGACTCGGCCTGATCGCGGCACTGCTGGTCCTGGCCATGATCTACGGCCGCCTGGTGCACCACGACGTACCCACCGGCACCACGGTGCCCACCGTCTGGATCGGTCTGGGCGCGCTCGGGCAGTCGGTCACGGCACTTGGCGCACTGGCCTCGGTGGCACCGGGTGCGCTGCCCGCGGCACCGCGGTGCTGGCGCTGCTGGGCGGCATCGTGGTGTGGGACTTCGCCATGCTCTGGCTGGCCCTCGCCACGGGGCTGACGGTACGGACGATCCGCGCCGGTCTGCCGTTCGCGCCGACGTGGTGGTCCTTCATCTTCCCGGTGGGTGCCTGCGTGACGGCCACCGGCACACTCGCCACCCGTATCGGGTCCGCGTCGCTCGGCTGGACAACTGCCGCGCCGTACACGGCACTTGTACTCACCTGGCTGGTGGTGGCGGGCCGCTCCCTGAGGCACGCCACCCAGCATGTGCGCCCTCCGGCCGGTCATGTCGTGGAGTGACAGCGGCGGGCTCACGACGATGAGCGCGACCGGCGCCGGTCTCATACCGTGGAGAGGGCCTTGGGACCCGTTCAGGAGCGGCCCGTCCCGCGCGCTCACCGAAGGGACCACGCGATGGATCCACACAGCGGCATCAGGGCCGCGATCGAGGAGCACTGGCGAGCCTCGGAGCGCGGCGACATCGAAGCCGAGCACGCCGTCTACGCCGAGGACGCGGTCCTGGACTACCCGCAGTCGGGCGAGCGTTTCCGGGGACGCGCCGCGATCTCGGCGCAACGCGGCGGGCACGCCGCCGACCGGCACTTCGCCCTCCGCCGCGTCGTCGGCGGCGGTGACCTGTGGGTGAGCGAATGCGTCATCACCTACGACGGGGTGCCCACGGTCTCGGTCAGCGTCATGGAGTTCGCCGGCGGTCATGTGGTGCACGAGACGCAGTACTTCGCCGACCCTTTCGCCGCCCCCGAATCGCGAGCCGCACTTGCGGAGCGGATGCCGGGCAGGGGCGTCGGCGAGGCGTGACGCCGGCCGGTCACCGGCCGGGCATCCACGTCGGCGGACTACCCCGAACTCCCCGCCGGTTCCGCGTCCTTGAGACCTGTGCCGGTCGTCCGGAACCGGGAGCGGAAGACACCCGGGGTGACACCCAGGTGCCGTACGAACGCACGGCGCAGGGACTCCGGTGAGCCGAATCCGGTGCGGCGCGCCACCGCCGCCATGGGGTCGTCGCCCGTCTCCAGCAGCACCTGGGCGGCCTCCACCCGTACCTGCTCCACATACCTGCCCGGCGTCGTGCCCGCTTCCTCCTGGAAGAGCCGGGCCAGGTGGCGGACGCTGACCCCGGCGCGCCGCGCCATCGCCGGCAGGCTGTGGTCGGCACCCGGGTCCTCGGCCACCGCGTCCAGGATCCGGCGGAGCAACTCCTGTCGTGAGTAGGGGACTTGAGAGCGGACGCTGAACTGGGACTGCCCTCCGGGTCGTTGCATGAAGACGACCATGTCCTTCGCGACCGCCCGAGCGACGTCCGCGCCGTAGTGCTCCTCCACCAGCGCCAGGGACAGGTCGATCCCGGCGCTCACGCCAGCCGACGTCATCATCTTGCCGTCGCGCACGAAGATGGCGTCCGGCGCGACCCGCACGGACGCGAAACGCAGGGCCAGTTGGCGTGTGAAGCGCCAGTGTGTCGTGGCCCGGCGACCGTCGAGCAGCCCGGCAGCGGCCAGCAGGAACGCTCCCGAGCACACGGAGGCCGTGCATCCCGCCGTCCTGTTCAGCCGACGGACGACATCCAGCAGGGCATCGTCCTTGATCAGCGTCTCCCACTCCGGGCCACCCGGGATCATCAGCACATCGGAGGGTTGACGGACCTCGTCGACGGAACGATCGGCACTGATGCGGGTCCCTGCCGAGGTGATCACGTCGGCCCCGTCCTCGGACACGATCTGCACGCGGTAGCGGCCCCCGAACTCGTTGGCCGAGGCGAACACCTCGACGGGGCCTGTCACATCGAGCAGCCGCACGCCGGGGAAGACGAACACGGTGACGGTCAGCGTGTTCGTCCCAGGACGGTTGCCGTTCATCGGGTACCTCCGGACCGTGCAGGCGGGCGCCCGAACCGTCCGGCGGTTCGGGCGGACCGGTCGTCGGCGGGCCCGACGTGCCCAGCGCCTCACTCCCGCCATGCTCCGTCCCCGACCGCCACCCGCGCCACGACCTGTTGTCTCCCTGCTGGGAGGTACGGCCTCCCACCGCCGCTCAGTGACCGGCGCTCCGGCCTCCGTCGACATGCAGTGTCACGCCCGTCACGAAGGACGCGGTGTCGAGGTAGAGAACGGCCTCGACGACGTCCCCCACCTCGCCCATCCGTCCGAGCGGATGCTTCCTCGCGAGTTCCTCGTCCTCCTCCGGGTGCATCGGCGTTCTGATGATGCCCAGCGCGACCGCGTTGCTGCGGATGCCGCGCGCCGCGTACTCAATGGCGAGGGACTTGGTGGCGGACTGCAGGCCGCCCTTGGTCAGGGAGGCCAGCACGGAGGGTTCGGTGGAACTGGCGTAGTCGACCAGGCTGGTGGTGACCTGGACGAGGTGTCCGCCGCCTTGGCGGAGCATCTGCTCGACGGCGAGCTGGGTGATCCGGAAGAAGCCGGTCAGGTTGACGCCGACGATCGCCTCGTAGTCCTCCTGGGAGTACTCCGTGAACGGCCTGCCGATGAACAGGCCGGCGTTGTTGACCAGGGTGTCGATGCGCCCGAACCGCTCGATTGCGGTGGCGGCGAGGTGCTCCGCCGCGGCGGGGTCCGCGATGTCACCGCGGACGGTGAGGACGTCCGGGTCGTCGGAGGGAGAGATGTTGCGGGAGGTCGCGACGACCCGGTGACCGAGCTTGCGGTAGGCGGCGACCAGGCCCGCGCCGATGCCCTGCGACGCACCGGTGATGACGGCGACCTTCTTACCGGGGATGTTCATGATCGGCTGCCTCCGTCCTGATCACCGGTGGGGCGGTCCGAGGTAGGGAAACTCGGTCAGCATGTCGTCGTGCGGCGACAGCCCGTCCGAGGTGACCTCGCCGTGGGTCAGGAAGGACATACGGGCGCTGAACACGTCGTCGGTCAGGCTGCGGCCGTTGGGGTAGGCGACGGGCCGGTCGCGGTCGTAGTGCAGGACGTCCGGCAGGACTGAGGCGGCCGCCTCAGTCGCCTCCGCGGCCGGATAGCCGTTCTCCTGGAGGAGTCTCGACCACGGCTGCAGATACGTCGCGACGTCGTCCGCCGGGTGTCCGGCGTTGTACCGGTCCTTGGCGTAGTCGGGATTGATGAACGGGTTGATGGTCGGGTTCCCGCCGCGGTCCACCTGGACCAGCGTGCCGTCGTGGCGCACGCTGACGGTCGCCCACACCGAGATCGCCGGGTCGGGTCCGAGCATGTCGTCGGGCACCTGGAGCGCGATGCACTGCACGTCCTTGCCGGCGAACGAGTCCTCGCCCGTCCAGTCGAAGCCGTGCAGCGCGCCTTCGGCATCGGCGAAGAAGGGATCGCTGCGCACCCCCATGAACAGTTCGCATTCGCCCGCCTGCACGGGGTGCGCCGCGGCGCCGAAGCCGACCGGCACCGCCGAGGCGATCACCTCTCCTGCCGGCTCCATCCGCCGGGCGTCGTCGCCTATCGCGTAGGAGACCGTGCCCACCTGCCTGCCGCCCTCCGCGTCCGTGAAGACGGTGGAGAAGGCGGCGTCGGCCTGGTTGT
This sequence comes from Streptomyces sp. NPDC001100, assembly GCF_053598575.1. NCBI lineage: Bacteria > Bacillati > Actinomycetota > Actinomycetes > Kitasatosporales > Streptomycetaceae > Streptomyces > Streptomyces sp. NPDC001100. The sequence continues at coordinate 21,590 of NZ_JBSFKO010000059.1, forward strand.
CCCCGTCGCTGTCGATGTTGATCCGGTACACCGCGTCCGGGTGGAACTCCGGGCTCATCAGGAAGGGCGGAGTGGCGCTGAGCCCTGTGGTGAAGGGGTTCACGTCGATGATCAGCGTCGTCCTCCCCGGGGCGCCGGGCGTCGCGAAGACGTACAGGTCGGTCAGGTCCAGGCGCGCGTCGTCGCCGGGGAACTTGAGGTAGGCCGCACTGAAGTGATTGGACATGCCCACTCCCTTCGGCAGCCGCGGGGAGGTCCCGCGTGGCCTGCCTCCACCCTCACGCCGCGCCGAGCGCCTCGCGCCCGTGGAAGTCACTGGTCCGTCGTCGGGGCAGCGGCGCGGAGGCGAGTGCGGCGGCCCGGGCGGTGGGCCTCACGGCCCCGTACGCGCGGCAGCGGCCCGGGCGGGCGCCCTGGGCGGCCACGGGCCAGTGAGTACCACGGGCGCGAGAACCGCCGAACCGTTCGAGACTGGTCCTGAGGACGTGTCCCCACACCACCGGCTCGCGCCCGCCGCGCGGGCGCGAAGGGAGGACCAGTGAACGATCTCTCGGGAAGCACGGTCGTCGTCATCGGTGGCAGCTCGGGCATCGGCCTGGAAACGGCACGCCAGGTTCGCGCGGCCGGCGCGAAGATCATCATCACCGGTCGCGACCGGGAGCGTCTCGATGCCGCGCGTGACGAACTCGGAGCGTCCGCCGGCACCCTCGATCTGAGCGACGCCCCGGGACTGGAACGGTTCTTCGGCGAGCTGCCCGCTCCCGTCGACCACGTCCTCGTCGCGGGCGGCGGGCCGACGTACGCGCCGCTCGCCCAGATGGACTTCGAGCAGGTCCGGAGCGTGTTGGAGGAACATCTGCTGGGTTCGCTGCGCATCGCACGGGAGTGCGCGACGTGTGTCGCGCCCGGCGGATCGCTCACCTTCATCACCGGCACGCATGCCCGCCGCCCCGGCGTGGGGCTGAGTGTCGCGGCCATCGCGGCCGCCGCGCTCCCGGCCATCACGGCGAACGCCGCACTGGAGATCTCGCCGGTCCGGGTCAACGCGATCGCCGCGGGCTTCGTCGACACCCCGCTGTCGGCACGGCTGCTGGGCGACGCACTCGAGGAGCGGCGGCGGCAGCTGCGCGCCACCCTGCCGATACGGCGGGTCGTGGGGCCGTCGGACGTGGCCGAACTGGCCCTGCACCTGATGTCCAACACGGCCCTGACCGGGGCGACCTACGACGTCGACGGCGGCCAGCAGCTCATCGCCTGAACCCATGCTCCGGTGCGGGCTCGGACGCGCTGCGGGGCAGGGCGTCGCGGAGCTGTCTGCGGGAGGTGATCGACAGCTTGGTGAAGATCTTCCGCAGGTGCCACTCGACCGTCCGCGGGCTGAGGAACAGCCGGGAGCCCACCTCCGGGTTGGAGAAGCCGTCGCGCACGAGCAGCGCGATCTGCTTCTCCTGCGGCGTCAGCTCGTCCCCCGAGGACGTCTCCAGCCTGTGCTTGCGGATCGACTCGCCACTGGCCAGCAGCTCGCGGCGGGCTCGTTCGGCGAACGCCTCCATCCCGATGGCCGCGAACATCGTGTACGCGGTCCGCAGATGCTCGCGTGCCTCGACCCGTCGGCGCTTACGGCGCAGCCACTCGCCGTACAGCAGATGGGTCCGGGCGAGCTCGGGGCGCAGGCGCGTCCTTGCCAGCCGTTCTATCGCCCTGCGGTAGAGGCCGTCCGCGGAGGCGCCGTCACTCAGCAGTGCCCGGCAGCGGGCCAGGATTCCCTGCGCCCAGTCGGTGTCGCACGGTTCCGCCGCGTCCGTGAGCCCTTCCAGAGCTCCGCCGGCGGCCTCCGCGTCGCCGACCCGGACCGCCGCCTCCACGAGCTCGGGCAGGACCCACACCGAGACCCACAGTTCGGGGATCCGGGCACTGGTCTGCGCGGCCGCCAACGCCTGCTCGTAGCGGGCCAGGCCGTTGTAGAGCACGGCGGCCGACCACTGGGCCACGGTGACCCCCATCAGCTGGCCACTCGCACCAGCGTCCTCGACCGTGGCCGAGATGAGGGGCTCGACGTCGGCGGTACGGCCCCGCAGCGCACCGAGGCGGAGCTTGACGTGCGGGGCGATGGGAACGCCGGTCGCCGCGGCGACGATGTCCGCCTCGTCGACGATTGCCGCGGCCCCGGTGAAGTTCCCGGTCCAGGTGGTCGCCATTCCCAGCGACGCGAGACAGAACGGGAGCTCGGTGAGGGCGCCCGCGGCGCGCACCACCTCGACGGCCCTGCCGTACATGGTGCGCATGGCCCGGTCGTCCCAGACGGCCGCGCTGACGCCGTTGGCCACCCAGCCCCACTTGAGGAGGTCGCGCGCGGGCAGGTCCGCGAGCGCGGCGGCCGCGCGCTTCAGGACGGGTACGGCGGCGGCACGGCCGTCGGTGACCAGCAGCGCGTAGCCCTCGGTCACGAGATCGAGGGCACGGGGCGGCGCCGTCGACCGCGGCAGCTCCCCCATGGCCTGGGAGATCGCCCTGAGGCTGACGGCGTCGGCGGCGACCAGCGCGGAGGTGCCCCACGCCAGCAGGTAGGTCTCGCGGGCGAGGTTCGCGTCGAACCGTTCGAGTCGCTGCGCGGCCGTGAGCAGCAGCGGTGGCGCGTCACGGTTGAGGCCGGCGGCGAAGGTGATCTGGCTGCGGACCAGGTGCGCCCGCACGCGCTGGAAATCGCTCCTGGCGTTCTGGTCGGCCACGTCGACGAAGCGGCGGGCGGCGTCGAGGTCGCCGGCCTGGAGGCTGGCGTCGGCGGCCGCGAGGGCCCGCTCGGCGCGTCGTGAGGCATCCACGGTCAGGACGACGGACCGCTGGAGGAACGCGGCCGCGGCGGCGAGCCCGCCCCGCGCCTGTGCCCGTCCGGCGGACCGTTCGAGCTCGGCGGCGACCGACTCGTCCGGGCCGGCCGTCCCGGACGCCAGGTGCCAGGCCCGGCGGTCCGGGTCCGCCCGCGGGTCGGTCGCCTCCGCCAGCGCCAGGTGTGCCGACCGGCGCTCGCTCTCCGTGGCCGACCGGTACACGGCCGACCTGACCAGCGGATGCCGGAAGGTCACGCAGAGGTCGAACGACAGAAGCCCGTCCGTGCCGTCGGCGAGCGCTTCCTCGGGTGCCACTCCGAGCCGATCGGCGGCCCGCCACACCAGGGCGGGATCGCCGACGGGGTCGGCGGCGGCTATCAGCAGGAGCAGCCGGGTCTGTTCGGGGAGGTCCTCGATCCGGCGCAGGAAACTCTGCTCGATCAGGCCCGGGACGGCGTCGGTGTTCAGGAGACCGAAGCCGCCTGCCAGCTGGGTCACGGACAGGGCGCGGGGCAGTTCGAGGAGGGCGAGGGGATTGCCTTGGGTCTCCGCCACGAACCGGCTGCGTATGTCGTGGTCGAGGCGGGTGTGCGTGGCGGATTCGAGCAGGGTGTGCGCGGCCGCGCCCCGCAGTCCGGTGACTTCCAGGTCCGGCAGTCCGAGCAGATCCGGGGCCCGCTCTCGGGCGCCGAAGACGAGGGCGATCGACTCCGCCAGGAGGCGGCGGGCGACGAAGCCCAGGACCTGCGCCGAGGCGCGGTCCATCCAGTGGGCGTCGTCGACCAGGCACAGCAGCGGGCGCTTCTGCGACGCGTCGGACAGCAGGCTGAGCACCGCCATGCCCACCAGGAAGCGGCCGGGCGGTGGTCCCGCGCGTATCCCGAAGACGGTCTCGAGCGCCGCACGCTGCGGGCCGGGCAGGTGCTCCAGGCGGTCGACCAGCGGCACGCAGAGCTGGTGCAGTGTCGCGAACGGCAGCTCCATCTCGGATTCGATGCCGACCGCGCGCAGCACACGCAGGTCGCCCGGCGAGTCCGTCAGGTGTCCCAGCAGCGCGGACTTGCCGATGCCGGGAGGCCCGTGGATCACGAGTGCGCGGCTCTCTCCCGTACGGACGGCGTCGACGAGCCTGTCGAGGACGGCACACTCCACCTGGCGCCCGAGCAGGCCGACCTTGTCCCCGCGCCCCGGTCCATGCTCCGGATCCACCACGGTTGCCCGCTTTCGTTCCGGTTGGTCCCTTGGTCTTCTTGCACGGTACAGGGGGGACATAGCGGTCGGAAGTCTCACCGGGCAAAGAAAGGCCCGCCGCGGAGCACTCCGCCATTCAGGTCGATATGTCCGCTTCCTATAGGTAGCGTTGCCCTGGTCGCGGATCCAACGGGCGTACTGCCACCGGTGCGGTTGTCGTGGACGGGTACGCAAGGCGCTGACCCTGTCTCGCACTGCGAGGTGCCTCGCCCGGCCGAAGGAGTCACCATGGAAGCCATGGCCGAAGCGCTGGTGGTCCAACCCGGCGCGGCGGCGGGCGCGTCCCTCGCGGACGGCGCGTTCGAACTGCTCGCCGACGGTGATGCGGTCAGCGCCAGTCGTCTCACCCTCAAGACCGGCACCGACGGAGCACCACCGCACCACCACAAGCTCTCGCACGAGGTCTTCTACATGCTCGACGGAACGATGCTCTTCCGTCTGGGCGATACGTTGACGACCGTGCGAAAGGGCGGCCTCGTCATCATTCCACCGGGCCTGCCGCACGCTTTCGGGGCTTCGGACGACGATGTCGGTGTCGGTGTCGGTGTCGGTGTCGGTGTCGGTGTCGGTGTCGGTCAGCATCTTCATCGCCCTGCGCCATGCCGCGGAATCGTTGCCGGTCAGGCCTTGCACGGCAATGGCGATGGGGCCGATGTGATCACCACCGTTGCTCGAACTGACGGCCTGATCAAGAGCGAACCGGGCGACATCGCGCACGTCGACTGGCCGGATAAGCTGTTCGGCGGACGCAGGGGCAAGGATGCGCCCGCCGCGCTTCGCTCGCTCCAGCCACCAGGGCAGCCGACCGACATACTCACCGGGGCCCAGGATCACCCCGGGTCGCAGGAACACCGCACAGCCGTCGAAAACCTCCGCGACGGCACGTTCCCCGCCAGCCTTCGGGAATCCGTACTGCGTGGGACTGCCGTCCTCGCCGGTGTACCCGAATGAAGCGTCGGCATCCGCAGGGCAGTCCAGCAGCGGCGACTTCTCCGTCAGCGGCTGGTGCGGCCACCCCTCATAAACGGACACAGTGGAGATGTGCACCCAGCGTCCGGCGCGGTCCTGCAACGACCTTGTGGCCAAGCCCACTTCGCGCGGGGAAAGTTCCGAACTGGACATGTCGATCACGGCATCCCACGGTCCGCGCTGAGCCAATTTCAGCAAGTCTTCGCGCACCCCGCGGTCACCGTGCACGACCTCAATGCCCGGCATGTCGCGACCCGACCGGCCGCGGTTGAACGTCGTAACTGTCCACCCCCGCGACAGTGCGCTCTCCACAACGGCCTTACCCAGGAACCACGTTCCGCCCATGACCACAACAACACCTAGGCTGCACCGTGATCGAGCCACGCGGGCTGCCCGGAGACCCCCTCGAACTTCACCTGCGTATCTCCTACGACGACGACCTCCTCGACACCCCGCAGGGCGACACGCTGGAGAGGTAGGACGTGACCGTCCTCCACCACTGCCGCACACACGACACCGCTCGCTGCCAGTGGCTATGCAGGTGACTGTGGGAGTCACCCTCTGACCGAGTTCGCCATGTCAGGTTGTGTGACACAGCCATTCTGTCCGCCCTGTCGGCCATCTGCACGGGTGCAGCCTGTCGTCACCGTTCCGTCACAAGAGTCGCCGCACGGAACCTGCCGCTCTCCCGCCCTGTCTGCACTCACGAACCACGACCACGCGTACCGCGGGGCAACAACGACGACCGAAACCCGCGGACGAGACGACTCAGGGGGACGACAGCATGCGGCACAGCAACGGCATTCGCAGGGCGGTTCTGGCGACGACGGCGGTCACGGCCGTCGCGGCGGCGGTGACCGGCATCCTGCCCGGCACCGCCATGGCAGCGAGCACCACCACCTCCACCCCGCCGCCCGCCTGCCCTGCCTCCGCCCTCCAGGTCAGCGCCTGGCAGGCCGTCCACCGGCCCGTCGGGACCGGGACCGGGGCGGCGGTCGTGCAGTTCACCAACGTCTCCCGGAAGACGTGCGTCCTGAAGGGCCACCCGACGACGGTCGCCGGCGCCGGCAACGGCTCCCCCACCCACAACACCCCGCTCAAGGTCACCCCCACCGGCCGGGCGACCACCGTGACGGTCCGGCCCCACGGCAAGGCGTGGGTGAAGCTGACCTTCGTCCAGGTCCAGGGCGAGGGCGACGGCTACTGCGTGTCGGGCAAGACCCCGAAGGCGTATCCGACGATGGTCATCGGGCTGCCGCACTCCGGGAAGCACCAGGTCGCCCTGAACGACGGGGTGTGGGCCGAGTGCGACAACAAGGTGACCGTCACCCCAGTCTCGGCGGTCAAGCCTTCCTGACCCCCGTCCCCACAAATCGAGCAGCCTGCAAGACGATCGCAACGCTCTGACCTGCACGTTTACGAGGCACTGCACATAAGTGCAGGTCAGCGACTCAGCGCGCTGGGGGTGCGCTGAGTCGCTGACCTGCCGTGATCAACCTCCGACGACACAAACTCGCGTGCAGAGAGGGAAGCGGCTCGGCATCGTTCTCAGCGATGTTCCGGAGGGCTGGTCGACGGTCGTCGTCGTGCCCACGTCCACGAGTGCTCAGGATGCGGTTTTCCGCCCACGGTTGGTAATCGGCGGCCGGGAGACCTGGTGCTCGCGGTCCAGATCCGCACGATCGACACAAGTTTCGCGATGGGTGATCGGGTCGATCACCTCACCCAGACAGACATGGCTCAGGTCGATTTCGCCGTGGGCCTGGTGCTGAAGCTTCGTGTCGAGATCGACTACCGACCGCGACGGCGAGAGCTCCTGACCGCCGTGGCGGCCGGGGGCTTTCGCCGTACCTGCCTTCTCTGTGACGCGGTCTGGCTGGGCGGCAGAGGCAGGGGCAGGGGCGTCATCGGTGCGGCGGGCCTTCGGGGTTGCGCCTCCAGACATGGGCGATGTTGTTCAGGTGGCGCACGCGGTGCGGGACAGTGCGCACTGGTAGGTGAAGGCTTCGATGTTTCGCCAGGTCCGGGCGAAGCGGCGGCGCGCTCCTGGAACCGGCCGCTGACGATCGAGCCGCGGACGTTACTCGTGACGGCAGGGCGAAACGGACACGCCTACGGCCCTCAGCTCGCTGTCGCGTACACGATGAGGTTGTCGACAGGGTGCCCCTGCGCGTCGAAGTCGCCGTCGCACGTGATGAGCCGTAGAGCACGTTCCTGGGTCGGCCCGTAGACCTTCTCCGTCGGAAAGGCGTTCTTGGCGACGCGCTCCGTGGCCGTGACGGTGAAGTGGAGGGCTTTTCCCGTCTTGTCGGTGACGGTGATGTCCGCACCCTCCTTGATCTTCTTCAGGTCGTGGAAGACGGCCTTGCCGAAGCGGGTGTCGTTGTGGCCGATGATGACGGCCGCGCCGATCTCACCGGGCACCGCACCGCCCGTGTACCAGCCCGCGGTCATCCCCTTCTCGGCCGGCGGGACCTGGACCGTCCGGTCCGTGTTGAGGCCCAACTCCATCAGCGAACTGGTGATCCCCACGGAGGGAACGGCCACCTCGGCAGGGGCCGCCGGAGCATCGGCCGCAGGCCGCTCGGACTTCGGAGCGCCCGACGCGGCGGCGGGGGCGGTTGGGGCGACCCGGACCGTCGGGTCGGGGCCGGACGAACAGCCGGTGAGCAGGGTGACGAGGGTCAACAGGGTGAGGGTCGCGAGGCGGGCCCGGGACAGGGCCGGACGGTGTGCAGGGGGCAACTCGGGCTCCAGAACAGGGTGCGAGGGTTCGCCGGAACGCGCGGGGCGCCGCCTGGTGAAGGGCGACGCCACCGTTTCGTACGAGAGGTCGTGCTGCCGGGTCAGCCTTCGCGGCGGGCGGTGGTGCGGCGGCGCAGTACGTAGGTGCCGGCGCCCGCGAGCAGCAGCGCGCCGGTGGCCGAACCGATGAGCGTGCCGGTGTTGTCGTCCTGGGCGGGGGCCTCGCCCGCGGCGACACCGCCACGCGGGTAGCCCTTGCCTCCGGTCTTCTGAGCTTCGGCGGCCTTCTTGGCCTCGGCCTCCTTGCTCGTCCTGGCGTCCTCGGCCTTCTTCTTCGCCAGGGCCTCCTTGTCGGCCGAGGTCGGGGCGGTCGCGCTCGGGGTCGGAGTCGGGCCGGTGGCGAAGGCCGCGGTGGCGGGGACGAGCAGTGCGCCGGCCGCGACGCCGGTCAGGACAGCGATACGCAGCGGGCGCAGGGTGAGACGGCGGGACATGTGAGGGCTCCAGTTCCAGCCCGGTTTGGTCGTTCCTGGTTGCCGATCCGCACCAGGTTCCGGGCATGGCTTCACCCTGACGGTCACTTGTGAGGAAACTGTCAGAGCGCTGTTGTCATCCCATCAGGGTCGACCGGGGCCCTCCGGCTTCCGTGACTCGGCTGTCGGCAGCCGCAGGGTGAAGGTGGCCCCTTCCCCCTCCGTGCTCGCCACGTCCACCGTGCCGCCGTGGGCCTCGGCGAGCTTGAGGACGATCGCCAGGCCGAGGCCGCTGCCGCCGGTGCTGCGATTGCGGGACTTCTCCGCCCGCCAGAAACGGTCGAACACGTACGGGAGGTCGCCCGCCGGAATGCCACTGCCGGTATCGGACACCTCCACGGCGAGCTCGTCCCCCGGGTCGGTGACGTACCGGCGCAGGGTCACCGTGCCGCCGGCCGGGGTGTGGCGCACCGCGTTGGAGAGCAGGTTGCTGACGGTCTGCCGCAGCCGTACGGGGTCGGCGTCGAGGAGCGGTGGGTGAGGGGCGCCCGGCGGTGGTGTCAGGACCGTGAGGGTGACGCCCGCCGTCTCGGCCAACCCCTGGTGGGCGGCGGCGACCTGGCCGAGCAGCTCGTCGATCCGTACCGGCTTCCGGTGCAGCCGCAGGGCGCCCGCGTCGGCCGCGCCCAGGTCCTGGAGGTCGTTGATGAGGTGCTGGAGCTGCACCGCCTCCTCCAGGAGCGAGGAGACGAACGCGGGGTCCGGCACGGCCAGTCCGTCGTGGGCCGCCTCCAGCCAGCCCCGGATGTTGCTCAGCGGCGTTCGCAGCTCATGGGCGACATCGCTGACCATCACCTTGCGCTGCTCCTCCAGGCGGGCCCGGTGCGCGGCCATGTCGTTGAAGGCCGCCGTCAGCCGTCCGATCTCATTGTCGGAGACGACGGGCACGGGCACCGACGCCGCGTCCAGGCCCTCCCGCATGCGCTGGGCGGCGCCGGTGAGCGCGTGCAACGGGCGTACGAGCCTGGCTCCGGCGAGCACCGAGGCGCCGACGGTGAGGGCGAGGACCAGGGCGGTGACACCGGCGATGCGTGCGGTGTTGGCGCGGGAGAGGTCGAAGCCAGGCACGCCGGCGGCACCGGGGCCGTCGATGAACAGGAGCGCGGGCTCGGCGACATAGCCCGTGAGCTGTTCCCGGCGGGCGCTTTCGACACAGTTGGCCACGGCCCGGTCCCACGCGCTGTCGCGGATCTCCGCGGGGGCGTCGTCGAGTGCGCCGCCGGAAGCCGCTTGGCGTTCGGCCGTCGCGGCGGCCTCCGCCTTCTTGGCGGCCAGGGCCTTCGCCTCCCGATCGCTGAGGCCGTCCTCGGCGCCGGAGACCGCGTCGTCCCGCCGGTATGCGTAACTCCGGTCCCAGGACAGGTCCAGGTTCAGTTTCACGGCGGTGCGACCCTGTCGTTTCAGACAGGCGTCAGCCAGTTGGTTGAGGGCGCTCAGGGCCTTCCGCTCGGTCGCGGTGGGACCGACCGGGTAGGACGCAAAGCACTTGGCCTCCATGTCACGGTCGGTGACGCTGCCGGTCCCTCCCTCGGTCTCGTCGCTCACGAACTGGACGCGGGGCCGTCCGCCCGGGCTCTCCACGACGTCGGCGGCGATACCCAACTGGCCGAGGCACGCCACCCTCCCAGCGGCGGCCTTCCGCAGTGCGTCGTGTTCCTTCGGGGGCAGCCGGAAGGGCCCCACGGCCCGTGGATCGACGCGGTCGGCGCCGGCCCTGGCCGCGTCGGGCACCAGTACGGTGTCGACGGAGCGTGGATCCACGACCGCCGAGGCCTGCTGAGCGAGCAGATCGTCGGACGAACCGCCGCCCGCTGAGCGCGAGTCGGCCGAGTCCACGATCGGGCGTCGGCCGGGCGTGGTGAGCACGATCCGGCGCCCGGACTCCTGGGCCAGATCTCGCACGGTGGTGTCGACGCCGTCCCAGTCGGGGTGGGTGGCCGCGTAGCCGAGGAGGGTGTTGTAGATCTTCGCGTCGGACTTGAGGTTCTGCCCCTGCTCCTGGCGGATCGCGACGGAGGTCGTCTGCACGGCCAGCCAGGCGGTCGCGGCGACCGAGCACGAGGCCACCAGCGCCGTCACGGTCAACAGCCGCCCCGCCAGGCTCTTGCGCAGCGGCAGCCGGGCGGCCCCCGCCGTACCTCCTCTGTCAGGACGACGCATGGCACACGTCCTTCGCAGGGTCCGTGAGTTTGTAGCCGATGCCGAAGACGGTGATGAGGCGGGCCGGCCGTCGTGGGGCGCGCTCGATCTTCTTGCGCAGGTTCATGACGTGCACGTCGACGGTCCGGCCGCTGATGTACTTGTCGAAGCCGTGCAGCTCCTCCAGGAGCCGTGCCCTGGTGAAGACCCGGCCGGGCTCGGCCGCCATCGCCGCGAGGATCCGGAACTCACCGGGCGTGCACTCGACGGGTGTCCCGGCGACCGACACCTCGTGCCGCGAGGGATCGACCCTGAGCGCGCCGACCGTCAACACCTCGTCGTCCGGGGCCGCTTCGGGCTCCGAGGCGGGAGCGGGGGCCGGTACGGTCGCCGGAGCCGGGTCGGGGCCGCGCCGGTTGCGGCGAAGCAACGTCCTTACCCGGGCGGTGAGTTCACGCGGACTGAACGGCTTGGTCATGTAGTCGTCGGCGCCGAGGTCGAGGCCGAGCAGCAGATCGTCCTCGGTGCTGCGGGCCGTCAGCATCAGCACCAGCACCTCCCGGCGTTCGGCGCGCAGGATCCGTACGACGTCGAGACCGTCGGCCCCAGGCATCATCACGTCGAGGACGACCAGGTCGGGTTCCTGGTGCCGAACCGTCTCAAGAGCCGTCCGGCCGTCCTCGACGACCGTGACGGCGTGACCCTCGTGTGCCAGGTAGCGGCGCACCAATTCGGCCTGCTTCGCGTCGTCTTCGGCGACCACAATATTTGCGCACACGCCGCAGATCGTAGCGACCGCCGGCCCGGGAGGTCGGAAGTGCCCTTACCGTGAGGGCGGTTCGGTGGTGGACGGGCGAGGGTCCAGGGCTGCCGTCGAGCGTCCCGTGAGGTCGAGGAGCAGCTCGGCGAAGAGGGCGTCGCCCCACCCGAACCAGGGGCGGGTGAAGGTCGCGGGGTCGTCGACGTGGAAGCTCTCGTACATGGAGCCGGCGCCCCCGTCGGTGCGTAGCAGCAGCTCCGCGAGGCGGGTCCGCTCGGCCTCGTCGTCGCTGGTCAGCGCCTGCCGTCGATCCGGCCTGCGGATACGGCCACGGCATGCAGGGGTTGCGGTACCTGTCCCGGAAAACGCCGAGAAGTGGTGGGTAGGAAGGGCGTGGGGAGAGCCGAGAACGAGGTGGCCGATCTCGCCTGCCGCCGACGAGGCTCCTTTGTGGAGACGGCCGGAGACCAGGAGGCCCGCTCCGACGCGGGTTCCCCGGGCGCCCTAGGCGAGGCCGCCACCGCCGCCGCCCGCACCGACACCTTCCTCGGCGCCCGCTACCGCCACATCGTCAAACGCCGCGGACACGCCAAAGCCCTGGTCGCCGTCGCCCGCTCGATACTCGTCATCGCCTGGCACCTGATCAACGATCCAGACGCCTCCTACCAGGAGCTCGGCGCCGACTGGCACCGACGCCACCTCGCCCCCGCCCGCAAGACCCGCGATCTCGTGACAGTGGCTTCCGCATCGGCGTGAGCGACAGTGCAGGGCCGACCGAGGCCGGTGATTGCCCGGTGTGGGGCGACGCTGCCATGGGCCACGTACAGCCACAGGACCTGGCAGCCCGTGTCCTCGGCAGTCTCGGGCAGGGCACGCAGCAGGGCGGCGACCAGGCCGCGGCCTTCCACACCGCGACCGTAACCCGAAGATTCAAGCCGCACGCCCGCCCAGCCGCATGTCAGCCGACCGGCGGTGCGCCCGTCACCAGGAACGGTCCTCCGCGACGGACCATCTGAAGGCATGTCAGTCGCCGAGTTCGTGGCGCACCCTCCGCGAGAGCACGAAGGCGTAGAGGTCGAGGATGCCCGGCGGATCGGCGAGGCCGGGGCCGCGGTTCTTCACCCAGGTGGTGATGTCGGTGGCGGCGTCGGGGTCGTTGACTTGGCCGAGCCAGACGGGCCGACCGCCGGCCTGACGGCCTTGGGCGGAGGGCTGGATGACGACGACGTTGGCACGCTCGCAGGCGCCGAGGCAGTCGGTACGCCGGATCATGGCCACCCCAGCAAGCACGGTGCGCAGGTCGGTGAGCTGGACCCTGAGCGACAGCGGCAGGTTGCCGGCCAGGTCCCAGACGGCCATGGCCGAGATGAACGCGGTGTCGATGACCAAGCAACGTGCAGAGCGGGACAGGGCGACGACCTTGGGCCGGTGGCGAGTCCTCGCCACCGGCCGGCTGTCCGTCTACCGGCGCCTCGGCCTCGAGGGCCAGCTCCACTTGTGCCCAGAACACACCTACTCGCTGGGCGACTCCGCCAGAGTGCCGCCGACGACGACGGCTCGGGCGCGCACGGCGTCGCCGCGGTTAGTCTTCACGGCGACGCTGTCGCCGTGTCGTTCCAGAGCGGTCAGCGCAATGCCGTCGCAGACGATCGCGCCTGCGGAGCGCCGCACCGAGTTCGCTGCGGCAGACCACGACACAGTCCTGCGGGTCACCGTCGACGACGGCACCGGCTTTCCCACCGCCGCTCACCTCGCCTCCCAGGCCGGGCTCGCCCCCACCACGAGGAGGCCCCCTCGCGACTGATGCGGCGCGAGGGGGCGGCGGAGAACGGCCCGACGATTGTCGGATGACGGTTTGTCAGCGCACGGTCATCCGCACCGGCACCACCGGGTACGTGTACGGCGTGTCCGTGCTGACCGCGAGCGCGGCCGTGTAGGTCCCGGCCACGTCCACCGCCGTAGCGCCCGCGTCCAGCCGGACGGTGACGGTCAGGCGCTGGCCGGGGGCGAGCGTATGGGTGGTGGACGTAGTGGAGAGCCAGCGGACGTCGGCTGCCGGGACGCAGCTGTCGAGGCCCGGCAACTGCTCGACATTCGCTCGGGCGTCGAAGACGCTCGGCGCACCGCCGACCCGGTAGAACCCGCACGCGCCACCGGCCCGGTAGAGCGGCGTGGAGGCGGCGGGCAGGGCCGTCCAGGTGCGGGCAGCCGGGTCGTAGGCGTAGCCGGCGCTGGTGACGACGCCGAGGAGATTGCTGACCCCGCCGGAGAGGAGGAAGCGGCCGTCGGCGGTGGTGGCGGCCGAGGCCCACAGGTCGATGGGAAGGTCGGTGATCGGAGTCCAGGCGGCGGTGGCCGGGTCGTAGGCGTAGCCGTGCCGCGTGCCCTCCACCACGGTGGTGCCGCCCGCGCAGTTCAGGGTGCCCGAGACGGCGCCGCAGCCGAGCCAGGAGATGGCCTCGGGGTAGGGGGTAGTGGCGGCCCAGGTGTCGGTGGCCGGGTCGTAGACCTGCACTGCGGTGGCGCCAGTGCAGTATCCCTGGCCGCAGCCGCCGACCAGGTACCACTTGCCGTCGAGTGTGGCGGAAGCCGCTGCCGCGTACCCGGCCGGCACCGGGGCGGCGGTGGACCAGGTGCGGTGCTGCGGGTCGTAGACCTCGGTGGTGGTCACGGTGCCGCCGTCCTCTGTCCAGCCGCCGGTGACGTACAACTTGCCGTTCAGGAAGGCGGACTGGGGTGACTCGCGGGGAGTGGGGTGGCCGCCGGGGATCGCCGTCCAGGCGGCGGTGACGGGGTCGTAGACGTAGCCGCCGGACAGGACGGAGGTGCCGTCGGTGCCGCCGACCGAGTAGACGCGACCGTCCGGGCCGGTGGCGACGGCGTTGTCGATGACGGGGGTGGGGTAGTCGGCCAGGGAGGTCCAGGCTGAGGCGGCGGGGGTCACGTCCGTGGACGTGGTCTTCGTCTTCGCCTTCGTCAGCCGGTCGGGGGTGAAGTCACCGGGAATGAACTGCGGAGCTGCCGCGCGGGCCGTCGTCGCCGTCGGGATGTCCCCGGACCGCTCGGTGAGGCCGACGGTGAGCGGAGCCGAGCCGGTGTTGCGCAGGGTGACCTGGGCGGTGGTGGCTTTCCCCTTGCGTACGGTCTTGTCGACCGCCGGCGGGCTGATCGCCAGCTGTCCGGCGAGCAGCACCGCGTCGAGGCGGGTGGCGTGGTCGGCCTTGACGTTCACCTTCTTCGTTGCCGTGGTGTAGTGCTCGGCGCTGAACGCGACCTGCTGACGGCCCGTCCGCGGCGCGAAGCGTACGTACGAACCGTCGCCCTCCGTGGTCGCCTTGGCGCCGGTCTTGCCGCTCACCGTCGCACCGCTCAGCTGCCGGCCGGTGTTGCGGTCCGTCACCGTCCCGTACAGCAGCCCACCCCGCACCGGCTTGCAGGTCATACCGCCGAAGGCGACGTCGTCGACCTGCCAGTAGTAGGCGTAGTCGCCGTTGTAGCGGAACCGCACCTGGACAGCGGACTTCCCCGCCGCGTCCGGGAGGGCGATGCTCTGCGTCCCGGGGCCCGCGGAGGCGGTGTCGCGGTGCCAGACCGTGGACCAGGTCGTACCGCCGTCGACGCTCAGGTCGACGTCGGCCTTGGAGTCGTCGTCGAACGGCTTGTAGAAGGTGCTGAAGCGGACCGCGGGCGTGTCGTAGCCGGTCAGGTCGAGGACCGGGGAGAGGAGGGAGGTGTTCTGCCGGTCGCCGGAGTAGTCGCTGTCGGCGATGGCGAAGTCGCCCGACCCGCCGGTGAGGTTGCCGCGCCCGGCCGGGTCGTCGAAGCGCCAGGTGTGGCCGCTGCCGGTGACGCTCCACCCGGCGGGCGCCTGCGTGCCGTCGAAGGTCTCGGTGGCCTCGCTGAACGTCTGCTTGTAGCCGGGTGCCACGCAGGCGGCGGCGTCGACCGGGACGCCGAAGTCCTTGCTGCCGGCCTTGGCACCCACCGTCAGGTCGGCCGTCGTGACCTGGTAACCGGTGTAGACCGGGTCGACCTGCAGGGTGTAGGTGCTGTTGGCGGGCAGCTTGAGGGTGTAGCGGCCGGTCGCCGGGTCGGTGTACGTGCGAGTGGACGGCTCGTCGGTGACCTGGATGCCCGCGGAGAGCGGCCAGCCGTGCCCGGAGCCGTCCCGGATCCGCCCGCTGACGGTGACCAGGGGCTGGGCGGAGAGCGTGAAATCCCGGGCCGCGGTCGCGTCGTCGCCGACCTCGACGGCGGCCGGCGTGGTGCTGCCGTAGCCGAACTTGGCGGCTGTCACGTCGTACGTGCCCGCCGGGAGCGTCATGTCGTACGTGCCGTCGGCGCCGGTCGTCGTGGCGTTCGTGCCGGCCGTGATCCGCGCCCCGGCCACCGGGCCGCCGGCGGACGGGTCGGTGACCTTGCCGGTCAACCTGCCGTACGGGCCGGTGGTGAAGGCGGCGGTGCCGTTCGGGGTGCCGAGGCCGGTGGGGCCGTCCCAGCCGGGGCCGGCGGTGCACAGATTGGCGGTGGCACAGGTGCCGTTGGTGCCGCTGGTCACGTCGTTCAGAGCGCCGTTCGGCGCGCCGTCGCGGGCGCCGGAGTGGGCGTACGGGTAGGCGTTGGGGTAGGTCTTCGCGCCCGGCTTCCCGGCGAGCGCGTAGGTGGCGGCGATGATCGGGGCGGACGCGCTGGTGCCGCCGTAGACGCCCCAACCGCGGTCCTCGTACGTGTTGTAGACGCTGACCCCGGTTGCCGGGTCGGCGACGGCAGACACGTCCGCGACGGCGCGGTTGGCGCAGCCCCGGTCGGTCTGGAAGGACGGCTTGGGGTGGTAGGCCGAGCAGCCGCTGCCTGCGCCGGTCCACGCGGACTCGTTCCAGCCCCGGGGTGTCCCGCTGTCCCGGCTCAGCGAGGTCCCGCCGACCGCCGTGACGTACGGCAGCGAGGCCGGGTAGCTGGTGCCGTAGCCGTTGTCGCCGGTGCTGAAGGTGATCGCCACGCCCGGGTGCTTGTAGTAGTCGTCACCGGGCAGGTCGCCGATCGCGCTCTCGCTCCCGCCCCAGCTGTTGGAGACGTACGCGGCGCCGAGCGCGACCGCCGTGTTCTCCGCCTCGCCGAGGCCGTCGATGGACGGCTCGTCGGCCTCGACCAGCAAGATGTGACAGAGCGGGCAGGCGGCGCTGACCATGTCGAGGTCGAGGGCTATCTCGCCGGCCCAGCCCTGATCGGGCTGTGGGTATTCGGTGCCGCCGCGCTGATCGGTCTTGCGGAAGCAGCCGCCCGCGGTGGTGCAGGGCGGCAGGCCGAACTGGGAGCGGTAGACGGCCAGGTCCGCCTCGGCGTTCGGGTTGTCGTAGGCGTCGACGATGGCCACCGTGACCCCTGCCCCGGCCACGTCGGACGGCAGGTCGTAGGCGCTCTGGAGGTCGGCGGGGCCCAACCCGGCCGGGACCAGCAGGGGTTGGAAGCCTTTGCCGGTCTGCCGGACATCGTCGCGGGCGACCGCGAAGCAGGCCATCTGGTTGGGTTTGTCGGGTCTCGCGCAGAGGGGGTGCGTCGGAACGGTCGAGGCCGTCGAGGCGGTGTCGGCGGTTGCCTCGGTGGTGGCGGTGGCGGTCTGGGGAAGTGCCCAGATCAAGGTCATCAGGATGCTGAACAGGGCGGTTAATGCCGCCATTCGGGTACGGAACAGTCCCACCTTGATCATCCGAGTCCTCTCAGATATTCATGGGTACGGGGGAAACGATCAGGCGGCAGCATATGTCTCGTACATGTCACGTGTGTGAAATTGTGTGCTCCTGTTTGATCGCTTGGGCGGCGGCCTGCTGCCGCCGCGCGAGGCGATGCGCCGCCTGCCCCCCGGTCAAACCGCACGCCGCCGAATCACCCCACCAAATATCCCGCCCACCGAAGCCATCTCCCGTCACACGAACAAGCTGCTCGCGGCAGCCGGCCCGTACGCGAGGCCGCTCACACGGGGAGGGCCAGGCCAAGCTTTCTGCCAAGCGCAGACCCACCACGACACGTCGCGCACGGGCTGAAGGAAACGGCGAAGAGCACACCGCCCCGGCCACCCCGGAGGGGAGCCCTCCCTCAGCACGCCACGGCCAGGCCTCCCCTCACCTGTCGTGGTGCCGAGCGAGGGACCTTCACCAGTCGCGGGCGGTGGACGTGACGCGGCGGCGATGTTGGTGTGGCCATCCTGACGGTGGACGCCGATGGCGAGGTTCCGCAGGCCGACCATGGCGTGTGGGAGAAGGCCGACATGGATCTTGGAGTCGTCTTCGCGGAACGTGCGGTGGCGGACGTGGTGCAGAAGATTTTCGATCTTCCAGTGCCCTCCGATCCAGTCGGCGAGCTGGGCGCCGGTAGACGCGCCGGGCGGCAGGCTGGTGATCAGGTAGACGCGCTCGATGGTGAGCTCGCCGCTCGTGAAGTCCTTCCTCCAGCGCACGGCTTGCAGTGCCCGGCGGGCATCTGGGTGGTCGAGGTGGGCGAAGGCGGCGGCCTTCCACCGCCGGATCTCCAGTCGGTGATGGGCCCGCGTACGGTCGTCGTGGTCAAGCCTTGCCGAGGCACTCGCCGGGAAGGGAGTGGTCCCCTTGAACTGACCCACTCCAGGAACACCACTGGCCACACGCCTGGGTTTCTGCTGGCCACCAGCCTGGACACCCAACGGACACCCACCTGGGCATCTCAATGGCTGTTGACACCCCCGGGGCGAGCAACCGACAAGACCTGTGGATGGGAGGGGGATAACGTTGCGCGTTGCGCTACGGCCGCGCCGAGGGGAGCGTCGCTACCCGGCTCACCGTGGCCACCTCAGGAGAAGTCTGCTGCGGTGATGCCGTCGGGATGTCCGAACGGCCACTCCACCAGCTCGATCCGGTAACCGTCCGGGTCAGTGAGCCACGACGTCTTCGGGCCGTGAGGGCCGCCCGGACACTGGACACGCTCCGGCTCCAGGCCGGCTTCGGCCAGCGTCCTGAGGGTGGCAGTCAGCGTGTCCACCTGGATCGCGAGGTGGTCGATTCCGCTGCCCACGTCGACACGTCCGTCGGCGGGACGGTGGACCAGTTCGAGCGAGGCCGCCGGTTCGCCGGGGAACTTGAGGATCACGAGGCGACTCCCGTCGCCGATCTCGATTCTGCCCACTTCTACGTAGCCCAAGGCGGTGTAGAAACCGAGCGAGCGGTCCAGCTCGGTGACGCGGTAGGAGACGAAGAGCGTTTTCATGCGGCCTCCCCGGGTCGGCGCACCTGGTAACGGAGGTGCGTGACGTCTCGGTCCTCCAGCCGCCGGACGAGGTCGAGTTCGATGTGATCACCACCGAGGTGGTCGAACAGCCGTCGGCCGTCCCCGAGGAGGACCGGAATCAGGTGGATCTCCATCTCGTCCAGCTGTCCGGCTCGGAGAAACGCTTGGGCCGCCCCCGCCCCATGGCTCATGACCGGTCGGTCCCCGGCGGCGGCGCGAGCCTGACGGGCGCATTCCTCGACGCCGGTGACGAAACGTGCGTGGCCGGGTGGCACGTCCCCGTCATCCACGTGGTGGGTAAGGACGAAGATCGGCACGCCGTCGTGGTGGTCGCCCTGCCAGCGCCCGGCGAGTTCGAAGGTCCGTCGGCCCGAAATCACCGCGTCGGTCGACAGCGCCTCACGGTAGACCTGGCCGCTGCGACCGTCGGACTTCCGGTCGTCGAGCCAGTTGAAAAGCCGCCCGCCGTCGCGCCCGAGCTCCTGGCCCGGCCGATCGTCCGGCCCGGCGATGTAGCCGTCGAGCGACATCGACAGGTACAGCCGAATCGGATTGCGCATTCCGCCCTCTCTCTCCCCATGACACCGGGACTCGCCGCTTCCTGATCCACCGACGGGCGGCCATGTCACGAAGAAGACTTCAAGCAACCGGCAAACTCATCGGTCTGACGCGTCGGCCTGCGGCCCAGGGCGACGCGGGCGGGGAGTCACAGTCAAGATCTGTGGATGAATCGAGGTCGTTCAGACCACATGGCTCTCGGGGCGCTCGACGAGGTGGCCGCGCTCGAAGTGGGCTCCGGCACGGACGAGAGCGACGAGGTGAGGTGCGTAAACGGCTCGCCGGCGAGCCCGGGCGGACTCGACGAGCTTGAACACCATCGCCAGGGTGGTCGCGTGGGAGCCGGCCCCTTCGGTGACCTCGGTCCGTAGCCGAACGGTCGCGAACATCGACCCGACCGGATGCGCGGAACTACGAGCTACCGCCAATCAAGACGCCGTCTTATGAGAAAGCCCCTGTTCAATCAGGCTTTTCCAGGATCTGTTCCGTTTGAATGGCATCTCGAATAACAGCGAGAACAGCCATGCCCCGAGCACCGAAACCGGCAAACCCACGAGGAGCGTGAAGCAAAATGTGGGCAACCCAGGCGCCACGAAATGCGGGGCCACTCGGCGAATGACGACCAAGACGATCGGAAGGTGGATCAAATATAGGCTATAAGAGAAATTACCAAGAATCCGAACAGGTCGCAAGGTTAGGAGCCTTACGAGAAGCGCGGGTCTGCTGGTGGAAACTGCGGCAAGCAGCATTGTCATGGCGGGAGCGATGGCGAGATCCACCCAGAAGTAGTGGTTCACCGTCCAGACGGAACCTTGGACGATACCGAGAGCCAGGACAGGCATGCCGGCCAGGACAGCGAACCATCCCCATGGCAGGTGTTGAACCCTGTCTGACGCGACGACAATTCCCGCGCCTATGACGCCTGCGACGAAAACGGGAGCGAGGTGTGGGGCGAGCAGGTTGTCACCCTCCATGGGAGATGCGTCGGCCGCCAACAGTCCAAGGGCAATCACCGGGAGCGTCACACCCACGGCCAGGGCCGTGGCGCTCAACTTCCGCCGGATGAAGAGGAGGAGTGGAAAGAGGAGATAGAGTTCGGTCTCCACTCCGATCGACCAGAATGCGCCATTCGGTGTCGGGGCGGTGAACATGTCCTGAGCGACGAGACCATACACCAGAATTGTCGCGCCGGTAGGCGGTCCGTAGTGCGAGGCCCGTACCACGAACCAGGAGATGATCAGGCTAAAGGCCAACGCCGCCCAGTACGGAGGCAGGATGCGCCAGGCACGGCGGCGCAGGAACTGGACGACTCCGTCCGCCCTCCAACCATGACGCGCCGGGGAGATCGCCAAGGAGAAACCGGACAGCACCAGAAAGAAGACGACGGCGAGACGCCCGAACATCAGCCCGTCCAACCACCAAGGCGCCGAACTGTTGGGGTAGCCCGGGAACGTGTAGAGCCAGCAGTGGAACAGGACGACATACAGTGCCGCCAGGCCGCGGAAACCGTCCAGTCCCAACACTTGCCGACGGACGCGCGCAGCGCTGGCCCGTTCCTCCTGCCCCACCGGGGAGGTTAAGTCCAGAGCGCTACCGACCGGGCGGACCGCATCCACTGAAATCGCTCAATCCTTCCTCTGGGCCGCGCGCTTGCCACACGTCGTCAGCCCGTTGCCCTTGCAGAACGCGAGGCGCACTGTTCCACCCACAGTGACTGGTACGCGGCGTCCGACTCAGC
The DNA here is from genome assembly GCF_053598575.1 of Streptomyces sp. NPDC001100. Taxonomy (NCBI): domain Bacteria; kingdom Bacillati; phylum Actinomycetota; class Actinomycetes; order Kitasatosporales; family Streptomycetaceae; genus Streptomyces; species Streptomyces sp. NPDC001100. The sequence continues at coordinate 42,368 of NZ_JBSFKO010000059.1, forward strand.
AGTTCAATGGACAAGCCGACATTTTCGTCATCTTGCCTTAGTGGACCTGCAGTCAAGCAGAGGATCACTCCCGGTGCCCGAGCCCTCTAGGAGCCCTACAACGACGGCACCACCCTGCAGACGTGGCAGATCTAATCGTTCCACGGCTACTACACGTTCGAGAACTTCGGCGCCGGCAAAACCCTCGGTATCGACGGTGCCAGCACGTCGTCTGGTGCACTGGCCACCATCGCGGCCGGGTCCAGCGACCTCAACCAGGACTGGGCGGTGGACTGGACCGTCTCCGACGGGGACCACTTCGCGCTGAAGAACCGCAAGGGCGGCTTGTGCGTCGGCATTTCGGGCGCCAGTACCGCCAACGGCGCGATGGCTGCTCAATTCCCCTGCGACGGATCGGCCAACCAGGGCTGGTACCGGCCCTAAGAACCGAACGAGCCAACCGGAGCGGCTCAAGCTTACGACTTACCGAGGTGCTGCTGCCCCTGGCTTGAGCCGTTCCAACCGCGCGCTGCCGTGGTGCCCGGACCTTCTCTGGTCCGGCGCAACGTCCCGGGTCGGAGGGCACAAGCGCCTCGGATTCCTACAGTTCGTGCT
>NZ_JBSFKO010000060.1:0-41656 GCF_053598575.1 Streptomyces sp. NPDC001100
GTGATGACCGCGACACCGGCGGAGAGGTCGAACTCCCCGCCGATCATCAACAGCGCCACGGGCAGGGCCATGATCCCGATGGTCGACGAACCGTAGAGGATGTTCGCCATCGACGCGCCCTCGCGCACCGGCGGAGCCGCGATCAGGAAGAACACGTACACCGCTGCCGCACCGAGGAAGACACCCACCTCGGGACGGGCCAACATCCGGATGGCCAGGGCCCGTTCAGAGGTTCGGCCGTCTGATTCCTTCGGGCCGGGGGCCGGCGGTGTGGTCACCGCCGGCTCGGCCTGCTGGACCGTACGCATCACCGCGTGCCCTTCGCGGCGAACTTCGCCACCGCGTCGACGTCGGTCTTGTCGACGAAGGCCGGGCCGGTCAGTACGGGCTGCTCACCGCCGCCGCTGTAGTTGCCGTTCGTCTTGTAGAGCCACAGCGAGTCGACCGCCAAGTAGCCCTGGAGGTACGGCTGCTGGTCGACGGCGAACTGGATACTGCCCTTCTCGATCGCGGAGATGAGGTCCTTGTTGAGGTCGAAGGTGGCGACCTTCGCCTTGCTGCCCGCATCGGACAGCGACTGCACCGCAGTCAGCGCGAACGGGGCGCCCAGCGTGACCACGTAGTCGATGGACTTGTCCTGCGTGAGCTTGGCGGTGATCGTCGACTTCACCGACGGCATGTCCGTACCGTTGACGTAGAGGATGTCGGTCTTGCCGGTGAAGGTCTTCTTCACGCCGGCGCAGCGCTGTTCGAGGTTGACGTCGCCCTGGGCCTGGATCACGCACAACGCGTGCTTGGCGCCCGTGGAGTTGAGCTTGGTGCCGAGCGCCTGCCCGGAGACGGACTCGTCCTGGCCGAAGAAGGACAGCAGTCCCTGCTTCTTCCAGTCGCTCAGCCCGGCGTTGAATCCCACGACGGGGATGCCTGCCTGCTCGGCCTTGGCGACGACGTCCTTCAGGGCGTCGGGCTTGGCGAGGGTGACCGCGATGCCGTCGACCTTCTGGTCGATCGCGTTCTGCACGAGGTTGGCCTGGTCGGCGGCGGTCTCGTCGTTGGAGTAGATGAGCTTGACGTTGTCCTTGGCGGCGGCGGCCTCGGCGCCCTTGCGGATGGTGTCCCAGAAGGTGTCGCCGGAGGGCGCGTGGGTGACCATCGCGATCGTCATCCGGGGAGTGGTCGCCTTGCCCACGGAGGCGCCGGAGGTGTCCTCCGTGGACTTCTTGCCGCCCGAGCTGCTGGAGCAGCCCGCGAGGGTGAGGGCCGCCGCGGCGGCGACGGCCACGACGGGGGCGATTCTGCGGGAGCGGGGAAGGGCTGTACGGCTCATGGTTCGTGCACCTCGCTGTGCGACTGAAAGAGGTAGCAGGGCGGTGGGTCCGCAGCTGCTTGATGGGCCGGGGTCGGAATGGAGGATCAGAGTCGGCTCACATGGAGCTGTGGCGGCCGGATGTACCGTCCGCGACCGCTTCCCGCCTTGTGGGCGGCATCGACCGTGAGCGCGTGTCCCCGCCGGTCGCGGGCGACGTTCCAACGGCCTTCGCTGGAACGTCAGGACAATTTAAAGCGCTTTAATTCCTGGTACTATCGACTCGTTTCGAGAGCGTGTCAAGGGCGTTGCGCGAGAAGAATGCGGCCGGGAGGCACAAGTGGAGGACGCTGGGGCGGAACGTCGCCAGGCCGAGAAGAAGCGCCCACGGCTGGAGGACGTGGCGGCACGGGTGGGTGTCTCCACCGCGTCCGTCTCCCTCGTGCTGCGCGGTGTGGCGGGCCCCAGCGAACGCACCCGGCAGCGCGTCCTGAAGGCCGCCGCCGACCTCGGCTACCAGGTGGACCGCACCGCCAGCCTGCTGGCCAGCAGGCGCACCCGGATGCTCGGCGTCATGGTCGACGTCCACAGCCCCTTCCACGCCGAGCTGGTCGAGCATCTGCACTCGGCCGCCGAGGAGGTCGGCTACGACCTCGTCCTGAGCACCCAGACCCGCACCCGCGACGAGCGCACCGCCATCGAGACGCTGCTGGCCTTCCGCAGCGAGGCGCTGATCCTGCTCGGCCCGACCGCCCCCGTCGACACCCTCGCCGCACTCGACGGCAAGGCCCCCGTCATCGTCGTGGGCCGTCGCATCGAGGAAGGGGAGCTGGACGTGGTCCGCACCGCGGACGACGACGGCGTGGGCCAGATCGTCGACCGCCTCGTGGTGCTCGGACACCGCGAGATCACGTACGTCGACGGCGGCAAGGGCGTGATCGCCACCGACCGGCGCCGCGGCTACCGCACCGCCATGCGGCGCCACGGACTGGGCGCGCACATCAAGGTGTTGCGCGGTGACAACACCGAGGCGGCCGGCGAGCGCGCCGCCCGCCAGCTCCTCGACGCGGACCAACTGCCCACCGCCGTGGTCGCGTTCAACGACCAGAGCGCGATCGGTGTCCTGGCCGCTCTCGCCCGTGCCGGTGTGTCCGTACCCGGAGAGGTGTCAGTTGTGGGGTACGACGACGACAGACTCTCCCGCCTGAGCTGCTTCGACCTGACCACGGTCAGCCAGGGGGCCGAGGCGCAGGCGCGCTACGCGGTGGCCGCGGCGGTGGAACGCCTCGATCAGGGTCGTACCGAACCCCGAGAGGTGGTCCTGGCTCCGCATCTTGTGGTGCGCCGCACGATAGCCAAGCCGCGCTGACGGGTTCCGCGCCGTGATCGCAGCCGGCACCGTGCGGAAAACCGCGGAAGGGGTTGGCGCGGTGCGCCCAAGATGGCGGTGCGCGGTGGATCTTGGCGCGCGGGACCGTGGATCGAGAGCGCGACATCGCAGGTCCCGGCCACCTGGCCGCCCTTGAACTGCGTGATCAGCACACCGGGGAACGGCTCCGTGGGCCCGATCGCAGGTGGCGGCCCCGGGGTTCGGCGTCCGTCAGTCGGTCGGCGTCGACGACGGGACGGCCGCCCGCCACGACGGTCTCCGGCCAGCCGGTGACGGTCATGCCCTCGTACGGTGTGTAGTCCGTGGCCATGGGCAGGCCGGTGCTGCGGACGGTGCGGGTGGCCGTGGGGTCCCAGATCGCCAGGTCCGCGTCCGCGCCGGGGGCGATGACTCCCTTGCGGGGGTAGAGGCCGTTGAGCCTGGCCGGGTTGGCGCACATCAACTCGACGAAGCGGCCCATCGGTAGGCCGCCCCTGACCACCAACTCGCTGAAGATCACGGGCATACGGGTCTCCGCGCACTCGCACCGAACCGGCCGCTTCCACAGCACGCCCCAGCGTCGGCCACGGGCCAACCGTGACGACCGCGAGCGTCGTGTTCACCTCGGCACACATCGGTGTTGACGGCCGCCCTGACGCCGCCGCGACCTGGCGCCGCTGCGGGAACGACTGGAACTGCTTGTCGTTCGACTGGTCCAGGTGTCTCCGCCGCCCCATCCGGTTCCTGCATGATCGGTACGGTGGTACCGGGACGACGATGGGGCGGTGTGGCCGTGGGTGAGGAAGCGGAGATCAGGACGGCGAAGGAGGCCGCCGGTCACGAGCTCATCCTGGCGTTCGGGCGGCTGCAGGGGGCGGCGAACCGGCTGGAGTACATCCTCGGCCGGGCGCTGGAGGCGGAGTGCGGCATCAGTCACCTGGTCTTCGAGGTGCTGCTGATCCTCGGGCGCGCGGGCGAGCCGGGACTTTCCATGCGTGCCATTGCCCAGGAACAGGTGCTGACCACTGGTGGTGCCACCCGCCTGGTGGATCGCATGCAGGCGGCGGGTTTCGTGACGCGTGCGGACTCCCCCGACGACCGGCGGGGAAAGCTGGTGCGGCTGACGCCGCTGGGCGAGGAGACGGTCGTGCGCGCGTCCCGGGTGCACCTGGAGAACATCAAGCGATACCTCGTGGATCCCTTGCCCGAGGCGGATCGTAAGCGGTTCGCGGAGGATCTCCGCATCCTCAGCCACACCGCTCGGGACCTGCTGCCCCGCCTGCCCTGACCTGCGGACCAGCGGCGACGCTGGTGTAATGCTGTTGTCAGCCACACCCCTGTGCCTCACCTCACACGGACCTTGAAATATCTGACACGTCAGTTACTGTTTCGTCAGACGAATGCCCGCACCAGGTGGGCAGGACACGCCTTCGAGGTCATCCATGAAGCTCGTCTACGTCTTCGACGCCTACTGCGGCTGGTCGCACGGGTTCTCCGGAACACTGCGCGAGGTCGCCGCCCGGCACCCCGAAATGCCGGTCGAGGTCGTCTCCGGCGGCCTGTTCACCGGATCGCGGCGGGTACCCGTCCGAGAGTTCGGCTACGTCCAGGGCGCGAACGCCAAGATCGCCGAGCTGACCGGCGCCGAGTTCGGCGAGGCCTACGAGCGGCTGATCGCCGACGGCTCGTTCGTGATGGACTCCGAGGCCGCCGCCCGCGGTGTCGCAGCCCTGCGCCAGGTCGCCCCCGACCGCGCGGCGGAGCTGGCCGCGGCCCTCCAGGCCGCCTTCTACGTCGACGGACGCAGCCTGTCCGAGGCGGTGACCTACCGGACGGTCGCCCAGGCCGCCGGGCTCGACGCGGATGCCGTCGTTGCCGCCTTCGAAGCACCCGAGGCACAGACCGCGGCCCACGCCGACTTCCGCCGCGCGGTCCAACTCGGCGTCACCGGGTTCCCCACTCTGCTGGCCGTCGACGGCGACTCCGTCACCCCGCTGGCCTACGGCCAAGCCACCGCCGACGAGGTCGACGCACGCTTCGCCGCTCACTGAGCTTCACCCCGTCACGTCCCCATCCCTTGCGAAAAGGAGCGCCTAGCATGAGCACCCTCGACTTCAAGGTCCTCGACCTGGACTTCCCGGCCGGCAGCAAGAACAAGACCGCCACCCTCGTCACCGGCGAGAATGAGGCCCTGCTGGTCGACGCCGCGTTCACCCGCGCCGACGGTCACCGCCTGGCCGCCGAGATCCTCGACTCCGGCAAGAAGCTGACCACCGTGTTCGTCAGCCACGCCGACCCGGACTTCTACTTCGGTGCCGAGGTCCTCGCCGACGCCTTCCCCGAGGCGACGTTCGTCGCCACCCCGATCGTCATCGAGCACATCCGGCACTCCTACGAGGGCAAGCTCAAGGCCTGGGCCGCGCTCGGCCCCAACCTTCCCACCCGGCTGGTCGCCCTGGCTCCGCTGACCGGTGACCTCAGCCTGGAGGGCCACCGCTTCGAGCTCAAGGGCGGCCCGGACGCGCTGCCCGACCGGCACTACCTGTGGCAGGTCGAGAGCCGCGCTCTCCTCGGCGGTGTCCTGCTCTTCCAGCAGGAGCACGTCTGGGTCGCCGACACCCCGACCCCCGGCGACCGCGCCGCCTGGATCGACCTGCTCGACGAAATGGCCGCTCTGCAGCCGGAGTTGGTCGTCCCCGGCCATCGCCTGCCCGGCACCGCCGCCGACGCGAGCGCCATCTCCGCCACCCGCGAGTACCTCCTCGCCTTCGAGGAGGAGCTCGACAAGGCCGCCGACGGCGCCACGCTGACAGAGGCGCTCGTCGCGCGCTACCCGGACAACGGCATGCTGATCGCCGCCCAGATCGGTGCGAAGGTCGCCAAGGGCGAGATGAAGTGGGGCTGACCATGACCGAGTTCGCCACATCGACCGCCCCCGCGGACGTCGTACGGCGCCAGTACCTGGCCTCAGCGGCCGGCGACCTGGATGCCCTGCGGGCCACGCTCGCCCCGGACGTGGAGTGGACGGAGATGGCCGGCTTCCCGCTTGCCGGCACCTACCGCACCCCCGAGGGCGTGACCTCCAGCGTGATGGAGAAGCTCGGCCAGGACTGGGACGGCTGGACCGCCCATGACGACACCTACGTCGTCGACGGCGAGAACGTCGTCGTCCTGGCCCGCTACAGCGCCGCAAACAAGGCCACCGGCAAACCGATCGACGTCCGCGTCGCGCACCACTTCGTCGTACGCGGCGGGCTCATCGTGCGCTTCGAGCAGTTCGTCGACACCGCACTCGTCCGCGACGCCATGACCGCCTAGACACACTCCAGCCCCCGAAGACAGGAGAGACGCATGTCCGCTGCAGACAACAAGGCGCTCGTCATCGCGTTCTACGAGCAGGCGTTCAACGACTATCAGCCGGAAGAGGCCGCCGCCCATCTCGGCGAGACCTACATCCAGCACAATCCGGAGGCGCAGGACAGTCCGCAGGCGTTCGTCGGGTACGTCCACTGGCTGCGCGGTCAGTTCCCCGACCTGCGCCTGGACATCAAGCGGGCCGTCGCCGAAGGGGACCTCGTGGTCACCCACAGCAACCTGCATCTCAAGCCCGGTGACCGGGGCATGGCCGTCGCGGACTTCTGGCGTCTCGCCGACGGAAAGATCGTCGAGCACTGGGACGTGATCCAGGAGGTGCCCGAGAAGAGCGCCAACGACAACACCATGTTCTGATCTCCGCGAACGCGGCGAGTGCTCGCACCCGCCAGCATTGCGAGCTGCGTGACCCGCCGTCACCTGCTTGTGCACCATCCAGCCGTGTGTCGCGGCACATGCCGCGGCACACGGCCTGCACCTGAGTTGAGGGTGGTGCAGGCGAACGAACACCGTGGTCCTGGTGCCTGGTTGCTCGCGCTGGCCTTCCGCTGGCCGCCGGCTCGTGTGCTTGCCCGGTCCTTGTGCCGGCATGGCTTGCCGTCCGCACTTCGGGCTGCTGCGGGATCGCGTTCAGCCCGCGGTGACGCGTGCGTTGACCCGCCGCATCCAGTCCCGGTCGGTGTGCCACATGGGGTGGTGCGGAGCGGCGTTGGAGGTGAGGACGACGCCCTGGAAGCCTGCGGCGAGGCAGCGGTCGACGACGAACTCGGCGATGTCCTTGCCGACGGCGTCCTCCTCGAAGCGGGTCAGGAGCGGGGTGTATCCGACGACGCTTTCACCGAGGACGGCGGGGATGCCGCGCTGGCGGGCGAACTCGGCGACGGAGTCGACCCACCCGGCCAAGGTCTCCCGCATGGCCTGCCGGTGTGCCGGATAGTTCTCGTAGAGCCACAGGTCCCAGCGGTCGGGGTCCACCCAGTCGTGCACGTAGAACAGTTCGCGGGGGATCCCGGTGGCGGCCAGTCGCCAGGGTTCGTCCGGCTGGTAGTCGGCGAAGGTGGGTGCGTCGGCGCGCAGCATGGCGGCCAGTTCGGGGGTGGGCCAGGTGGTGGTCTCGGGTGCCGCTTCGGTGCCGTGGCCGAGCCCGACCGCTTCGTACAGCGCGCCGAGGACGCCGTAGACGTAGAAGTGGAAGTGCGCGATCTGCGCCTGCTCGGGCAGGTCGTCGAGCTCGTCGGGCCAGGGCTCGCCCAGCGAGTAGGTCACGGGTACGGCGGGGTGGCGTGCCCGCAGCAGCTTGACGGCGCGTTCGAGGGGGCCGCGCAGCCGGGCGTAGTGGCGGGCGGTGCCGTCGGCCGGTACGAGGGAGCAGTTGTCGACCTCGTTGTGCACTTCGACGTAGGCGACGTGGTGGGCCAGTCCGCGCTCGGTGAGAAAGTCCAGCAGGTCGGCGAGGGCTTCGGCCACCGCCTCGGCGCGGTCCGGGCCAGGAACTTCGGCCAGGGCGCGATGCCAGGCGTCGGTGTCGGCGAAGCTGGGGGACTGCTGGTACTCCCACGAGGACACGATGACCTTGCAGTCGTGCCGGGCGGCTGCCTCGAACAGCTCGACGAGCCGTCGGCGGCCGTCCAGCGGGTAGCCGCCGCGGACGTTGTACCAGCGGGTGCGCTGTCCGAACTGCTCGCCCAGGCCGCGGACTTGGAGGCTCTCCGGGGCGGGGACGTGTCCGGAGAACAGCAGGAAGGGCATGGCGCAGACGCGCACGGTGTTGAAGCCGCGCTCCACCGTCTCGGCGAAGGCGCGGTCGAGGTCGGCGAAGGGTTCGCCGGGTCCGGCCTGCGTGTACCAGCTGAAGTCCCACAGGGTGATGGCCAGGCGGCGCGTGCCGTCGGGCGCGGTGGCTTGCTGCGATGCGGTGGTCATGGGGTCACCCGTCGTTCGTGTGCGGAAGGGCGCCGTCGGCGGTTCGGCGGCACCACGCTAGCTCAATTCATTATTTATGAATAATCCTTGACGGCGCTGGCGGGCTTGTCCAGGCTGTGGGGCGGACGAACACGCACGTGCCTCAAGGAGCCGCCCGACATGACCGAATCCATCCACCCGTCCCGGCGCACCGTCGTCACGGCACTCGGCGCGGCTGCATTCGTCGCCCTGCCGGCCTGGCCGGCGACGGCGCGATCGGCAGACGCCAAGACCGTGGCCGCCGCGAACGGCCCGGTGCTCGACACCCACCCGGCCACCGAGCCCTCCGGCACCCATGTGCGGGACGTAGGCGGGACCAACGTCGTCTTCCAGTACGGCACGGTGCTGCCAGCCTTTGACGGCTGGCGCACCCACGAGCCCACCCGCGACTACCTGTCCCTGGACAAGCGGTGGCGCTTCCGCTTCGACCCCGAGGACCAGGGGCTCGGCGAAGGCTGGCAGTCACCGCGCCACGACGACAGGGCGTGGGACCGCATCGACGTCCCGGCTGCCTGGGACCTGCTGGACACCCCCGGATTCGGTTCGGAGAGCACCCCGTTCGGACAGGGCACCGCCTTTACCGACGGCTATGCCTGGTACCGCACCACCGTCGACGTACCCGCGTCCTGGCGCGCCCGGCATGTGCGCATCGCCTTCCTGGCCGCCGGCTACAGCGCGGAGGTCTGGGTCGACGGCACGCACCTCGGCAAGCACGAAGGCGCCAACTCGCCCTTCGCGCTGCCGGTTTCGGGGGCACTGCGGCCCGGAACGAGGCAGACGATCGCCGTGCGGGTCTTCCGCCGGGCGAGCTACACGGACTACACGGCCTCGACTCCGCAGCCGGTCACCGACGAATACGAGGTGCCGTACAAGCCCGTCGACTACTGGCCCTACGCGGGGCTGACCCGCTCGGCCTGGATCGAGGCGGTCCCGCAGGTCACCATCGCCAAGCTGCTCGTGGCCGCAGCGAACGGGCGCCTGGAGGCACACGCGGTCGTCGAGAACCACGGGACCTCCGACTTCGACGGCAGGCTCACGCTGGATCCCGGCCGGGACAGCGGCGGCCGGCCCACCGTCGTCGCGGCCCGGATCGCCGCCCGGTCGGCGGGCGTCGTACGGGTCGTGCTCCGTGTACCCGGCGCCCCGCGATGGAGCCCGGCCTCGCCGCACACGCTCACCGCCCGCGCCACCCTGACCGCCGGGCACCACGCCGGCCTGCGGGTGGACACACTGTCCACCGTGTACGGCATGCGCGAACTGGCCGTCGGCGACGCGCAGTTGAAGCTGAACGGCAAGCCCGTCTTCCTCAAGGGGCTCAACTGGCACGAGGAGACGGCCGCGCACGGCAGGGCGATGACACCGGCCGAGTACGACCGCGAACTGGGCCACATCACGACACTGGGCGCCAACTTCATCCGCAACTGCGTCTACAACCGCCACCCCTACGTCTACGACTGGGCGGACGAGCACGGCGTGCTGGTGATGGACGACATCGACACCATGTGGCTCAACACCGCGCAGGAGAAGCTCCAGACCGAGCGCTACGGCCTCGCCCGCGCCCTGGCCCTGACGATGGCGTGGAACCAGCACAACCACCCCTCGGTGATCCTCTGGGGACTCCAGAACGAGTCGGAGATCGACGCGCAGGGTGCCCCGGTCTACCGGGCCTGGCTCGCCGACCTCAAGGCGGCCGTGAAGGCGGTCGACCTCACCGCCCGACCCGTGACCTGGGCGTCCAACACCAGCAACGATCCCGCCTTCGACCTCGCGGACGTGATCGGGTTCAACGAGTACTTCGGCTACTTCTACGGCAAGGACGCCGACCTCGGCCCCACGCTGGACGCCGTGCACGCGAAGTACCCCGACAAGCCGATCCTGATCACGGAGAACGGCACGTGGTCCGTGGCAGGCACCCACGGCCCCGGCACCACGCAGGGCACCGAGGAATGGCAGGCGGCGAGCTTCACCGCGCACTGGGCGCAGGTGGCCGCGCGCAGCGAGTTCGTCGCAGGTTTCACCTACTGGGTCCTCAAGGACTACAAGGAGCGGGCCGGCTACAACCAGGCCTACAACGGCATTTCCGTGATGGGTCTGCTCACGTTCGCCGAGGAGCGGCCCAAGCTCGTCTACGACGCGTTCCGCACGGCCGCGCGTCCGAAGGGCCGGTGACCCTGCGGAACGGGGGCCGGTGAGAAGGGGAGGGGTGAACTGCCCCTCCCCTTTGCGTTGGCGGCTTGTTCGGCCTTTTACGGCTCGGTGGTCAGTACGGCTACTCCGGCTACGGGCAGCGTGATGCGGTCGATGGGCGTTCTCCCTGGGGTCAGGGCGTCGGTCATCGGCTCGGGGAGCCCGATCTCTACCTCCTCCTGGCCGTGGTTCAGCAGGAAGACGAAGCGTCCGCCGTCGCTTTCGCGCACGGTCGCCTGGACGTGCTCGGGAAGCCCGTGGAGTACGGGGGCGACGGACGCCGTACGGCACACGTCGTCGGTCAGTGACCGCATGGCCTCCGGTCCGAGACGCGTGGCGACATACCAGGCGTGCCCCTCGCCGAAGGAGTGCCGGGTGACGGCCGGCTGCCCCGCAAGATCACCGGAGTCGAACTCGGCCACCGTCCGGGCGCCTTCGGGTATGAGGGACTCCGACCACAGGTCGGCGCGGCTGACCGTGCCGTCCGCGTGCCGGACGTCGACCGTCTCCTTCTCCGCCAGCGGCCAGAACTCCTCGACGCGAAGGCCGAGCACCTCGCGCAGTGGGGCTGGGTATCCGCCCAGGTGCACCCGGTCGCAGTCGTCGACGATGCCGGAGAAGAACGACATCAGCAGGTGGCCGCCGCCGCGGACGAACTCGGTGAGGCGTTCGGCGTCCCGTTCCTTGAGCAGGTACAGGTTGGGCGCGACGACGAGGCGGTAGCCGGACAGGTCCCGGTCCGGGGGTACGACGTCACAGGCGATTCCGGCCTCGAACAGGGGCCGGTAGTGGGCGAGCGCGATGTCCATCTGGCTGAGCGCGGTGGACGGGTGCGAGTCCAGTTCCAGGGCCCACCAGCTGTTCCAGTCCAGCACCAGGGCGACCTCGGCGGTCGAGCGGGTGCCGGCGATCTGTGGCACGGAGGCCAACTCCCGCCCCAGCTCGCGCACTTCGCGGAAGGTACGGGTGTCGGTGCCGCCGTGCGGAACCATTGCCGAGTGGTACTTCTCGGCACCGCCCCGGGACTGGCGCCACTGGAAGTACAGCACCGCGTCCGCACCTTGGGCCACAGCCTGCCAGCTCCACAACCGCATCCGGCCCGGCGGCTTGGGCCCGTTGCGCTCACGCCAGTTGACCGCGCTGGGCGCCTGTTCCATCAGCATCCACGGCTGTCCGGCGCGGGCGGAGCGGGTGACGTCGAAGATGAACCCCGCCGAAAGGTGCGTGTCCTCGTCGTGCGGGTCCTGGTAGACGTCGACCGAGACGACGTCCTCCTCGGCGGCCCACCGGAAGGCGTCGACGGGCTTGTGTACGCCGATGAAGTTGGTGGTGACGGGCACGTCCGGGGTGATCCGCCGCAGGACCTCCTTCTCGGTCAGATAGCACTGGAGCAGCGCGTCGTCGGAGAAGCGGGCGAAGTCCAACTGCTGGGCGGGGTTCGGGAAGGTCGGCGCGAGCCGTGGCGGCAGCACCTCGTCGAAACTGTCGTAGTGCTGAGCCCAGAAGGCCGTCGACCAGGCGTCGTTGAGGGCCTCGATGTCGCCGTACCGCTGGGACAACCAGCGCCGGAAGTCGGTGGCCGACTCGTCGCACCAGCACTGCGGGGTGTGACAGCCGTACTCGTTGCCGATGTGCCACATCTCCAGCGCGGGATGGTCGGCGTACCGGGTGGCCAGTCGCTCGACCAGACGCGCGGCGTGCTCGCGGTACACGGAACTGGAGGGGCAGTAGTGCTGGCGTCCGCCGGGCCACATCCGGCGGCCGTCGGCGGTCTCGGGGAGGATCTCGGGGTGCAGCCGGGACAGCCAAGGCGGCGGGGACGCCGTCATGGTGGCCAGGCATACGGCCACGCCGGCCCCGGCGAGGTTGTCCATGACCCGGTCGAACCAGGTGAAGTCGTACTCGCCGGGCCTCGGTTCCACCTTGGCCCAGGAGAAGATCCCGGCCGTGACCATGGAGACGCCGGCCTCCTTCATCAGCGCGACGTCCTCGGCCCACACCTCCTCCGGCCACTGCTCAGGGTTGTAGTCGCCGCCGAAGGCGATCCCGGCCGGACGCAGGTGCCGCCGGTTGTCGATCGGTACTGAGGGTGCTTGGTACATGCCGGTCAGTCTTGAAGCGCCACCGCCAGGCAGTCAAGATGTATTCATAATTAATTGAAACATCAGGGTTGGTGTGAGTGTGGCAGGGGAGAGGCGCGTGATGACGGAATGCCGCAGGACGACGGGGTGCGTGGCGGTGGTCGTGGTCACGGACACGGGCGACGCAGCGGGGCGGCGGTCCCAGCCGCCATGCAGGGAACGGAGGACGCGTGGAGTCCGTGCGCCGCGCGATGTGACCTCGACCGCAGGGTCCACGACCCTCCCCTGAGAACACGGCGTTCCAGGCGCCGCCACGTGGCCGACACTGTCTGCTGCTGGGCGTGATGGCCACCGCGGACGTACACCGGCGCGGCCAGGGTCCTGCTGCGGCCTGGCGCCGGCGCGTGGCATGGGCCGACCCTGGTCTGTAGCGGCGGCGGTTGCACCGGCAGCCTCGTCGAGTACGGCCGTTCGAAGTCGCGCATCGGGTGGGTGAAGAGGCGTTCGACGATCCACCGCCCGGGCAACGCCACGAACCGACGCAGGTCGCTGCGTGTGGCATGGCCAACGCCGGTGCGAGCACCGGGACGCGGCCATTCAACGGTGGCGACCATCGACATTGGCGCGAGCCTGGAGTGGGAGGGCGACTTGGTCCGTCGCAGGGGGAGGACCGCTCGGTCCGGCGGCGTCAGCCCTTTACGCTGCCCTCGGTCAGACCGCTGCGCCAGAAACGCTGCAGGGCGACCATGGCGATCATCAGGGGGACGACGGAGACGAAGGCACCTCCGACGGTCAGTTGGTAGAGCTGTGGTTGGCGGTCGGCGAAGGACTGCCACGAGGTCAGACCGAGGGTGATGGGATACAGCTTCGAGTCGGAGAGCATGACCAGTGGCAGGAAGTAGTTGTTCCAGATGCCGACGAACTGGAATAGGAAGATCGTCACCAGGGCGGGGGTCATGATGCGCAGAGCGACGACCGTGAAGATGCGGATCTCTCCCGCGCCGTCGATGCGGGCTGCCTCCAACAGCTCGTCCGGTATGGATGCCGCGGCGTAGATCCGGCACAGGTACACGCCGAAGGGACTGACGAAGCTCGGCAGAAGTACGGCCCAGTAGGTGTTGGCCAGGCCCGCCTTGCTGAACAGCAGGTACATGGGGAGCGCCAGGGCCGTGGCAGGTATCAGGACGCCACCCAGCACGATGTTGAAGATCGTGTCGCGGCCGGTGAAGGAGAACTTGGCCAGCGCGTAGCCGGACATCGCGGCCAGAAGTGTCGCCACGCCGGCGCCGACGCCCGCGTACAGCAGGCTGTTGGCGGCCCAGCGCAGGTAGATCGCGTGGTCGTAGGTGACCACCTGGTGCAGGTTGCTCAGGAACTGGGGATGGGAGAACCACAGTCCGAAGCTGCCGAACAGGTTGCCGGTGGACTTGGTCGAGGCCACGGCCAGCCAGTACACCGGGAGCAGGAAGTACCCGGCGGCCGCTACGAGAAGGCCGATGACCAGGATGCGGCTGCGCGTGGTGACCCCGGTGATGCCGCCGCGCGGCGTCGTGCTGTCGTCGGAAGCCGGCGACTCGGCCCTCAGCGGGACTTCGCGGGCCGGTGTCTGGAGACTCACGCGTCCCCACCTCTCTTGTTGATCAGCCGCAGGAAACCGAAGGAGAGCGCGAAGGCGGCGAGGGCGAGCAGCACTGCCTCGGCGGCGGCGAGGTGGTAGTTGTCGTTGGTGAACGCCTCGTTGTAGGCGCTGAGGTTGGGGGTGTAGGCGCTGTCGATACTCGATGAGACGGGCTTGAGCACCAGCGGTTCCGCGAACAGTTGCAGCGTGCCGATGATGGTGAAGACCGTGGTGAGGATCAACGCCGGGCGCAGCAGCGGCAGTTTGACGTGCCGGACCGTCGCCCATGCACTGGCGCCGTCGATGCGGGCGGCCTCGTACAGCTCCGCGGGGATGGTGCGCAACTGGGCGACGAGAACCAGGACGTTGTAGCCGGCGAACTCCCAGGTGACGATGTTCGCGATGGACCACAGGACCGTGTTTCCGCCCAGCAGGTCGACCGATATGCCCAGGTGGCGCATGCCGTCCACGAGAGGGCTGACTCCCGGAACGTACAGGAAGCCCCACAGGATGGACGCGATGACGCCCGGGACGCCGTAGGGCAGGAAGAAGGCGGCGCGGAAGAACCGCACGCCTCTGGCCGAGGCGCTGTCCAGCAACAGCGCGAGCCCGGCGGACAACGCGACCATCACCGGCACCTGGACGGCCGCGAACAGCAGTACCCGGCCGATGCTGCGCACAAAGGCGTTGTCGGACAACGCGTCGGAGTAGTTGCGGAGCCCTACGAAGGCGCTGTGGCTGCCTCCGAGTCCCAGGGCTCCGGTGTGCTCGACATCCATGACGCTCTGGTAGACGGCGTAGCCGATGGGGACGGCGAAGGTCAGGAGGAACAGAAGGAGGAATGGCGCGACGAAGGCGACGGGCACCAGGTTTCTGCGGCGGCGGGGCGCTCGGGTGGACATCAGGATTCTTTCTGGAGTCCGGAGGGAAGAACGGCGGCGGCCGTGTCGCGCCCTCCGGAGGCGGTCACTGGCCGGTGGAAACCTTCAAGCCCTTCCTCTTCAGATCCTCGACGGTCTGCTTCTGCGCCTGCTGGACCGCGGAGACGAACGTGCCCTTGCCGGCCAGAGCGGCCTGGAAGCCGTCGTTGAGGTGCTGGTAGGTGGCGTCGATCGTCGGTATCCACTTCCACGAGGTGTCGATGCTCTTGTCCGCCTGTGCGAAGACCTCGTTGTACTTCTGGCCTCCGAAGAACTTCGAGGGCTTGTCCAGCGAGGAGCCCTTGTACGCGTCGGCCCCCGCGGGCCAGCCGTATCCGCCCTGCAGCAGCAGGTCGACGCTGGCCGGGTCGGTGTTGAGCCACTCGGCGAACTTCAAGGCTTCGGGGATGTGCTTAGCGCCCTTGAGGACAGCCGTGGAGGATCCTCCCCAGTTCGCGGAGACGTTCGCGCCCTTTGTCCACTGCGGCATGGGTGCGACGGCCCATTTGCCGCTGGTCTGGGGGGCGTTTCCGCTGATGATGGCGTCGCCCCACTGGGCGCTGACCCACGAGGTGATGGCACCGGTCTGCAGGTCCTTGTACCAGCCGTTGGCGAAGTCGGGTTCGGTCTTGATCACTTTCTCGCTGCGCAGCTTGTCCCAGAAGGCGGCGACCTTGAGGGTCTGCGGGGAGTCCATGTTCACCGTCCAGGTGTCGCCGTTCACGCCGAACCACTTGGCGCCGGCCTGCCAGGCGAGTGCGGTGAACCAGGCGGAGTTTCCGGCGGGGAAGGTGCTGATGTAGGCCTTCGGGTCGGCGTCGTGGATCTTCTGCGCGGCCTGGGCGAACTCGTCCCAGGTGGCGGGCGGCGTGATGTTCCATTTCTTGAACAGGTCGGAGCGGTAGAACAGGCCCATAGGGCCGGACGCCTGGGGGATCGCGTAGACCTTCGAGTCGAAGACCCCCTGCTGCCACTGCCAGTCCACGAACTTGGACTTGTCCTTGTCCGCGCCGTACTGGGACAGGTTCACCAGGCCGTTCTCCAGCAGGAACGAGGGGATCTCCTGGTACTCCACCTGTGCCAGGTCGGGCGCGTTGCCGCTCTTGAGCGCGGCGCGCATCTTCGCGTAGCCGCCGCTGCTGCCCGCCGGGATCTTCTCCAGCTTGACGTGGATGTCCGGGTGGGTGGCGTTCCACTTGTCGACGGCCTTGTCGACGCCGGGAACCCACGACCAGAAGCGCAGGTCGACCTGCTGGCCGGGCTTGGCAGGTGCCTGGGCTCCCTTGTCCTGCGAACTGTTCGAACCCCCGCAGGCGGAGATCACCAGGGCGGTGGCGGCAAGGGTTGCTGCGAGTGCGCCCCGGCTTCTGCGGAGGTGTGTGGTGCGGCTCATGGGAGGAGGTCCTTCCTCGCTTCGTGCTGAAACGTGCCTGTTGCTGCCGGTCAGTCTTGGAGCGTCATCGCCATCTCGTCAAGATATATTCATAATTAATTGAAACAGCTATGGTGGGTGCACTCAGCAGCCATCAGAGGGGAGACACACGCGATGACGGAGTGCCGCAGGATGGCGGGGCGGGTGGCGGTGATCACCGGCGCAGCGCACGGAATCGGCGCCGCCACGGCACGAAGGCTGGCGGACGAGGGCGCGAGCGTCGTGGTCACGGACGTGGACGACGCGGCGGGCAAGTCACTCGCCGCAGGCATCGAGGAGAGCGGCGGACGCGCGGAGTACGTACGGTGCGACGTGACCTCGGCCGCCGACTGGGAGAACCTGGCCCGCCATGTCGACGAGCACCACGGGCGGCTGGACGTACTCCACAGCAACGCCTTCGCCCAACTCAACAAGCCCGCACACGAGTTGAGCGAGGCCGAGTGGGACGGTCAGATGGCCGTGCTGCTCAAACCGGCCTGGCGCGGGATGAAGACCTTCGCGGCCATGCTGCGTCAGGCATCTGGGTCCGTCGTGCTCACCTCCTCGGTGCACGCGGTCATCGGCATCCCAGGCCATGCCGCCTACGCTGCCGCGAAGGGTGCGTTGTGCTCGCTGGGGCGGCAGTTGGCCGTCGAGTACGGGCCGGACATCCGGGTCAACACCGTGCTTCCCGGACCCATCCTCACCGCCGCGTGGGAGGGCATACCGGAGTCCGACCGGGCGCGCAGCGTGGCGGCCACCGCGGCCAAGCGCTTCGGGCAGCCGGAGGAGGTGGCCGCCGCGGTCGCCTTCCTCGCATCGGCGGACGCCTCCTACGTGACCGGAGCCAGCCTCGTGGTCGATGGAGGATGGAGTGTCATGAAGGAGTCCTCGTGAGCACCGCGCACCTGGCGGTATGCCGTACGAGGCCTCCGCGAACAGCACCGAGACGGAAACGGAGAACCTGGTGAGCAAACCCGGTAGGGGGCTGCACGGCCAAGCGGTGGAGGAACTGGGCCGGCGCATCATGCGCGGCGACTACCCCCCGGGCACCGTGGTGGACCCGGCCAAGTTCCAAACCGAACTCGGCGTCAGCCAGACCGTCGTGCGCGAAGCACTGCGGGTGCTCGCCGCCAAGGGCCTGCTCGAATCACGGCAGAAACGCGGCACGACCATCCGGCCCCGCGCCGACTGGAACCTGCTCGACAGCGACCTCCTGCGCTGGCAGGGCAGCAGCGCTCCCACCGACGGCTTCCTGGGGGACCTCGCCGAGGTCCGCGTGATCGTCGAGCCCGCCGGAGCCCGGCTCGCCGCCACCCGCCGAACCCCGGCCGACCTGGACACACTGCGCCAGGCGCTCGACGCGATGGCCGCGGCGGGCACGGACGCGGACGCGATGGTCGAGGCGGACCTGGCCTTCCACCGCGCCCTGCTGGACGCCGCGCACAACGAACTCCTCAGCCGGATGGAGGTCGTCATCGAGGCGGGCCTGCGCGTGCGCGACCGGATCGTGCACGGCACCCGGCACTTCGCCGACTCCATCCCCGTGCACCAGAAACTGCTCGACGCCGTCGCAGCCGGCGACCCGGACGCCGCCGTGGCCGCCGTCGAGTCACTCCTGGCCCAGGCCACCGACGACCTGGCAGCCGTACAGGCACGCAAAGACAAGGAAAACCGCGCCGCCGACGTCGCGACCGACCCGCCGCCGAAGGAAAATCCTTGAAAATAACCGGACTTGAGACGTTCCTGGTGGCTCCGCGCTGGCTGTTCCTGCGCGTCGCCACCGACGAGGGCGTCACCGGCTGGGGCGAGCCACTGATCGAGGGACGCGCCGAGACCGTACGCGCCGCGGTCCACGAACTCGCCGACTACCTCGTCGGCCGGGACCCGCTGCGGATCGAGGACCACTGGCAGGTGCTCACCAAGGGCGGCTTCTACCGCGGCGGCCCCATCCTCTCCAGTGCGGTCGCCGGCATCGACCAGGCCCTGTGGGACATCGCCGGCAAGACCTACGGCGTCCCGGTGCACCGCCTCCTCGGCGGCCCCGTCCGCGACCGCGTCCGCATGTACGCCTGGATCGGCGGCGACCGCCCCAGCGAGGTCGCCGAGCTGGCCGAGGAACAGATGAAGGCCGGCTTCACCGCCGTCAAGATGAACGGCTCGGCCGAACTCGCCCCGATCGACACCCCGGCACGCACCGCCGAGGTCGTCGCACGCGTCGCCGCCGTCCGCGAAGTGCTGGGCGACGAGCGGGACATCGCCGTCGACTTCCACGGCCGGGCCTCCACCGCCATGTCACGCCGCCTGCTGCCCCTGCTCGAACCCCTGCACCCGCTGTTCGTCGAAGAACCCGTCCTGCCGGAACACTCGGGCCACCTGCGCAGCCTGGTGGAATCCACGAGCATCCCCATCGCGACCGGTGAACGCCTCTACTCCCGCTGGGACTTCCGCGAGGTCATGACCAGCGGCATCGCCGTGGCCCAGCCCGACCTGTCGCACGCCGGCGGCATCTCCGAGGTCCGCCGCATCGCGGCCATGGCCGAGACCTACGGCGTCGCCCTTGCCCCTCATTGCCCCCTCGGCCCGATCGCCCTGGCCGCGAGCCTCCAGATCGCCTTCGCCGTACCGAACTTCCTCATCCAGGAACAGAGCATGGGCATCCACTACAACCAGCAGTGCGACCTGCTGGATTACGTGATGGACCCCGAACCCTTCCGGTTCCAGGGCGGATACGCCGTCGCCAGCTCCCGCCCGGGGCTGGGCGTCGAGATCGACGAGAAGGCGGTACGCCACGCCGCCGAGACCGGACACCGCTGGCGCAACCCCGTATGGCGCGGACGGGACGGGGCGTTCACCGAATGGTGACCACCGTCAGGCCCTCGCCCCCCACGCACAAGGAGAGACTGCTCCCATGAACCTGGTGGAATCGCTACGAGCCCACCGCCTGCTGGCGATCGTGCGCGGCAAGGATCCTGCCGCTGCCCTGCGCACCGTGGTCACCCTCGCCGAGGAGGGCATCGCGGCCATCGAGGTCTCGCTGACCACCGCCGACGCCCTGACCGTGATCAAGCAGGCGCGCACCGAACTGGGCCCCGACGCGCTGGTCGGCGCCGGAACCGTACGCTCGGCCGCGGACGCCGCCCGCGCCATCGACGCCGGCGCGTCCTACCTCGTCACCCCAGCACTGGTCGACGGACTGGAGCCTTACGGCATACCCGTACTGATGGGAGCCCTGACGCCGACCGAGATCGAACTCGCCCTCGCGCGGGGAGCCGCCGCGATCAAACTCTTCCCCGGCTCCCTCGGCGGACCCGGCTATCTACGGGCCCTACGAGACCCCTTCCCCGAGGTGCCGTTCGTGCCCGTCGGCGGGGTGGACGCGCAGGCCGCCCGCGACTACCTCGACCTGGGTGCCCTCGCCGTCGGCGTCGGATCGCCCCTCGTCGGGGACGCGGCCGACGGCGGAGACCTGGACCAACTCCGCGCCCGTGCGGCCACGTTCCGCAAGATGACCGCACAGGAGACGCCATGACGGTACCGGATCACCCTGCCCCGCCCGAAGTCGTGACCTTCGGCGAGACGATGGCGGCGCTGCGCGCCCACAGCGCCCTGCGGCTCGGCGGCAGCCTCGGCCTGTCCGTCGCCGGAGCCGAGTCCAACGTCGCCATCGGCCTCGCCCGGCTCGGGCACCGGGTGCGCTGGGTCGGCAGAGTCGGCGCGGACGAACTCGGCGCGCTGGTCCTGCGCACCCTGCGCGCCGAAGGCGTCGACACCGGCCACGCGGTCACCGACGACACCGGCCGGCCCACGGGACTGCTGCTGACCGAACCCCGCCTGGGCACACTCACGCGCGTCAGCTACTACCGCGCGGGTTCCGCGGGCTCGGCCCTCTCACCGGCCGACGTACTGCCCGCGCTGGCCTCGGGACCCCGCATCCTGCATCTGACCGGCATCACACCGGCACTCAGCGCGTCGGCGGCCGAGAGCGCCCTGGCCGCCGTCACGGCCGCCCGCAGCGCGGGCATCACCGTATGCCTCGACGTCAACTACCGCTCCCGGCTGTGGACGTCGGACCGCGCCCGCGCGACGCTCCGGCCGCTGCGGGCCCACACCGACCTGCTCATCGCCTCCGAGGACGAGCTGTCGCTGATGCTGGAATCGCCCGGAGCGGGCGAGGCCGAGGCCGTGCAACGCATCCTGGCCGCCGGCGTGACCGAGGTGGTCGTCAAACGCGGCGCACGTGGTGCGACCGCTTTCACCACCGACGGGGCGATCGACTGCCCGGCGCGAGAGGTCGGCGTGGTCGACCTGGTCGGTGCGGGCGACGCCTTCGTGGCGGGATACCTGTCCGGACACCTCCACGGCGCGGACATCCCCGCCCGGCTGTACCGAGCCGTCACGACCGCGGCCTTCGCCGTCGCCACCCGGGGCGACTGGGAGGGCCTTCCGACACGGGACGAACTCGGCCTGTTCGACCAGCCCGAGGGCACGACCATTCGCTGACCTGGAGTACTGATCATGACATCTACGTCAGCACCGGCGGCGATCGTCGTAGACGGAGCGTACGAACTCGCCGAGGGCGGTCGCTGGGTCGACGACCAGTACGTGTACGTCGACATCCTCAGCGGTCGGCTCTTCGAACTGCGCGACGGCACCGAACCGGCGGCTGTGCGCCAACTGGCCCGGCTCGACGTGCCGTTGGGAGCCGTCGCGCCGGTCGGCGACCGTCCGGGAGTGTGGATCGCCGCCGCGGGCACCGGCATCGCACTGCTCGCGCCTGACGGCACTCTCGAATGGCTGGACCGGCCCGAGGACCGCACCCCGGTCCCCAGCCGGATGAACGACGGCGTCGCCGACCCCGTCGGCCGCTTCTGGGCGGGCAGCATGGCCTACGACGGCACCCAGGGCGCGGGCTCGCTCTACCGGACCGACCCCGACGGATCGGTCGTACGCGTTCTCGACGGCCTGACCATCGCCAACGGACCCGCGTTCACCGCCGACGGGACGATCATGTACCTCGCCGACACGGCCGCGGGCACCGTCTTCCGTTGCCGCGTCGACCCCGTCTCCGGCGACCTCGTCGGCGGCCTGGAGACCTTTGTCCAACTGGGTGAAGGCGAGGGCAGCCCGGACGGGATGACCGTCGATGCCGAAGGCTGCTTGTGGGTCGCGATGTGGGGCGCGGGCACGGTGCGTAGGTACCATCCCGATGGCCGCCTGCTCCACACCGTGACCGTCCCCGCACCACACCCCACTTCGGTGTGCCTGCATCCCAGCGACTACCGCCTCTACGTCACCACGGCCCGGTACGGGGTGAAGAACCCGACCGCCACCTCCGGCGCGGTGCTCAGCCTTCCCGTACCGGTCAAGGGAACGGCGGCCTGCTCCTGGCGCGGCAGCCGCTGAAACCGTCATCCCTTGATCGCTCCGGTGAGCACACCGGTCCTGAAGTGCTTCTGCATAAACGGGTAGACGACGAGCAGGGGGACGAGGGTGAGAACGACCACGGCCATCTGCAAGGACAGAGGAGCGGTCTCGGCGTGGGTGTTGCCGAAGCCGCTGTTGACGGAGCCCGGCAGCCCGTTGCCGCGGTTCACGTAGGTCAGCAGCACGTACTGCAACGGCCACTTCTGACTCTCCGTCGGCATGTAGAGCATGACGTTGAAGAAGGCGTTCCAGTAGCCGACGGCGTAGAACAGCGTGATGACCGCGGTGACGGCACGGGAGGTCGGCAGGACCACCGACCACAGCGTCCGCCAGTCACCGAGAAGGTCGCGATGGGCGAACTGGTCGTGACGGTGGGGGCGAGCGCGACTGACCGGATCGGATCCGCCGTCGTGGCTGTTCCTGTCGTCGATGCGCCACCGACCCGCGTGGTGCTGACCTGGCGGCAGGGCGTCCCGGCCGCGACGCGTGACGCATTCGTGCGTACGGCCGAGAGCGTGGCGGCAGGGATGTGGACCCCTCAGCCGAAGGCGAAGTCGATCCGCACGCCAGGGTCATCCCGCGACAGACCGGACGCGCGAAGGCCGCGATAGTGGCCGTGGAGTACGACGAGTTCGGCGCCGGACGGGCCGAGCGCATCCATGCCCGGCTGTTCGCCGACCTGATGACGGACCTCGATCTCGACACCACGTACGGGCGCCATGTCGACGCGGCCGGCGCGGAGATGCTGACGAACGTCAACCTCATGTCCCTGTTCGGACTCCACCGCGGTCCGTGCAGGTCGGCCCGCCTTCGCCGGCTTCGTTTTCGCTGAGGACATGGTCGTTGATCGGTAGCCGTCGGACCTCACAACAGCATCCAGTTCCTCGAACTCCAGTGCCATGAAGCTCCATTCGGCCCGGTAGATCGCCAACTTTTCGGGGGATGATCCGGACGTCGGACCCGGATCGACGCCGACGTGCTGCGCGACCGGGCGGCCCGCGAACTCGCTGTCGAGACGGCCTTCACCAGCTTCTACGGCATCGGTTACCTGTGCGTGTCCGCCCACGTCTACAACATCCCTGCCGACTGCGAGTACTTCGCCGAGCAATGCGTCCCCGTACTGGGTGTCTGGGCCCAGAAGTCCTGCCGCTGAGACGGCAGTTCGGGAGTTCCGCCGCGGAAAGATCAGCCTAGGCGTTCCGGACGCTTGACTCGGCAGGCACGCGGCCCGATCCTCGTCCCAGGTATTGCGCGGGTCATGACAACCTCAACGGTCGGTCAACCGCGTCTTCCCGCCGACTGAGGGATGTGGGTTTTGACGCCGCTTCGACGCTCGTACCGCAGACGCAGGCACGCCACCATGCTGTCGCTGCTGCTCCTGGTACTGGCCATGGCCCTCGGGCCCACCCCCAGTTCGGCGGCCGGAAACGACTGGTGGATCCCGACCGCCCGCCCCGCCCCGGACGTTCAGATCAACGTCACCGGCGAGCCCTTCACCGGCACCAACTCGGCAGGAGAGGTACAGGGGTTCGTCGACGCGCACAACCACCTTTTCGGCAACGAGGCCTTCGGCGGTCGGCTGATCTGCGGCAAGGTCTTCTCCGAGGCCGGTGTCGCCGACGCCCTGAAGGACTGCCCCGAGCACTACCCCGACGGCACCCTCGCGATCTTCGACTACATCACCCACGGGGGCGACGGAAAGCACGACCCGGTCGGCTGGCCTACCTTCAAGGACTGGCCCGCGTACGACTCGATGACCCACCAGGCCGACTACTACGCCTGGGTGGAGCGGGCCTGGCGCGGCGGACAGCGTGTGCTCGTCAACGACCTGGTCACCAACGGCATGATCTGCTCCATCTACCCCTTCAAGGACCGCAGTTGTGACGAGATGACCTCGATCCGGCTGCAGGCGAAGATGACCTACGCGCTCCAGGCGTACATCGACAAGATGTACGGCGGCACCGGCAAGGGCTGGTTCCGGATCGTCACCGACAGCGCGCAGGCGCGGCAGGTCATCGAGGAAGGCAAACTCGCCGTCGTCCTCGGGGTCGAGACCTCCGAACCCTTCGGCTGCAAGCAGATCCTCGACATCCCGCAGTGCAGCAAGCAGGACATCGACAAGGGACTCGACGAGCTCTACTCCCTCGGCGTCCGCTCCATGTTCCTCTGCCACAAGTTCGACAACGCGCTGTGCGGCGTCCGCTTCGACTCCGGCGGCCTCGGAACGGCCATCAACGTCGGCCAGTTCCTGTCCACCGGCACGTTCTGGCAGACCGAGAAGTGCACCGGCCCGCAGCACGACAACCCCATCGGGAGCGCCACGTCCGAGGCGGAGTCGGACCTGCCGGCCGGCGTGGACGTCCCCTCGTACGACTCGAACGCGCAGTGCAACAAGCGCGGCCTCACCGAACTCGGCGAGTATGCCGTGCGCGGCATGATGAAACGCAAGATGATGCTGGAGATCGACCACATGGGTGTCAAGGCCGTCGGCCAGGCGCTGAACATCCTGGAGTCGGCGTCCTACCCCGGCGTGATCTCCTCGCACAGCTGGATGGACCTGAACTGGACCGAACGGGTCTACGCCCTCGGCGGCTTCGTCGCCCAGTACATGCACGGCTCCGAGGGCTTCGTCGCGGAAGCCGCCCGGACCAAGGCACTGCGCGACAAGTACGGCGTGGGCTACGGCTACGGCACCGACTTCAACGGCATCGGCGACCATCCCGCCCCGCGGGGCGCGGACGCCGCGAACAAATTGACGTACCCCTTCAAGAGCGTCGACGGCGGGTCCGTCATCGACAGGCAGACCTCCGGCGAGCGCACCTTCGACCTCAACACCGACGGCGCGGCCCACGCCGGGATGATCCCCGACTGGATCGAGGACATCCGGCAGGTCGGCGGCCAGGACGTGGTGAACGACCTGTTCCGGGGCGCCGAGTCCTACCTGGACACCTGGCGGGCCACCGAACAGCACCAGGCCTCGGTGAACCTTGCCAAGGGGCAGCCGTCGACGGCCAGTTCGTCCGAGTCGAACCCGTTCACCAGCTACCAGCCGGGCCGAGCCGTCGACGGCGACGACGCCACCCGCTGGGCCAGCGACTGGAGCGACGACCAGTGGTGGCAGGTGGACCTGGGCTCCACCCACCTGGTCTCCCGGGTGACCTTGGACTGGGAGCGCGCGTACGGGAAGTCGTATCGCATCGAGCTCTCCACCGACGGCACGAACTGGCAGACCGCCTGGTCCACCACGAGCGGCGACGGCGGCCTGGACACGGCCCGGTTCACTGGGACTCCGGCCCGCTACGTCCGGGTCCACGGCCTCGATCGCGGAACAGACTGGGGGTACTCGCTGTACGAGGTCGGGGTCCACAGCGCCTGAGCAGAGGCCGACGGACGGCACGCACGCCGTCCCTCACGCGCGACCGCCCCGACGAGCTCCGCCTTCGCACGAGCGGTTCGTCACGGCCCTCTCCTGGCATGTTTTGCGGAGCGGTCGCGCCGCACCCCGAGCCATTCCGGCGGACCGCGGCGATCTCCACCGGGGCGATCCACAACGATCCGCGGCCGGCCGGCCCCTTCGACGGCGATGCGGCGGGGCGCGGAGGCGTCACGAGAGCCCTCGGTGACCTGATGCAGGCCGCGAGAACCTTTCCGGCCCGGTGCAGCGCCTTCCGGTGGCCGAAGAGCCCGGGGAGTCCTCCGGTGTGGATGAAGATGGTGCGCTCACCCGGACGGATGTCCCCCTCACGCACGGCGGTGACGAGACCGGCCATGGCCCAGGGGCATTGCATGATCGGGATCTGTCCGGGTTCGTCACATGAGGCCGAGGGTTCGTAGGGGCCGAAGGTAGTCGCGGCCGGTGTGGTGGAGAGCGGCGGCGATGTTGGTGCGGCCGTCCTGGCGGAAGACGTTGATGAGGTTCCCTCGGTGTGCGGGAGGTGCTGATCAGCTGGTCAGGGTGGGTTGACGGGGTTTCAGGTTCGTTCGTTTGGCCGGTGCCTGGTCGGCGTAGTGCTTCTCTTCGAACTCGACCGGATTGAGGGAGCCGAGCCGTTTCTGGATGCGCCGGGAGTTGTAGAAGCCGTCGATGTACTCGAACAGCGCGAGGTGCACCTCGGCTCGGGTGGCGAAGACGCGCCCGCGGATGCATTCGGTCTTGATGAGCATCCACAGGTTCCCCGCGAGGGCGTTGACGCTGATCGGAAAATCGATGTTCGGGAGGGCAGGCGGCAGCATCCGGGCCGCATGCGGATGGGATGACGGTGAGACGGGCCGGTCGGCCAGAGCGTCGAGCCGATAGAACAGGGGCGCGATGACCGGTGCGGCGTTGATCTTCTGTCCGGCGCCCCGCAGACGCCAAGCCCAGCATCTGTTTCCGAACCTGTTGCGGCAGGTACAGCCATGTGGCGCGGTGCGGGGCGCGGCAATCACGGCGCCGACTGGGCCAGGTCTGCCCCAGTCAAGCGGTATCGATCAGCCCAGCGACGCGGTTGCCGCGCGGAGGTCTTCGAGGGCTGCCAGCGCATGTGGCGCGAGCCCTTCTGTGTCATCGCGGTCGCTTTCGGACCACTGGGCGTAGCCGCGCTTGAACGCGAGGACTCCCAGCTCGCCCGCGAGGTGCGCGGTCGGGTCGGGGACACCGCGGGCGATGAGTGCGGCTGTCATGGCGGCTGCGAGGCCGACGCTCTTGAGGGTGTCGCGCTCCTGGAGTTCGGTGCTGGCTGCCACGGCGGCTTTGATGCGGGGGCCGAGTTCGCGGTTCGCCGGCCCCATGGCGCTCGATGCGCGCACGAGGCCGGCTGCCACGGCCTGGAGCGGGCTGGCGCTTGCCGGGGCTTCGGCGATGCCGTCGGCGAGCAGCCTGCTGAGTGTCTCCTGGCCGGCGACCAGCAGCTCGCGCTTGTCGGAGAAGTGCCGGAAGAAGGTGCTCTTGGTGACGCCGGCGCGCTCGGCGATCTGCGCCACCGTGGTGGCGTCGTACCCCTGCTCGGTGAACAGGTCGACGGCCGCGACGACGAGTCGCTGGGCCGCCCCTGGTTGCCATCTAGCCATGAGGCCAGGATAGGTGATGGGACACCTGTCCCGTCACCGGTGTAAAGTCAGTGACGGGACAAGAGTCCCATCACTTGAGGGAGAGCCATGCACGTCTTCATCACCGGCGGTACCGGCACCATCGGCTCCGCCGTCGTCGCCGAACTGCTCGGCAACGGCCACACCGTCCTCGCACTGGCCCGCTCGGACGGCTCCGCACAGGTCCTCGAGAGCGCCGGCGCCAAGGTGCTGCGAGGAGACCTGGCGGACCTCGACGTCCTGCGGTCCGGTGCTGCGCAGTGCGACGGCGTGATCAGTCTGGCGTTCGGACGCGACTACAGCAGCCCGGACGCGCTCGCGCACGCCATCGCCGAGGAGAGCGCCGCTGTCGCCGCGCTGGGGCAGGAACTCATCGGCAGCGACCGCCCGATCGTCACGGTCTCGGGTACGCCGTGGGTTCCGGGCCGTGCCTCCACCGAGGCCGATCCGCTGCCGACCGACGGACCGGTGGGCGGTCGGGGCCGTTCGGTCACGGCGCTGCTGGATCTCGCCTCGCGCGGTCTGCGCAGTATGGCCGTCCGCATGCCGCGCACGGTCCACAATGAGGGCCGGGGCGGATTCGCCGGCCTGCTGGTCGACGCGGCGCGCCGTACCGGGGTGGCCGGTTACCCGGGTGACGGCACCCAGCGTTGGCCGGCCGTGCACGCGCTCGACGCAGCGGTCCTGTTCCGTCTGGTCCTCGAGTCGGCACCCGCCGGGACGTCCTGGCACGCCGTCGGCGACGAGGGCGACGCGGTGCGGGACATCGCGACAGTCATCGGCCGACGACTGGGCCTGCCGGTCGAGGAGGTTCCGGAAGAGGACTTCGGCCCGTTCGGCCCGATCTTCGCCATGGACCAGCCGGCCTCCAGCGCCCACACGCGCGATGCTCTCGGGTGGCAGCCGACGCACTCCAGCCTCCTCAAGGACCTGGAAAACATTCAGCCTTGAGGCACGCCCGTTTACGACGTTACCCAGGTGGTGCCGCACCCTTCCGGTCTGGGACGCGTGCCCGTCACGGATGAAGTCGAGCACCGCCGCGCGTCCGGCGACCGGGCCGAGCACCCCCTGTCCGGGCATCGTGAAGGTCCAGGTGGTGTCCTCGGTCAGGACCGCTTCCAACTCGGCGACATTCAGCTCGTCCAGGGCATGGGCGTAGTGCGCCACCGCCTGCTGGAGGTCGGCGATCACGAGACCACCGTCAGCACGATCTTGCCCTGGATGTGGCCCTGCGCGGCTCGCGCGTGTGCGCTGCCCGCTTCGGAAAGCGGGTAGGTGCTGTCCACCCCGACCTGGAGCTCGCCCTCGTCGAACAGGCGCCCGATCTCGGCGAGCTGGGGGCCGTTGGAACGCACCTGAATGTTCGAGACGGTGATGCCCAGACGCGCCGTCTCTTCCGGGTCGTACTGGGCGAAGAACACCGGAAGCATGGTGCCGCCGCGCTTGAGCACGGTCAGGAAACGGGAGCTGTCCGGGCCACCGACGGTGTCGATCACCAGGTCGACGCCGCTGACCACGTCCGCGGCCTGCGTCCTGGTGTAGTCGATGAACTCATCGGCGCCGAGCTTGCGCAGGAACTGCTCGTGCCGGCTTGAGGCCACCGCGATGACGTGTGCCCCCTTCCATTTCGCCAGCTGCACCGCGGAGTGACCCACTCCACCAGCGGCCCCGTTGACCAGCACGGTCATCCCTGGCGTGATCGGCACCGGCTGGTGCACCTGGCCGGTGAAGGGAGACGGCACGTCGTGGCCGAGATCAACCAGGTACTGCCAGGCCGTCAGCAGGGCCATCGGCGCCCCGGCCGCCTCAACGTGGTCGATACCGGCCGGCTTGTGAGCCAGGTCAGAAGCCGGCGCGGCCACGTACTCGGCGTACGTCCGGCCGTCGAATCCCGGGAACCGCAGCATGCCGAAGACCTCGTCACCGACGGCGAACCCGGACACGTCCGGAGCGACCGCCTCGACCACGCCCGACATGTCCGTTCCGGGGATGAGGGGGAACTCCAGCACCGGCCTCATCTCGGCCGGCATGACCTTCATCCCCTCACGCAGGTACCAGTCCGGCGGGTTGATGCCCACCGCGTACACCCGCACGAGCACCTCGCCCGGACCGATCTCGGGAACCGGCACCTCGTCGTACCGCAGAACTTCCGGCCCGCCCGCCTCGTGGAACTGGATCGCCTTCATCGCGCCTGTCGCTTTCTCAGGGAAACTTTGCTCCTTCAGTCAAGGCCTCGGACGGCATGGCCGTCCAAGACCCTTTCGGCAACCGGTCATTCCGAAACAGCATGACGCGTACCCTGCAACGGTGAACGATCTCGGACAGGACCTGGAACTGCGGCTGGTGCGCTACTTCACCGTGGTGGCGGCGCACCAGCATTTCGGCCGGGCTGCCGCCGACCTGCACGTAGCCCAGCCGGCGCTGAGCCGCCAGATCCAACGGCTGGAGAAATATCTCGGCACACCACTGCTGGATCGCACCCCCCAGGGCACCCGGCTCACTCCGGCCGGCCAGACATTCCTGCCTCAGGCCCAAGCCCTGCTGCAGGCCGCCCGCCAGGCCGAACTGGCCGTCCGTGAACAAGCCCGGACCGAACGAATCACCATCGGCTATGTCGAAGACCTGGTGATCACCGCCGCCGTACGGGAACTGCGCCGCCGTCACCCAGACGCCGCGATCGCCACCCGGCATCTGAGCTGCCGCGACGTCGGCGCACTGTCCGACAAGGGCGTCGACGCCCTGATCGCGCGGACGCCGTTGCCGCTCGCCGCCGACAACGTGTCGACGACCCTCCTGTACGAGGAGCCCCGGATGCTCGTGGTCCCCCGCAGCCATCCCTGGGCCGACCGCGCGTCGGTGACCGCGGAAGAACTGGCCGACGAAGAGGCGGCCCCGTGCGCGTTCGAGACCCAGGACTGGACGTCCTACCGGATCCTCGGGGCCGGCGTGCCACCGATTGAGAGCTACGAGGACAAGCTCGAACTCGTCGCGAGCGGCAGGGCGATCGCCGTCCTACCGGTCGGCGATCGGCGCAGCTCACTGCGTCCCGACCTCGTCACCGTCCCGATCGAGGGTGCTCCCCCCAGCCGGGTCGTCCTGGTCGGCCGCAAGGGCGACCCGAATCCAATGATCAGGAATCTCCGGCTGGCTGCAAAGGCCGTCCTGGCCGCCCCGTCATGCTGACCGGAACCAGGCCGGGTGATGACCATGGGCGGCAGGTCTACCACGGCCTCCGAGTAGAGACCCGCCAGCTCATCGCAGGCTGAACACCGCTCGACGCAGGAACTGCCCGTCTTGTCGCCAACTGCTCTCGGGAAACGACAATGGCCTGTGCTCGCCTCGTAGAGGGTGCTCGTCCGGCGTGTGCCCCAGCAGTGCCCGGGCGCCGGCGCTCCACGCCGTGACGTTCAGTTCGGCATCGATGACCACCGCGAAGTCCTCGGGTGCTCCGGTGCCCTGTACCGCACCGGAGACGGCGGACTGGTTGTCCATGGGACGACCCACTCTCGTTTCCTGCCATGACGCCGGACCCGCCGTTACCACACGTCACGGGCGGTGCGTCCAGCGTCCCCTCCCTGGCGCGTCCGGCTCAACCGATGTCCACGCCAGACAAAATGAGTACTACTTATAGATGCCCTGTCGGTGCTGACAAATACTAGCGGTTTCGTCGGGTTGATCGGGACGTTAATCGCATCTGCCTGCTGTGTTGCAAGGGCTGGCGCCATGTCAGCGGAAAATGTGCCTGCCTATCGTCTTGACGCGGGCAATGAGTCGCCCCGATAAATGCAACTTATGAGCAGCGTTGCTCGGAGAGGACACCCGCATGAGACCCCTACGCATAGGCTCCGGACTGGCCAAGGCACTCGCGGCCGGAGTCGTAGTCTTCGCAACCCTGGTGCCGGTCCAGTCGGCGCAAGCGGCCACGACGAACTTCTACGTCGACCCCACCGGCGGTAACGACAGCAACTCCGGAACCAGCACCACCGCCGCCTTCAAGACCATCCAGGCGGCCCAGGCCGCCGTCCGCGCCGCGAACACCAACATGTCCGACGACATCGTCGTGAACCTGCGCGGCGGCACCTACAACCTCACCAGCCCGATCACCCTGGGCACGAGCGACTCCGGCACGAACGGCCACACGGTCGTCTACCAGGCCTACAACGGCGAGACCCCCGTGATCAGCAGCGGCCGGTCGATCACCGGATGGACCACCGCCTCGAACGGCGAGTACAAGGCGTCGGTGGGCAGCCTCAACTTCCGTCAGCTGTACGTCAACGGAGTGCGCGCCACCCGCTCCCGGTACCCCGACCTGGGCTCGGACTTCCAGCTCCAGGGCAGCGACAAGACCAACAAGGTGCTGCAGGTGCTCAGTTCGCAGATCTCCAACTGGAGCAACCTCAGCCAGACCGAGATGGTCCTGGAGTTGCAGTGGGCGGAGAACTACCTACGGCTGAAGTCGTTCACCACCGCGGGCGGCACCGCCAACGTCTCCATCCAGGACCACGAGGCCGGCATCCTCTTCCAGCGGCCCTTCCCGGTCCTGTCCAACGGCTCCCCGCTGCACTTCGAGAACGCCCACGAGTTCCTCAACGAGCCGGGCGAGTTCTACGTCGACACGGCCGCGCAGACGGTCTACTACAAGCCGCGCTCCGGCGAGGACATGTCCACCGCCACCGTGCAGGCACCCACCCTGCCCACGCTCGTGGAGGTCAAGGGCACCAGCCTCGACGCCCCTGTCCACGACCTGCGCTTTTCCGGCATCACCTTCGCCCAGACCACCTGGATGGAGGCGACCAACAACGGTCTGCTCAACGGCCAGGGCGGCCTCTTCAACGTGTCGGCCGACTCCTCGAACCACCAGTACGCCGACCGTCCGCCGGCCGGGGTGCACGTCGCGGACGCCGACCGCGTCTCCTTCACCGGGAACACCTTCACGCAGATGGGGGCCACCGCCCTCGATCTGCATCACGGCGTCCACGACAGCAGCGTGACCGGCAACGTCGTCTACGACATCGCGGGCAACGGCATCATGGTGGGTAAGTTCTCCGACCCCACGGTCGAGTACCACACCATCTACAACCCACCTACGTCCCCGGCGGGTGAGGACGCCCGCGAAGTCGTCAAGAACGTCACCGTCAACGACAACCTGATCACACGGATCGGCGAGGACTACCTGGGCACCGCCGGCATCAACGCGGGCTTCGTCAACAGCACCACCATCAACCACAACGACATCAGCGACGCCCCGTGGGCCGGCATCTCGCTGGGCTGGGGCTGGCAGTCCGCGGCCAACGCGGAGGGCAACAACAGCATCAGCTACAACCGGATCGGCAATGTGCTGAACCGGCTGTGCGACACCGCCGGCATCTACCACCTCTCCAACGACCCGGGCACCGTCATCAACGGTAACTACGTGCACGACGTGGTCCGGAGTCCGGCCGCCTGCGGTTCCGCGGTGGCGGGCGTCTACCTGGACGAGGGCTCCAACAACATGACCGTCTCCAACAACGTGCTGTCGCACACGGACGGTTTCATCAACCAGAACGTCAACGGCAGCAACGTGACGCTGTCCGGCAACGCGACCTCAGGCACCTCCGTGATCCAGGCCTCTGGGCTGGAGCCCGCGTACCAGTCCCTGGCGGCGAGGATCAACCTCGCCTACAACAAGCCGACCTCTGCCTCCTCGGTGTACGGTGCCGGCAACGTGGCGTCCAAGGGCAACGACAACGACAGCTCCACCGGGTGGTCGCCGACCGGGACCGACACCTCGGCCTGGTGGCAGGTCGACCTCGGCCAGGCCTACCAGCTCGGCCAGTACTCCCTGACGATGCGCCAGGACATCGACCAGCCCGAGACGCGCGGCAACTTCGAGATCCGTGCCTCGAACGACCCGTCGTTCGCCACCTACACCGTGCTGGGACGCCAGGGCGCCACGACGCTGCCGATGGCCTCCACGCTGACGGGGAACATCGACGTCCGCCAGAAGTTCCGCTACGTGCGGGTCGCCAAGACCGACGGCGCCTACTTCTTCTTCTCCGACTTCAGCGTGCAGCAGGCCGGCGGCGCGCTGGAGGACGCGACCGGAACACCGAACGTCAACCCGTCGACGTACTACACCATCAAGAACGTCAACAGCGGCCAGCTGGCGGACGTCTACCAGGCCTCCACCGCCGACGGCGGGAGCGTCGTCCAGTGGCCGGCCAACAGCGGCACCAACCAGCAGTGGAACATCGTGCAGGTCAGCGGCCAGCTCTACAAGATCGTCAACAGGAACAGCGGCAAGGCCCTCGACATCAGCGGCTCAACTCACTACAGAGGGACCAATCTGGAGCAGTACACCTACAACGGCGGCAACAACCAGCTCTGGTACTTCGAGCCGACCAGCGGCGGATACCTCATCCGCAACTTCGAGACCAAACAGGTCCTGGAGGTCAGCGCCGCCTCGACGGCCAACGGTGCCGCCATCGACCAGTGGATGGCACTGAACCAGTCGAACCAGGCCTGGACGATCCAGTGACGGCATGACGCGTTAAGGGTCAGAAGACGGCGGGGCCGGAAAGCCATGGCTTTCCGGCCCCGCCGCCACGTGCCGGCTGGTGACGCGGGAGAACGTCCACTGCTGGTTGGTGCTGCCCCGGTCGGTGTACTGGATCAGCGCGGCACCGTCAGCAGCGGAGGCTCCGGGGACGCCCGGCGACCTTGCCGCTGCGCACGCTGACGCACCGGTAGGCACGAGTGGGTGGGCGCGATCGTGTAATGCACGGAGCCCACATTGACGTAGCCGGTGTTGTTCGGGTTGTGGGTGTACAGGCCGATCCGGTCGCCGCGGCAGCCGCCCCAGGTGAGCTGGTACGTCCTGCCAAACGCAGTGAACGCGCCGCCGTCGAAGCTGTAGGAGAACCTGCTGACGCCGTTGACGTCCCACGTGGTACGCAACCACACGGCGTGCTGTGTGACGGCCGGCTGTCGGTGAGGGTGCCGCCGACGTTGTGCGCGATCGTGGTGGTGTTCCCGGTGCGCCGCACGCCCAGGCCTGCCTAGGCTGCCGCGTAGTGGCACAGTCCGGCGTGCCGGCCGTCGGCAAGACGGGCCAGTTCCATGCGGACGGTCACCGTGCCCAGGCCACCGGGCGCAGCGCCCGCTGGGTGAGGGTGTTCCCCGCCTTGGTCAGGATGTCGCCGGCCGGCGGTGCGAACGCCTTCAACCGCAGCTGGCCGGGGCATTCGGTCGGCGACCAATGGCCCGGTGCCGGTCAACTGGTCGCTCGTCACCACGGCGGGAAGCACGCCGGCCGGCAGCCCGGTGTGCCGCCTGTGGGCACCCGGCCCGTCCACACCATGGTGTCCAGGCCGTCCGCGCCCACCTCACGGCCCGGGATCGGCCAGCCGTCCACCCAGGTCACCCGCAGAAGGGACAGCGGACGCCCCTCCTGGTCGCCGTGGCCGTGGTGTGTCCGAAGTACCAGGTGCCGTCCGGAGTCTGCACCAGGCCGCCCTGGTTGGGCTCGCGGTCCACCGCGGTGTTCATGTGTTCCAGCTGCCGGGTCTCGAACGGGCCGGGGAGCCTGGAGCTGTCACTTGCCGCCGACGGCGCGACTGCCGCTGCTCCGCCAGGTGACAGCAGGCCCGGCAGCAGTAGCGCCCCGGTGCCGACCGCGGCGAGTCGGCCGAGCGGCCGCAGGGACGGCGCGGGGACGGCGCCGGTCCAGGTTTGGCCGGCACCGTCCCTCACACCTTCTTTGCTCGCGGATCAGTCGACGTTGACCACCTTCCACAGCTGGCTGTCGGCGTTCGTGTCCGTTGTCTGGGCGAGTTGGGTGCCTCCCGAGGACACGTCGAGCACCTTGCCGCTGTTCACGTTCTTGATCTTGTAGTAGCCGTTTCCGGTGGCGACCAGTGTCCAGTGCTGGTTCGCGGCGTTGGTGTCGGAGGACTGGATGACGGTCGCGCCGTCCGTGGTGGAAGCACCGCTGACGTCCATGAGCAGAGCACTGTTGCGACTGACGACCTTGTAACTGCCGTCACCCACCGGGACGAAGCGCCAGTTCTGGTTCCCGGCTCCGGAGTCGGTCCACTGGATGATGTCGGCTCCGGCGGTCAGCGATCCGCCCGACACATCGATGGCCTTCTTGCTGCTCTTGTTGACCACCTTGTAGTTGGCGTTCGTCGCGGGGAACTGGATGGAGGCGAACGCGTCCAACGCGCAGACGGCGCTGGAGGCGGCGGTGTTCTTCGTCCCGGTGCACACCACCCTGATTGTGTGCGGGCCCGCGGCCAGATTCGTCTTCTCGAACAGCGGCACCTGCTTCGTCACCGTCGGGGCGTAGGCGTCGATGCCCGCCTGGGCCAGGGTGCCGTCGATGTAGACGTCCACCTTGCCCATGTTGGGCTGCGTCATGCTCAGGTACCGGACGCCCGTGCCGGTGAAAGAGAACTCGGCGTAGTCGCCCGCGGTGCTCGTGACCTTCTCGGACCCGTTCATGTCCTTCGTGTCGTTCCAGTTCGACCAGTTCCCGGAGTAGGTCACGCCCGCGGCCTTGTCGTCGACGTGGCTCCAGCGCTGCCGCACGAGGGCCTTCGACGCGGGGGACGCGTTGCCATGGGCGTCCACGAGGTAGAGCCGGTAGTCACCCGCAGTCTGCGGGACGCGGATGCTCGTCGAGGTCCCGCTTGCGCTGGTCCTGGTGGGGCCGGCGGCGAACGCCGTCGTACCGGCGGGAGCAAGCCACAGCGTCTTGGTCGCGTCCTTGGGGCTGCGCACCGGAACGGTCATCACGCCCGTACCGGCGAACGTGCTCGCGGGCAGGGTGTAGTCCTGGAGAGCCACTCTGCTCTGGGGGACGAGGTTCTTGTACGCGTCCTCCAGACCCGCGTTCAGGGCGATGCCGTACGCCTGCGACGGCCACACGTTGTCCCCGTAGCCCCGCACGTCCGTGATCGTGCTGTTCGGAACGCTCCTGCCGGCGATCTTGTTGACGGTGCCGTAGTTGTTGGTGAGGGTCAGGTCGTGCTGCCGGCCCCAGGTACCGGAGTTGATGGCGTAGTACACGCCCGGGTCGACGTCGAGCACGTTGTCGTGCTCGTTGATGAAGGCGGAGCCCTCATCGGGGTGCAGGCCATACTTGTGGCCGGCCGGAACGCCCTTGATGTAGTTGTTGCTGATCTCCGTTCCCGGCTGGCTGCCCAGCGTGTAGATGGGAGCGGAGTCGCCGAGCACCTGCATCGTGTCGAAGATCTCGTTGTACTTGATGGTGTTGTTCTTCGCCGTGGCGGTCGGGTTCCCGGGATTGACGGAGTTCGTCGAACCGTCGAAGTTCCACCAGCCCCAGCCGAGCGTGATGCCCGCCCACGGGGACTTCTCGATCCGGTTGTGCTGCACGGACAGGGAATCGACGAAATACGCCGACACCGGGCTTGACCCCTCGAACAGCACCGCGCTGTCGTAGAGGTAGTTGTCCGTGACGGTGATGTTCTTGCAGAGGCCTTCGACGTTCACCGGGTACTTCTCGTTGTTCGTCGAGGTGTAGTCACCGATGTACACGTGCTGGGGGTGTCCCACAGTGATGGCGGACCCGGCGATGTCGTTCGTGACGTTGCCGGTCAACTGCGTGTCCGTCACGTCGTTGGCCAGGGTGATTCCGTCGGCGCCGGTGTGCTGCACCGTGTTGCCCTGCAGGACGATCCCGTCGGCGTTCTCGATCTGGACGGCCGCGGGCGGCAGGTCGACGTTGCGGTAGGTGTACGCGTGGAAGTTCTTCCTGGCGTACACGTCGGTGCTGGCGTTGCCCTGCTGGCCCTGCCGGAAGACGGAGCCCGCGACGTCGACCAGGTTCCAGTCGGAGTGCTCGATCGTGAGCCCGGAGAACGTGATGTTCCGCGCATGGTCGGTCGTGGACGTGCCGGCGACGTGGATGAGGGTGGAGAGGTTGTTCGGCGCGAAGACCTGCGCCGTCGTCATGTCATCGGAGCTGGACCTGTAGTAGTAGACCGTGTGCGTGCTCTTGTCGAAGTAGAACTCGCCCGGCTGATCGAGGAACTCGAACGCGTTCATGATCGTGTGGCTGCCGCTGCCTGCGACGAAACCGGCGTACGCCGATCCCTGGGCCATGGCCGCGCCAGGCTGCTGGAACAGGGCCACGCGATGGGCGCTGTCCGAGCTCGTGGTGATCTGGCGGACTCCGACGATGGCCGTGTTCCAGGTGCTCACCGACTTGATCTCGACGTCGTCCTGGTTGGACGCGATGGCGGGCAGATCGGAGAGGCTGTACTTGGCTCCGTCGCACTGCGAACCCGACTCCCAGGCCCACGGAGCCTGGCCTGCCGTGACGCTGTAGGTCCCGTAGCATCCGGCCGAGTTGATCGTCTTCGACGCCATCTGAGCGCGCTTGCCGTTGACATAGAGCGCGCGGAGCTTGTCGTCCCGGTTGAGGGTGGCCTTCCAGATGTTCCCGCTGTGCTGTGTCCAGCCGGTCACCGGCACGCCGCCGTCCAGCACCGGCTTCTCGTTCTGGTAGGCGGCGTACACGACATGGTGGCCGTTCGTTCCGGAATCGGCCGACGTGAAGTCGATGGTGCTGCCCACCGGGTATGTACCGCCCCGGAGAAAGACGTTGATGTCCCCGGTCATGTCGCTGTCGACCGTGCGCACGACGTCCCGCGCGTGTTGCAGGGTCTTGAACGGCGCTGTGATCGTGCCCGCGTCGGAGTCGTCACCGCTGGGGGAGACGTAGTAGGTGGCCTGGGTCGCGGCCGAGGCGGGTGTCGATGTGGTGACGGAGGCCAGCCCGGTGGCCGAGAGCGCCATCGTGAGCGCTGCCGGGAGGAGGCGCAGGCCGCGTGCGGCTGGGTGTCTGCCCCTCTTCGGGGTGCTGGCATTCGGGAACGTGAACATGGGCGGCTCCAGAAGGTGCGTCCGGACAACGGCTGCGGTGCCGCCGTGCCGGTCAGGAACGGCGGGGGCGCCGCTCCTCGTCTGCGATGGGCACGTCGGCCCTGATGAGGTCCTGCGCGCGCAGTTCGTCCCAGAGCCCGTCGGGGACGCGCCGGGCGTGCAGTTCGACGTTGCGCCTGACCTGCTCCGCGGTGCGCATGCCGAGGGTGACGTTGATGACGGCGGGGTGTGTGCGGGGGAAGGCGATGGCGGCGGCGGGCAGGGTGGTGCCGTACCGCTCGCAGACATCGGCGATGGCCATGGCCCGCTGCACCAGGTCGGTCGGGGCGGCTTGGTAGTCGTATTTCATGCCTTCGGCGGGCCGGTTCTGGGAGAGGAGGCCGGAGTTGAAGACGCCGACGGCGACGATGGCCTTGCCGTGTTCTTGTGCGGTGGGCAGGACGTCGTCGAGGGCGGATTGGTCGAGGAGGGTGTAGCGGCCGGCGAGCATGACCAGGTCGGCGGCGGTTTCGCGCAGGAAGCGGGTGAGCAGGGCGGACTGGTTCATGCCCGCGCCGATCGCCCCGATCACGCCCTGCGCGCGCAGCTCGGCGAGGGCGGGCATGGCGTGGTCGGCGGCTTGTTGCCAGTGGTCGTCGGGGTCGTGGAGGTAGACGATGTCGAGGCGGTCCAGGCCGGTGCGCTCCAGCGTGTCCTCGAGGGAGCGCAGGACGCCGTCGCGGCTGAAGTCCCAGTGTCGGCGCAGGTCGTCGCGGACGACGAACCCCTCGGTGTCGACGCCTGTCGGGTGGTCGTTGGGGACGAGGAGGCGGCCGACCTTGGAGGAGATGACGTACTGGTCGCGGGGTCGGTCGCGCAGGGCGGCGCCGAGGCGGTGTTCGGAGAGGCCGAGGCCGTAGTGCGGGGCGGTGTCGTAGTAGCGGATGCCCGCGTCCCAGGCGGCGTCGAGGGCGGCGGAGGCGACATGGGCGTCGGTCACCCGGTAGAGGTTGCCGATCACCGATGCGCCGAAGCCCAGTTCGGTGACCTCTACGGGGGTGCGAGGGATCTTCCGGCGGCGCAAGATGTGCTCCTGAGAGGGTGGTTCAGCGTCGGACGTGTGCCGTGGCGCCTGCGATGAGCGCTTCGACCTCGGTGAGGGTGGCCATGGAGACGTCACCGGGCGTGGTCATGGTGAGGGCGCCGTGTGCGGTGCCGTAGGCGAGGGCGCGTTCCAGGGAGTGGCCGGTGAGCAGGCCGTGGATCAGTCCGGCGGCGAAGCCGTCGCCGGAGCCGATGCGGTCCAGAACCTGCAGACCGGGCATGACGGGGCCGGTGACGTAGCCGGTGTCGGCGGACCAGGCTGCCGAGGTCCAGTCGTTGACGCCCGCCGAGGGCACCTCGCGCAGGGTCGTCGCGAGGACTCTCGCGTCCGGCAGCAGGTCGGCCACGGCGGCGAGGGCGTCCGGCACCTCGGTCGCCCCGAACCGCACGGCGCCCGGATGCTCGCCCGCCAGGCCCAGGGCGCCCACGACGACGTCGGCGTGCCGGGCCAGCCGGAGGTCGGTCTCCCGGGCGCGTTCCGGTCCGCCCCGGTCGGCCCAGATGCTGGGGCGGTAGTTGGGGTCGTAGGAGACCACGAGGCCGTGCCGGCGCGCGGCGGCCATCGCCTCGTCGGCGACGTCGGCGGTGGTGTCCGACAGACCGGCGAAGATGCCGCCGGTGTGGAACCAGCGCGCTCCGGCCGAGAACACCGTGTCCCAGTCGACGTCTCCCTTGCGCAGCTGGGAGACGGCGGTGTGGGCGCGGTCGCTGACGCCGAGGGCGCCGCGGATGCCGTAGCCGCGTTCGACGAAGTTGAGACCGTTGCGGGCGGTGCGGCCGATGCCGTCGTCGGACCTCCAGCAGATCATCGAGGCGTCGACCCCGCCCTGGAGGATCAGGTCCTCGACGAGGCGTCCGACCGCGTTGTCCGCCAGGGCGGTGACGACGGCGGTGCGCAGTCCGAAGCAGCGGCGCAGTCCACGGACGACGTTGTACTCGCCGCCGCCCTCCCACACCTGGAAGCTGCGCGCGGTGCGGATGCGGCCCTCGCCGGGGTCGAAGCGCAGCATGACCTCGCCGAGGGCGATCACGTCGGCCATGGCGTGCTCCGTTCCACCGCTCCGGCGGTCAGTCGGCGGATCTCCGCGTAGTCGCCGTTCGCCAGGAGGGCGGGGGTGGCCATCCAGCTTCCGCCGACGGCCAGTACGGCGGGTTCGGCGAGGTAGCCGCGCAGGGCGGCGGCGTCGATCCCGCCGGTCGGCATGAACCGCACCCCGGGGAAGGGAGCCGCGAGCGCCCGGAGCATCGCCGTACCGCCGAGCGGCTCGGCGGGAAACAGCTTGACCGTGTCGAGGCCGGCCCGCAGGGCGCTCATCACCTCGGTCGCGGTGGCCACGCCGGGGAGCACAGGAACCCCCAACTCCCGGCACCGGGAGATGACTTCGTGGTCCACGCCGGGCGAGACGACGAAGCGGGCCCCCGCCGCCACGGCCCGCTCGGCCTGCTCGGCGGTCAGCACCGTTCCGGCGCCGACGACCAGATCGCCCTGGGCGGCCATCGCCTTCACGACCTGTTCGGCGTCGGGGGTGCGGAAGGTGACCTCCGCGCAGCGCGCACCTCCCGCGGCCAGGGCACGGGCCAGCGGGGCGGCCGTGGCGGGGTTGGGCACGGTAAGGACCGGCACGAGCCGCGCCTCGGCGAGCAGGTCGGTGAGGTCGGTGGTCATCTGCCCAGCCATCCGCCGTCGACCGGAAGGACGGCGCCATGGACATACGCGGCCGCGTCCGAGGCGAGGAAGACGGTGGCACCCGCCAGGTCGTCCGCGCTGCCCCAGCGCGCGGCCGGAATCCGGTCCAGGATCGCCTTGCTGCGGGCCGGGTCGTCCTGGAGGGCCTGGGTGTTGTCGGTGGCGATGTACCCCGGCGCGATGGCATTGACATTGACACCGTGCGGCGCCCATTCATTGGCCAGCGCCTTGGTGAGACCGGCGATGCCGTGCTTGGCGGCGGTGTAGCCGGGGACGGTGATGCCGCCCTGGAAGCTTAGGAGGGAGGCTGTGAAGATGACCTTCCCTCGGCCGCGTGCCACCATCGACGCGCCGACCGCCCGGGCCAGCGCGAACTGGGCACTCAGATTCACCTGGAGAACCAGATCCCAGTCCGCATCGGTGTGTTCGGCTGCGGGAGCCCGGCGGATCGTGCCCGCGTTGTTGACCAGGATGTCCACCGGACGTTCCCGGCTCGCGAGATCCGCGCCCAGCGCCCGGACCGTCTCGGGATCGGCGAAGTCGGCGCGGATCGCCTCGAAGCTGCGCCCGGCGGCGGTCACATCCTTCTCCACCGCGCTGCCGGACCCCTCCAGCGAGGCGCTCACCCCGATGACGTCCGCGCCGGCCGCAGCGAGCGCGCGGGCCATGGCCCGTCCGATGCCTCGCCGGGCCCCGGTGACGACAGCGAGCCGTCCGGTGAGGTCGAAGGCGTTCATACGGCGGCTCCCTGGGTGTCGTCGGTGCAGTCCACCAGGATCTTCATCACGTTTCCGCCGCTCTCCAGCGCCTCGAAGGCGGCCGGTGCCTCGGTCATCGGCACGATCTTGGTGATCAGGCGCTGGGCGGGAATGGTGCCGTCGGCGACCAGGGTGACGGCCTGCTCGAAGTCGCCGCGGTCGTACAACCGGGCCCCGATGAGGGTGAGTTCGCGCCAGAAGAAGCGGTGCAGGTTGATCTCGCGGGGCCGTGGGTGGATGGCGACCAGGCACAGTCGGCCGCTCACGCCGAGGACGTCGACGGCGGTGTCCACACCGCCCGCGGCTCCGGAGACCTCGAAGGCGACGTCCGCTCCCGCGTCGCCGGTCCACTGCCGGAC
This sequence comes from Streptomyces sp. NPDC001100, assembly GCF_053598575.1. Taxonomy (NCBI): domain Bacteria; kingdom Bacillati; phylum Actinomycetota; class Actinomycetes; order Kitasatosporales; family Streptomycetaceae; genus Streptomyces; species Streptomyces sp. NPDC001100. The sequence goes on from NZ_JBSFKO010000060.1 coordinate 41,498, forward strand.
CAGCTCGGCCAGGTCCTCGGCGGCCGGGTCCCACACGGTCAGCCCCAACTCCTCGGCGAGCAGCCGCCGATGGGCGTTCAGCTCCACCACTCGGACGTCCGCGGCTGCGGCCTGGGCGACCAGGGCGATGAGGATGCCGACGGGTCCGCCGCCGACCAC
>NZ_JBSFKO010000061.1:0-37028 GCF_053598575.1 Streptomyces sp. NPDC001100
AACCAAAAGAGGTGCGCGCACGGCGCCTGTTCCAGCACCGGCCCAGCCACCCGGCACCTACCCACCACCGGCCCAGCTCCCCGGCACCTACCACCTACCCCACACCGGCCCAGCTCCCCCCGGCACCCACCCCACACCGGCCCAGCTCCCCCCGGCGCCTGTCCACCACCAGCCCACCACCCCGGCACCTGTCCACCACCAGCCCACCAACCCGGCACCTGTTCAGCACCGGCCCAGCCACCCGGCACCTACCCCCACCAGCTCACCAACCCGGCACCCACCTCACACCGCCCCACCTGCGCAACACCTTCCAGCCCCGCCCACCCCACACCACCACACCGCCCCGCACCGCCCCACACCACCCCAAACCCCTCAACCGACCTTAGTCACCGCCCCGTTATGCGGCTGCTCCCGGTCCGACCCGCACAACTCCCCGTTGAGCTCCTTCACCAACTGGACGAGATCGGTCGGCCGATCGGGCCCCCACCAGTCCCCCAGCGTCTCCGCGAGGGACTCCTCACGGGCCTGTGCCAGCCGGTCGGCCATCTCCCGCCCCTGATCGGTCAGTTGCAGGTCCAGCCCTTCCCGCACGGCCAGCTGCCGCCCCTCGATCTGCCGGACTGCGGCGAGGATGACGGACAGTGGCACGGAGCTGCGTTCGGCGAGCACACCGGGTTCCGCCCAGCCGTCCCGCCTGATGCGCAGCAGCAGCCAACTGGCCGCCGGCTGAAGGTCGTAGCCCGCTTTCGCGGTGATCGTCTTGTAGATCTCGCGGCGGCCTTCCCGCGTACCCAGCACGGACAGCGCGCGGCACACCTCGTCGTAGGAAGACCGCTGAACCGGGTTGCTGGCAAGGGTCTCCGTGAGGTCCGGTGCCGTGACCGAGCCGCGCAGCTTGTCCTCCTTGAGGAACCACGCCAGGACGAAGCCGACGAGGGCGACGGGGGCGGCGTACAGGAAGACGTCCGTGATCGACGAGGCGTACGCGTGCAGGGCCTCCGGCCGTACAGCGGACGGCAGTTGGGAGATGCCACGCGGATCGGACTCAAGCCTGTCCGCCGTGACGCCACCGGGCAACGAGGCACCCCGAAGAGCATCCGCAAGCTTGTCGTCCAACCGACTGGCGAAGATCGTGCCGAAGATGGCGACACCGAACGAGGCGCCGATGGACCGGAAGAAGGTCGCGCCGGAGGTGGCGACGCCAAGATCTTCGTACGACACGGCGTTCTGCACGATCAGCACCAACACCTGCATGACCAGGCCGAGTCCGAGCCCGAAGACGAAGAAGTAGGCGCTCATCTCGCCCGTGGAACTGTTCTCGTCAAGCTGATGGAGAAGAAGCAGGCCAAGCGCCGTAACACCAGTGCCCGCGATCGGGAAGACCTTCCACCGGCCGGTACGGCTGACGATCTGCCCGGACGCGGTGGACGAGATCAGCATGCCGAACACCATCGGCAGCATGTGCACGCCGGACATGGTCGGCGAGATGCCCTGGACGACCTGGAGGAAGGTCGGCAGATAGGTCATCGCGCCGAACATGGCGAAGCCGACGATAAAACTGATGACGGCGGCCAGCGAGAAGGTGCGCACACGGAACAACTTGAGCGGAAGCACAGGCTCGGCGGCCCGCCGCTCCACCACCACGAACCCCACCGCCAGCACCACACCAAGCACCGCCAGCCCGACGATCTGCGGCGACCCCCAGCCCCAGGTCGTACCCCCCAGCGAGGCGACGAGCACCAGGCAGGTCGCGACGGCGGCGATGAGAAACGTACCGAGGTAGTCGATGACATGCCGGGTGGACTTGCGCGGAATGTGCAGCGCGGTGGCGATCACCGCCAGGGCCACGACACCGACCGGAAGGTTGACGTAGAAGACCCACCGCCAGCTCAGATGCTCGGTGAACAGCCCGCCGAGCAGCGGCCCGAGGACACTCGTCGCACCGAAGACGGCCCCGAACAGCCCCTGGTAGCGCCCGCGTTCACGCGGTGAGACGACATCGCCGACGATCGCCATCGACAGCACGATCAGCCCGCCGCCGCCCAAGCCCTGGAGCGCCCGGAAGCCGATCAACTGGGGCATGTTCTGCGCCGCCCCGCACAGCGCGGACCCGACGAGAAAGATCACGATCGCGATCTGGAACAGCCGCTTGCGCCCGTACTGGTCGCCCAGCTTGCCCCACAGCGGAGTCGCGGCGGTCGAGGCCAACAGGTAGGCCGTGACCACCCACGACAGATGCTCCAGCCCGCCGAGATCGCTGACGATCGTCGGCAGCGCGGTCGACACGATGGTCTGGTCGAGGGCGGCGAGCAGCAGCCCGAGGAGCAGTGCCCCGATGGAGACGAGGACGTTGCCCGACACGTGTTCCTGGGCGGCGTCGCCCCGCCGAGGGGGTTTCTCCGGTGGCTGCGCGTCGTGCACATTCCCTGTCATACCGTGCGCATCGCCGGCCATGAAGACCTCCCGAGGCTCTCGTTACACATCCATGGTGATCGGTGTGTCCCGTTACGGCCTGTCGAGTCCGAATGGAAGCGGTCATTCCGGGGGTCGGAGGAGACGGCGTGAAGGAGATCCGCATAACCTCGGGAGTCCGATGGGGAGGGACGAACACGTGAACGAGGCGAAAGGCCACATATGCCCGCAGTGCGGGGCGCCGCGGGCAGCCGACGGCTCCCCGTCCTGCACCTGCACCCAACGGGCGTCGGACGCGCTGCGCGACGCGCGCACGGCGCAGGCGGCAGCGGCGGAGGACTTCGACCCGCTGCGGATCAGACCGTATGTGGAACTGGACGCCACCCCACAGGAGCAGCGGCCCGCGCCCGGGCCCCCGGCACCACCCGAGGGCGAGACGCAACAACTGCCGGCGGTCGAGCAGACGATGCCACTGCGCGCCGTGCCACCGACGGCCGCGGACATGAACGACCTGAGCCTGTTCGAGGGCGACGGGGATCTCAAGGAACCGTCCGCGGACGCCGAGGCCGACGCGGACGCCGACCACCCGCCCCGCCGACGCCGCCGCACCGTACTCCTCGCCGCCGCGGGAGCCGTCGTAGCAGTGGTCGCGGCGGCCGGTTTCGCGAGCGGCGTGTTCTCGTACGAGCCGCCGTCACGGGACGACGCGGCCCCCCAGGACGTACGGGGGAGCGTCCCGACCGCGTCGAAGAGCGCGGCATCGTCGACACCGTCCACGAGCGCCTCTACGTCCGTGCGGCCGACGTCGGCGTCCCCGTCCCCGACGCCCAGCGCGAGCCCGTCCCCGTCGACGACGAGCAGCCCGTCCGCCACACCGTCACGGTCCCCGGCCGCCAGCCCGACCCCGACGGCCAGCGCCACGGCGTCGCATGCGTCCGCCACCGAACGGCAGGGCGGCAGCAGCAGCACCGCCCCGGTCCTGCAACGCGGCGACGAGGGCCCCGAGGTCACCGAACTCCAGCTCCGCCTGGCCCAGTTGAACCTGTACACCGGCCCCGACAACGGCGTCTTCGACAAGCAGGTGCAGGCCTCGGTACGCACCTACCAGCTGGCCCGCGGCATCCAGTCCGACACGCTCGGGGTGTACGGGGCGGCGACACGGGCAAAGCTGGAGTCGGAGACGACAGAGCCGTGACACAACGCTTCTAGGCCCACCGGCCCCTACCGCACGCCCCTCTACCGCACGCCCACGACCCCACGACCCCGCTACCCCCTACCCCACGGACAACCGAATCTCCCCGCCCACACCGCCCACACCCTCCACCCGCACCGCACGCAGATCCCGCACCAGCACATCCGGCCGGTGATACGCGGCCTGCGGCCCGACCCCCACCACACGCATCCCGGCGGCGCGCCCCGCGGCGATCCCCGCCCCGGAGTCCTCGAAGACGACACAGTCCGCGGGTGCGATGCCCAGTTCGGCGGCACCCTTGAGGAAGCCCTCGGGGTCGGGCTTGCTGGCGCCGACGGATTCCGCGGTGATCCGGACGTCGGGCAGTTCGAGCCCGGCCGCGCCCATCCGCGCCGCGGAGAGCGCGACGTCGGCCGAAGTCACCAGCGCGTGCGGCAGCCCGCGCAGCGAGGCCAGGAACTCCGGCGCGCCCGGGATCGGGACGACGCCCTCGACGTCGGCGGTCTCCTCGGCGAGCATGCGGGCGTTCTCGGCGTGGTTCTGCTCCATGGGGCGGTTGGGCAGCAGCAGCGCCATGGAGGCGTAGCCCTGCCGGCCGTGTACGACCTTCATGACCTCGTCCGGGTTCAGTCCGTGCCGCTCGGACCAGCGCCGCCAGATCCGCTCGACGACGGCGTGCGAGTCGACGAGGGTGCCGTCCATGTCCAGCAGGAGGGCGCGGGCGGTGAGCACGGTGGTGGCCGTCATCGGCAGGCTCCAAGGAACGGAACGGAACGGAGAGGGGGTGCGGGGTGGCCCCCGGAGGGACAAGGTGGCCCCGTCCGCCGGTCAGGGAAAACGGACGGGAGCCACTTTGTTTCTCTACGGTACAAAACAGGACCGGCATCGCGCCACCATCCCCGGAAACAGTTCACTCACCGTTCAGCTCAGGCGGTCACGGCCTCCCACAGGCTCCATGCCCCCAGCACCAGCATGAGCACCGCCGCGATCTGCGTGATCAGCTTCAGCGGCACGCGCTTCATCAGCGCCTTTCCACCCACGATGCCGAGCCCCGCGACCGCCCACAGCGCCAGCACCGCGCCGAGACCGACGGAGAACGGGTCGTCGTAGCGGGCCGCGAGGTTGGCCGTCATGATCTGGGTCAGGTCACCGAACTCGGCGACCAGGATGAGCATGAAACCGGCGCCGGAGACCCTCCAGAAGGACTGATCCTTCGGCGCCCGGACCTCCTCCCCGTCGTCACCCTTCTTGAAGAGGAGCACCGCGGCCCCACCCAGGAAGAGCACTCCGGTGACGGCGGCCACGAGCTGCTGCGGCAGCAGCGTCAGCACGCTCCCCGCAGCCACCGCCAGCACCACGTGCAGCAGGAACGCGGCGGCGACGCCGGCGAAGACGTACGAGGCGCGGTAGCGGGTGCCGAGGACGAGTCCGGCGAGCGCGGTCTTGTCGGGGAGTTCGGCGAGAAAGACGACGCCGAAGACTAGCGCCGTCACGCTGATGCTGATCAAGGTTCCTCAATCGGTCGGGGCTGCCCCACCGAGAGTGTGATTGCTGTCCGCGGGCACCTCGGCACGGCAGCACACAGGAAAACTATCTGGTGCACTGCTTTACCGAAGGTCTCGCTGGCCGATCCGCGCGCTTCGACGCGACGGATCCGCCTCCGGGCGCCGGCTCAGACGAGCTGAGCAGTATGTCGACGGTCCGGCGAAGAGCTACTCCCCTTCTGCGCCGACAACTGTACGCGACGAGAAGTTCGACCGTAAACCTTGTCTTGTCATGCTCGCGTCACTAACTTCTTACCAAACGCACACCCGACCGCAACACGGCACCGCAAGCATTCCTTCGCTCGCACTCCAACATCCCCCCACCACAAGGGAGTTCGTATGCCGAAGTTCTACGCGCGTCGACGGCTGAGCATACTCGCGGCTCTTACCGGATTCATAGCCTCCGTCGCTCTCCTCAACGGCCCGACCGCCTCCGCCGCCCTCCCCACGCCCGTCAGCGCCGCCACCGCCCGCACCTACCTCGCCTCGCTCACCGTCGCGACCGAGGTCCGGACCGGCTACGAGCGTGACCTGTTCCCCACCTGGATCACGATCAGCGGCACCTGCAACACCCGTGAGTACATCCTCAAGCGGGACGGCACGAACGTCGTCACCGACTCCGCCTGCGTCTCCACCAGCGGCAGCTGGTACTCCCCCTACGACGGCGCCACCTGGACCGCCGCCTCGGACGTCGACATCGACCACCTCGTCCCGCTGGCCGAGGCCTGGGACTCCGGCGCCCGCAACTGGACCACCGCACAGCGCCAGGCCTTCGCCAACGACGTGACCCGTCCGCAGCTCCTGGCCGTGACGGACAACGTCAACCAGTCCAAGGGCGACCAGGACCCGGCCACCTGGATGCCGTCGCTCACCTCGTACCGCTGCACGTACGTCCGCGCCTGGGTGCAGGTGAAGTACTACTACAGCCTGTCGGTCGACACCGCCGAGAAGACCGCGCTGACGAACTACCTCGCCAGCTGCTGATCACCGGCTGATCGCGGCCAACTGCCGATCTCGAACCCTGGCCACTGACCTCCGTCGTTCCGTACCGTACGGGGCGACGGAGGAAGGTGATCAACCGTGGCCGGACTGCGCCTGGGACCACTGCTTCGCTACGCCGACGGCTCGTCCGCGACCGTATGGGTCGAGGCGAGCCGTCCGTGCACCGCCGAGGTGCGCTGCGCGGACGGCGCCGGCGGCACGGCCCGCACCTTCCAAGTCGCGGGCCATCACTACGCGTTGGTGCCGGTGGAGGGCCTCACACCCGGAACCTCGACGCCGTACGACGTCCTCCTGGACGGTGCGCGGGTGTGGCCGCTGCCGGACTCGCCGTTCCCGCCCTCCACGATCCACGCGCCGGACGCCGACGGCACGGTCCGCGTCGTGTTCGGCTCCTGCCGGTGGGCCGCGCCGCCCGCCGACGGCCACGATCCGGTGGGCTCGGACGCCCTGGACACGCTGGCCTCGCGGATCGCGCGCGACCCGGAGGCCGAACGGCCGGACGTACTCCTCCTGTTGGGCGACCAGGTGTACGCCGACGAGGTCTCCGACGCGACCCGCCACTGGCTGTCGGCCCGCCGCGACCTGACCGAGCCGCCCGGCGGCGAGGTCGCGGACTATGAGGAGTACACGCACCTCTACTACGAGTCCTGGCTCGATCCCGAGATCCGCTGGCTCCTCTCCACCGTGCCGTCGTGCATGATCTTCGACGACCACGACGTGATCGACGACTGGAACACCAGCGCCGCCTGGCTGGCCGACATGCGGGAGACCCCGTGGTGGCGCGAGCGGCTGCTGAGCGGGCTGATGTCGTACTGGGTGCACCAGCACCTGGGGAACCTCTCCCCCGCCGAACTGGCCGCCGATCCCCTCTACTCGGCGGTCCGCGACACCCCGGACGGCACCGACGAACTCCGCGCCTTCGCCTGCAAGGCCGACGCCGACCCGGCCTCCGTCCGCTGGAGCTACCGCCGCGACTTCGGCCGGGTACGCCTGCTGATGGTGGACAGCAGGGCGGCCCGCGTCCTCGACGAGCAGCACCGCGCGATGATCGACCCCGGCGAGGCCGACTGGCTGCGCACCGAGGCGCTCGCCGAACCCGGTTCCTACGACCATCTCCTCATCGGGACCTCGCTGCCCTGGCTGCTGCCGCACCTCGTGCACGACGCCGAGGCCTGGGACGCGGCCCTGTGCCGGGGCGAACGGGGCTCCCGCTGGGCCGAGTTCGGGGAGAAGTTGCGGCGGGCCGCCGATCTGGAGCACTGGGCGGCGTTCCCGGACTCCTTCGAGGAGCTGGCGGGGCTGATCGCCGAGGTGGGGTCGGGGGAGGCGGCACCGGCGTCGGTGCTCGTGCTCTCGGGGGACGTGCACCACGCGTACGTCGCGGAGCCCAAGTGGCGTACCGAAGGCCCGACTTCGCGTGTCCTCCAGCTGACCTGCTCCCCCGTCCACAACTCCATCCCGGCGTACATACGGGTCGGCTTCCGCTTCGGCTGGAGTGCCGTCGCCCGCGGCCTGGGCCGCCGCTTCACCCGGCACGGCCACTGCGCCGACCCCTCGGTCACGTGGCGGAAGACGGGCGGGCCCTGGTTCGGCAACCAGCTCATGACCCTTACGCTGCGCGGCCGTTCGGCCCGGCTGCGGCTGGAGCAGGCGCGGGCGGACGGGACGCTGAGAACCGTCGAGGAGTCTCCTCTGACCTCCCGCTGACATCCCTCCGTCCTTGCCGCTGACATCCCTCCGTCCTCCCCGCTGACATCCCCGTGACGTCGCTGAGGGCATGATGAGGCGGACCGTCCGCTTCCGGTGGGCGGTCCACTCCATTGCGCCCCACACGCCCGGGAGTCCCCCCTTTGTCTGCAGTGAACGTGTCTTTGTCTGCAGGGAACGCGTCCGACGACGAACCGGTATCCGCCTCCGTCTCCGTCGCCGTCTCCGTCGCCGTGGTCGGCGCCGGTCCGCGCGGCACCAGCGTCCTGGAACGCCTCTGCGCCTCGGCTCCCGAACTCCTCCCGCCCGGCACCCGGCTCACCGTCCACGTCGTCGACCCGGCACCCCCGGGCCCGGGCCGCGTCTGGCGCTCCGCGCAGTCCCCGGAGCTGCTGATGAACACCGTGGCCTCCCAGGTCACCCTCTTCACCGACGACAGCGTCGACTGCTCGGGCCCGATCCGCCCCGGCCCGAGCCTGCACGAGTGGGCGCCCGCCGAACTCGGCCCCGACGACTACCCCACACGGGCCCACTACGGCCGCTATCTGGAGTGGGTGTTCGCCCGCACGGTCCGCGAGGCACCCGCCTCCGTCGAGGTCGCGACACACCGGGCGAGCGCGATTCGTCTCGACGACACGTCCGACGGCCGCCAGTCCCTCACCCTGGACAACGGCCGCACCCTGTCCGCCCTTTCGGCGGTGGTCCTGGCCCAGGGCCACCTCCCGACGCTCGGCGACCCGGCCCAACAACGCCTCGCCGCCTACGCCTGCCACCACGGCCTGCGCCATCTCCCGCCCGCCAACCCGGCCGACGCCGACCTGTCCGCCGTACGGCCGGGCGAACCAGTGCTGTTGCGCGGCCTCGGCCTCAACTTCTTCGACCACACGGCCCTGTTGACGACGGGCCGGGGTGGCCGTTTCGTCCGCGCGCAGGACGGCTCGCTCCGTTATCTGCCCTCGGGCAACGAGCCCCGCCTGTACGCCGGTTCACGCCGAGGCATCCCGTACCAGGCCCGCGGCGACAACGCGAAGGGCCCGCACGGTCGCCACACCCCTCTCGTCCTCACCCCCGAGGCCGCAGCCGCCTTCCGCAAACGCGCCGACTCCGGCGAGGCACCCGAATTCCTGACGGAGATATGGCCGTTGGTGGCGAAGGAGGTGGAGACGGTCTACTACTCCACTCTCCTACGAACGCTACGGCCGCTACCGCCGTCCCGGCGCGCGGAGGCGGAGTTCACCGGGCGCTTCCTCGCCGTCCCGCACCGCGATCCCCAAGAGGCCCTGATACTCGACGAGTTCGGGATCCCGGCAGCCGGGCGCTGGAGCTGGGACCGGCTGTCCCGCCCGTACCCGGACCGTGCTCTCGCCCACCCGGCGGCCTGGCGGGAGTGGCTGCTGGCGTATCTGCGCGAGGACGCCGGGCAGGCCGCGCTCGGCAATGTGGACGGCCCGCTCAAGGCCGCCCTGGACGTGCTGCGCGATCTGCGCAACGAACTCCGGCTGGTCGTCGACCACCGCGGCCTCGCGGGCGACTCGCGCCGCGACCACCTGGACCGCTGGTACACCCCGCTCAACGCCTTCCTGTCCATCGGCCCGCCCCGGCGCCGTATCGAGGAGCTGGCCGCGCTGGTGGCGGCGGGCACGGTGGAGGTGCTCGGGCCGCGGCTGGAGGTGCGGGAGGCGGACGGCGCCTGGGTGGCGCGCTCGCCGGCGATACCGGGCTCGGCGGTGCGGGTGGCCACGCTCGTGGAAGCACGCCTCCCCGAACCTGACCTGCGCCGCACCGCCGACCCGCTGCTCGGCCGGCTGCTGCGGACGGGCGGGTGCCGGCCGCACACCGTGGACGGGTACGAGACGGGCGGGCTGGATGTGACAGCGCGCCCGTACAACCTGATAGACCGTCAGGGACGGGCGCACGCACGGCGGTTCGCGTTCGGGGTGCCCACGGAGGGCGTGCACTGGGTGACCGCGGCGGGCGCCCGACCCGGCGTCGACTCGGTCACGCTGTCGGACGCGGACGCGGTGGCACGAGCCGTGCTCCGGGTCGCGACGACGGGGCGGACGCCGTCGGCCGACGCCCGCCCCTGGTCGTCGTATGCCCGGCTCAGGGAGCCCAGCCGAACGGCACGGTGAAGCAGGCGGCACGGACCTTGCTGCCCGGCATGTCATGGATCACGACGGAGGACGCCTCGCCCTTCCGGAAGTTCCAGTCGTGATGGGCGCTCGCCTCACCGGCACCGTGCTCGTCGGCCGTGAAGTCGAGCCAGACCTCGTTGTCGGCGGTGACGTCGGCCGGATCGGTGGACGGCCTGTGCTGGAAGTGCCCGCCCGCGGCGGCGGGGTCGGCGCCGCACGGCTTCTGGTGCACATGAACGGCGTAGGCATGCCCCGGCACCATCCCGTCGACCCGCAGCCGTACGGTCGTGGCACCGCCCACCGTCGTGCGCTGGCCGACCTCGATCCACGCGGCGGCGGGGACGAGCTTCGTGTCGTACGTCACCGCCGCGGACGGCACGAGGGCGCCGACCGGCGCGAACCGCGCGTCCGTCCGCATCGAGTAGCCGTCCGGGGCACCGGTGTTGGTGCCGCCGCTCGCCAGTAGGGCCGCGACGACGGCGCCCGCGCACATGCCTGCCACCATGATGTGTACCGTTCCTCACGTTCAGGTGTACTTGGAGCCCCTTTACGTTGCTACGGGATGCACGCCCGCCCCGCCCCTCGGGACGGGGCAGCCGAGTGAACAAGCTGTGCCGATCACACGCGCCCCCCGTGAATCTCCTGTCCCCACCCAGGCGTACGCTGTATGGCTGTCACTGGCCGTCCTTGCCGCGGCCCACGGGGGAGTTCACGGGGAGCCGCGTTGTTCGAGAGTGTGGGGTCGCTGACCGGCAGCCCATGGATCTACGCCATGATCGCCCTGTCCGTGCTGCTCGACGTGTTCCTGCCGGTACTGCCGAGCGGCGTCCTGGTCATCGCGGCGGCCACGGCGGCGGCAGCGGGCACCGGCGCGGCGACCGACGCCGTGCCCGTCCCGCACGAGGTTCCCAGCATCCTGGCCCTGATCGCGTCGGCCGCCGCCGCGTCCGTCCTGGGCGACCTGGTGGCGTACCGGCTGGCCTGGCTCGGCGGCGAACGCCTCGACCGCGCCATCTCCCGCTCCCGCCGGCTCACCAGCGCGCAGGAACGTCTCGGCCACGCCCTGGCCCGCGGCGGCGGCGCCCTCGTCATCCTGGCCCGCTTCGCCCCCGCCGGCCGCTCGGTGGTCTCCCTCGGCGCGGGCGCCGCCCACCGCCGCGCCCGCGACTTCCTCCCCTGGTCGGCCCTGGCGGGCCTGTCCTGGGCGGCGTACAGCGTGGCCCTCGGCTACTACGGCGCCCAGTGGCTGGGGGCGACGTGGCTCGCGACGGGGGTGTCGCTGACGGCGCTGTTCGGGGCGGGGGCGGGGGCGGCGTATGTGATGCGACGACAGCCGGGGGCGCCGGAGGCGACGGCCGCGCCGTAGAGGGGCCGGGGCGCCGGAGCTGTAGCGCCGCAAGGGCTTTGGGCTCCGGAGCTGTCGCGCTGTAAAGGCCGGGCGCCGAAGGCGACCGCCTTTTGGGGCGCGGGGCCGTGACATGCGCGGCTCCGCCGCGTGGGCGCGACCAGCCCCCACCGGCCCGCACTTTGATCACGGACTCACCGCGTAGCGCCCCTCACCTCAAGCCCCGCAAGCAGCTCAGCAGTCGCATCGGCAATCAGAGAGACCGCGCGGTCGAAGACCTCGCGATTGTGCGCGGCGGGCGCCCGGAACCCGGAGACCTTGCGCACGTACTGCAGCGCGGCGGCGCGGATCTCCTCCTCCGTGGCCTCGTCGGGCAGGGCGGGCGGTCGAAGAGTCTTGATACTGCGGCACATACGTCCAGTCTCGCGCCCCGAGAGCGATACCGCCGCCACTCCCCCGAACACACCTGCGATGATCCTGCCGAGGCGGCCACCGTCACCACGCACGGGGCCGACCGACGAAAGGACCGGAAACATGGCGAACGACGAACTCACCGTGGCCGTACTGGGCCCCGGCGGCGTGGGCGGCCTGCTCGCGGCGCTACTGTCCCGGGCCGGCCACCGGGTGATCTGCCTGGCCGGAGCAGAAACGGCCGGCACCCTCCGCAGCAACGGAATCCAGGTCCGCAGCGCCCCCTTCGGGGACTTCACGGCACCGGTGGAGGCCGACACGGAACTGCGCGAACCGGTGGACGCCTGCCTGATCACGGTCAAGGCGACGGCACTCGACCCGGCACTCGCCCGCGTCACGGCACAGGCACTCGGCGACGGCCTCCTCGTCCCGTTCCTGAACGGCGTCGAACACCCGGCCCATCTGCGCGCCCACTACCCGCCCGCCCAGGTCGCCCCCGCGATCATCCGCGTCGAGTCGACTCGCGTCGCCCCGGGGGTGATTGAGCACGGCAGCCCGTTCGCGGAGATCGATGTGACGGGCGACCCGGTCCCCCGCGAACGCCTGGACGCACTCGCGGCCGCACTGCGCGCGGCCGGCCCCACGACCCGAGTGCTGCCCGACGAGACGGCGGCACTCTGGGCGAAGATGACGTTCCTGGCCCCACTGGCCCTCCTCACGACCCGCTACGGTCTCCCCCTCGGCGACGTACGCACGCGCCACCGCGAGGAGTTGACGGCCCTGCTGGAGGAGACTGCGGCGGTGAGCCGCTCCTACGGCGGCCCGTCCGACCCGGCGGGGGCGCTGGCCCGCTACGACACGTTCCCTCCGGGCACCAAGTCGTCGATGCAGCGCGACGCGGAGGCGGGCCGCCCGCTCGAACTGGACGCGATCGGCGGGGCGTTGCTGCGGGCGGCGGAGCGGAAGGGAATCGCGGTACCGGTAACGGCGGGGCTGGTAAGGGAGTTGGCGAAGCCGCACACCAACTGACCGGCGGCTCACGCCTCTTCGAGGTCGAGCCGCCAGTCGTTCGAGGTGAGCCAGTGCCCCTTGGGGTACTCGAACTCCGCCTCACCGAGCAGGGTGAACCCGGCTTTCCGGCAGACCGAGTTGGACGCGGGATGGTCGACGCTCGGAAAGGCGTGCAGATACCGGTGCCGACCGGCGGCCCGCGCCTCCTCGACGAGGGCGCGGGCCGCACGGGCGGCGAGTCCGCGCCCCTGGAACTCAGGCAGTACGCCCCAGCCGGTCTCCCACACCGACTCGCCCCGCCACTCCCGCTCCCAGAACCCGATCGAGCCGACGGTCTCCCCGCTCCCCGCCGACTCGACCCGGTACATGCGCCCCGGCTCCAGCGCGACGTACCGCCGATGCCGGACCTCGATCCGCGCCTCGGTCTCGGGACCCCCCAAGTGCTCGGTCATCTCAGGGCTGTTGAGCCGCCCCAACAACCAGAAGTCACTGTCCGCCCACGGCCGGAGCCGCACCCGTTCCATGTCCATGCCGGCCACAGTAGGCGGCCCCACCGACACCGCCGGCTCCTCCGGCCGCCGTGGCCGCCCACACCCGTTCGTATGAAGTCCCGGAAGGAACTCGCGACCCAAATTCGAACAGGCGTAGCATTAGCGCGTGGCAACGACCTACGACTTCCCTAGCGACCTCCTCGCCGGTCAGGAGGAGCTGCATCAGGTGCGGGCAGAGCTGGCGACCCTGCTGAAGCGGCTGCCCTGGTCGGTCGAGCCCCTGGACGGGTTCAGCGACACGGGCGGCTGGCGCAAGGTGGAGCGCCCCGCCTCCCCGGGCTGGACGCCCGACGAACAGGCCGAGGTGGAGAAGCTCCGGCAGCGCGAGCACGAGCTCGCGGTCTTCGTCAGCGGCCACCGCTTCTGGACGGAGGTCACCGCGGCGGAGCGGGTGGAATCACGGATGAAGCTGAAGCACGCCCACGAGGCGCCACCGCAGGACGAAAAGGCGGACAATGGGTGAGTTGAGCCGCATATCGCCGAAGCAACTGAGAGGCGGCGATCGATCATGGCCGACCACCCGCACGCACTCCTCGTCCGCAAGGGCTACGACGCCTTCGTCCGCGGCGACATGGACACCCTGCGCTCGCTGATGTCCTCGGACGTCACGCACCACGTTCCCGGCACCCACCCGCTGTCCGGCGACTTCAAGGGCCTGGACGCGACCATCGACATGTACGGGCAGCTCTTCGCGCAGACGAACGGCACCCTGCGCGTCGAACTGCGCAACGTCCTCGTCGACGGCCGGGGCCACGCGGTCACACTCCACCGCTTCACGGCCGAGCGCGACGGCAGGCGCATCGACGAGACCGGCGGCATCGTCTTCCGCATCCTCGGCGACAAGATCACGGACCTCGACGAGTGCGTCGAGGACATCGACAAGGCGAACGAGTTCTGGTCCTGAGCCCTGAGTCCCGCCCCCGCCGCTCCGCACTACGGCCTGCGCAGCGCCCGTTGGGCCAGCACCAGGGCGGCCACAGCCCCGGCGACTCCCACCGCTCCCACGACCGGCACCCCGCCGAAACGGACCCCGGTGCCGGTCCCCGCCGCGTCTCCGACCGCCCGGAAGCCGCGCGTCGCACGCCACGACAGCACCGACCACCGCGACTGCGCGGACAGCACGGACCCGGTGCTGAGCCACGAGCCCGCCGAGAGCACCGACAGCGCCGAGCCGATCGACCCGGCCGACAGCGAACTCCCGATCGACCCGACGGACAGCGCCGACCCGACGGACCCGATGGACAGCACCGACCCCACCGAACCGATCGACAACACCGAGTCCTTCGACCACAGGGACAACACGGAACCCGAGGACGTGGCGCCAGCTTGAGTCATGAGCCCATCCTGCCCACCGCCCCCGGAATCCGCGAGCGCCTTCCGGCGGCTTCCGTAGCATCCCGCGCGTGACCGGAAGCGTCGTGCTGTGGGACTTCGACGGAACCCTGGCGTTCAGGGACGGCAGGTGGCCCGGCTCCCTGGTGGAGGCACTGACCGAGATCGCTCCCGGTCACGGCGTGACCCGCGCCGACCTGGCCCCCGGGCTGCACGACGGATTCTCCTGGCATCGGCCGGAGACCGGACATCCCGCCCTGAACACCCCCGACGCCTGGTGGGACGCCCTTCACCCGCTCTTCGTGAAGGCCTACGTCGGCGCGGGCGTCGCCGCCGAACCGGCCGCCCGCGCCGCGCGGGGCGTACGGGCGCACTCCACCGACGCGACCCGCTGGACCGTCTTCCCCGACACCGCCGCCGCGCTGACGGAACTGACCGCGGCCGGCCGGCGCCACGTCGTCGTCAGCAACCACGTCCCGGAACTCGACGGCCTGCTCCGGGACCTCGGCCTCGCCGGACACTTCGCGACCGTGGTCAACTCCTCGCTGATCGGCTGGGAGAAGCCGAACCGCCGGATCTTCGAGACGGCCCTGGACCTGGCGGGGCGCCCCGAACGGGTCTGGATGGTCGGCGACAACCCGGTGGCCGACATCGCCGGAGCCGAGGCCCTCGGCACCCCCGCCGTCCTCGTCGACCCGGCCCGCGACGGGCTACGCCCGGCTGTGCGGCGCATCCTCGACGGGGATGTGGCCTCCATGTGGACTCCGTCGCCCCCGACCACAGGAAGAGGCCTCCCGGAGAACTCCCCGGAAGGCCTCTGACCCGCTGCTGATCCTGGTGGGCGCGGACGGTTTCGAACCGCCGACATTCGCCTTGTAAGGGCGACGCTCTACCCCTGAGCTACGCGCCCAGGACGAGTCGACAGCCTACATTGCCGGGGGGCCTGTCCTGCAAACCCGTATCCCCGGTCGTATCTCGCCGGAGAGGGGTCGGGGGTTTTCCCCACCCCGGGTCCGGGAGTGCGCCGGATGCCCCGGAGGGACGCGGCTCTCTACGGTCGGGGGGAGCCGTAGGAGTCACCGGGACTCCGCGATCGTCCCAAGGGGAAATCACCGTGACCCGCAGCCGCAGCAGCCGCCGTGTCCTCACCGCTACCGCCGGCGTCGCCCTGCTTCTCGCGGGGGCCACCGCGTGCGCCGGTGCCTCCGCCAGTGACGACAAGCACCCCGATCAGCGGACCTTCGCGCTGTCCGGCCGTACGCTCACCGTCGACTCGGACGACTCGGCGCTCGAAGTCGTCGCCTCGGACTCCAATCCGGCGGGGAAGATCGAGGTCACCCGGTGGTGGCAGGGAAGCGTGGCGCTCGGTTCGGATCCCAAGGTGACCTGGGCCATGAAGGGCGACCGGCTGGTGCTGCGGCTGAAGTGTTCCGGGGTGGTCGCCGACTGTTCGGTCAAGCACCGGATCGAGGTGCCGCGTGGGGTCTCCGTGAAGGTGGAGGACGGGGACGGGAGTGTGCGGGCGCGGGGGTTCAAGGACGCGCTGAGTGTGCGGACCGCCGACGGTTCCGTGCATGTGACCGACTCGACCGGGCCGCTGACGCTGCACACCGGGGACGGGTCCGTGCACGCCGAGGTGTCGTCCCGGGAGGTGCGCACGACCACCGGTGACGGGTCGGTGCACCTGGAACTCGGAGTCGTACCGGACCTGGTCGAGTCCCACAGCGGGGACGGGTCGGTGACGATCGCGCTGCCGAAGGGCGGCGCCAAGTACCGGGTGACCACCAAGACCGGGGACGGCGGAGTGGATGTGTCGGTGCCCCGGGACTCGTCGAGCTCCCATGTGGTGAGCGCCCGCACGAGCGACGGGAAAGTCACGGTGCAGAACGCGAACTGACCGGCCCGTGTGTTCGTCCTCTACCGGTGGGAGAATGACAACGGTCAGGACGCACAACACGGGAGAGGGATGTGACGGCGACACCTGCGCAGCCGTATTCGCCGCTCACACGGTCCCGGCGCGGTTCCACGGCCGCCCGTGCCGCCTTCGACACCCTCACGCTGATCGGCCTGCCGCTGCTCGCCGCGCCCGCGCTGGCCGCCGCGTTCGCGGGCGGTGGCACCCGGCGCTGGTTCGGCGGGCGGGCGGAGAGCCAGCGGGCCGAGGCGCAGGCGGCGAAGGACGCGGCGGCCGCCGCGTTCTACGAGCTGGACACCGCGCAGCGGGATCTGCGGATCTCGATAGACACCATCACCGCGGTCGACGACTCGCCGGCCGCGCGCCGCGCGGTGACCGACTTCGAGGCGCTGGGTAGGCGGATCGACGAGGCGAGCGGCCGGTACATCAACGCCGTCGACGCGCACGACCTCGACCGCGACGACCTGGAGGCCGCCGCCGCGAACCGCGCCCGCGCCGAACTGACCGCCGCGAAGGACCAACTCGGCCAGGTCAAGCAGGAGTTGGACCGGTTCGAGAGCGGGCTCGGGCCGCTGCTCGGCAAGGCGGAGACGCAGCTCGCGCGGCTGGCGCCGGCCGTGGAGCGGGCCCGGCAGGCGCTGCTGGCCGCGAGCAACGCGCTGGACGCCGTACGGGCGTCGGGGCTGCGGGCCGACGATCTCGCCGGGCGGCTCGCGAAGCTCGGGCCGGAGCTGACGAAGCTGAACCAGGGCGCCGGACAGCATGGCGTGCCGCAGACGCTGGAGCGGGCCACGCAGGTCGCCCGGGAGGCGGAGGCCATCACGGCCGAGGCCGGTCAACTGCCCGAGCGGGCCGCCGAGATCGACCACCGGCTGGTGTCGCTGCGGACCCGCGCACAGGCGCTGACCACCCGCGCGGGGCAGGTCGACCCGGTGCTGAGCGAGCTGCGGCGGCGGTTCTCGGCCGCCTGCTGGCAGGACCTCCAGCACGTTCCCGACCAGGCCGGCGAGAACGTACGGCAGGCCGAGCTGAAGCTGAAGGAGGCGCAGGCCGCGCGGGACGCGCAGCGCTGGCCGGACGCCACGTCACTGCTGTCGACGGTACGGGCGCTGCTGAACACCACCGACGAGGCCGTGTCGGCGGCCGGTGACCGGTTGCGGCGGCTGAACGCCGTACAGAAGGACCCCCAGCAGGAGATCGACCGCACCCGCTTCGCGATCCGCGACGCCCAGCGCCTGGCCATGTCGGGACGGACCACACCCGAGCCGCGGCACGCCCGTCCGCTCGACGACGCCGTGGCCCGCCTCGACCGCGCGATCACCACGCTGGAGGGCCGCCACCCCGACTACTGGCACTTCCTGACCGAGACGGAGGCCGTACGGCAGACGGTCGCGCGGGTGGTCGGCCAGATCCGCGAGGAGCGCGGGACGCCCGGGCACTGAGGTCGTCCCCACGCGGCTGCGGGGACGTCCCGCAGCGGTCTCGGCGGCCTCCCGGTCGGCTCCCCCACCTCGGCTAACTCCCTTTTCCCGCTTGCCCGGAAGAGACCCACGAGCAGGTCCGGCAGGTGGTCGTGATGACCGGCGTGGTGGTCGCTGTGACCTGGGCCTCGGCGCCGGTGGCCCTGCTCCCGGTCCGGGTCAATGGGTGGTCAACCACACCTTCCCTGCCAACTCGGCTTCTTTGTGGGCCACTTGGGGTTGGTCCGGCAGTCGTCCGGGGCGCTCGGATGGGTCGACCGCCGTCACGGTACGGTGTGCGGCAGTCGATCGCCCGTTCTGTGATCGCTGACCCACGAGGGGGTTTCATGAATCACCGCCGCCTGCGCCACCGTCGCAGATTGATCGCCGTAGCGGTCGGCTCTGCGGGTGCGCTGGCCGTTGCACTGGGTGTGGGGCTGACCTCGGCGATGGCCACCGGGTCGTCGTCCGCCACGCCCGCGCCCACCGCGTCCTCGTCCGCCACGAGCGCGCCCTGGGCGCCCGAGAACGACGAGAAGCCGCTGGGCCAGAAGAAGGCCGCCGTACAGCCCAAGACTCTCGCGGCCGGCCGCAAGGCCGCGTCCGCCCTGCAGCTCAAGATTCCCGCCCCGAGCGGGAAGTACAGCGTGGGCATGGTCGGCCTGCACCTCGTCGACAAGACCCGTCCGGACCCGTATGTGTCCGGCAGCACCTCCCGCGAGCTGATGGTGTCGCTCTGGTATCCGGCCACCTCGACGTCCGGGCACTACCAGGCGCCGTGGATGCCGTCGATCTCCGGCACCCACTTCCTCGCCACGCGCGGGCTGTCGCCGCAGCTGGTGACCCTGCCGACCACGGCGGGTCATGTGCTCGCCCCGGTGAACACCTCGCTCGGCAAGCTGCCCGTCCTGCTGTACTCGACCGGGCTGCACTCGGACCGCGCGATGGGCACCGCCCTCGTCCAGGATCTCGCCAGCCGCGGCTACCTCGTCGTCACCGTCGACCACACCCACGACGCCAACGAGGTGCAGTTCCCCGGCAACCGGCTCGAGGTCAACAAGATGCCGGCGGGCACGCACTCCTCCGACACGCTCAAGGTGCGCGCGGCCGACATCAAGTTCGTCATCAACCAGCTCAAGACGCTCAGCACGGGCGGCAACCCGGACGCCGGCCACGCCACGCTCCCCACCGGGCTGACGAAGTCGGTCGACATGACGAAGATCGGGATGTTCGGCTGGTCGCTGGGCGGCGGGGCGGTCGCCACCTCCATGCAGCTCGACAGCCGTATCCTCGCCGGCGCCAACCTGGACGGCCAGTTCTTCGGGACGGCTCAGAACAAAGACCTGAAGCGCCCCTTCATGCTCTTCAGCTCCGGCAGCCACAACCGCAACAACGACTCGTCGTGGCGCAATATGTGGTCGCACCTGAAGGGATACAAGGTCGACATCAAGCTCAAGGGCGCGGCGCACCTGTCCTTCAGCGACAACGAGTGGATGCTGGCCCAGGAGGCGCGCCTGCTCGGGCTCTCCCAGGCGCAGCTCCAGCAGCAGTACGGCACGATCGACCCGACCCGCGCGATCGCGGTCCAGCGTGTCTACCTGGCGGCCTTCTTCGACCAGGAGCTGCTCAAGAAGCACAGCACCCTGCTCGACGGGACCAGCAGCAAGTACCCGGAGATCTCTTTCGTCCCCTGACCCGGCAGCCGGCCGGACAGCCGGCCGGACAGCCGAAGGGCGGGTCCTGCTCGTGGACCCGCCCTTCGGCTCGCCGTGGAGTCGTATACGTCGACCGCCCCTGAGTGGTTTGGTTCACACGTACGAAACAGGCGTGAAAGTGTGATGGTTATGTAATCGCATGGCGCTAGAGTGTTCGTTCTGTAGAACATTCGGGCGCTCGGCGCCAATTGACAAAGGATCAACTGCCCTGCCCTCCGCCCCCCGGGCGCCGCGCCGACACCGCACTCGCCGCCGCGCCGATATGCCGATACTCGGCGGGGTGCGCCCGCCGATCGCCGCTCTCGTCGTACTCCTGCTGGTGGTCGCCGCCCTGACCATGATCGGCCTCGACGGCGTCCATTCCGCAGGTGTGCCGCAGGCGGTGCAGGACGGGGAGCAGCGGATCGCCGCCGACACCGCGCTGTCGGTGCGCACCGCGATCGACGCCGAGGCGAGCACGGTACGCCGTGCGGCCAAGGCGTACCCGGCGACGAGCGCATCGACCCCCGCGACCACGCTCAAAGCACTGACTTCCGCCAGGAAGGGGATCCTCGGCAGCGCGCTGCTCGACCCCAAGACCGGCAAACTGCTGGCCGTCGGCGGCAAGACGGTGCAGCTGGCCGGGGTGAACGTGGCCAAGGCGGCATCCGGGCACGGGGCGGTCCCGCCCCGGCTGGTGACGTCGGACGGCACGCGGCAGCTGCTGTATTTCGCCAAGGTCACGCTGCCCGCGCAGCAGGAGGACGCGAACCAGGACCAGAACCAGGTCAGCGGGCCCGACCGGCAGTGGCTGCTGGTGGTCTCCGAGGCGTTCCCCGCCCCCACGGCGTACGGCGACGGACGCACCGCCGAGGTGCTGGACGCGAACGGCACCGCGCTCGCCACGACGTCCCGCGGCACGGCGTCGCCCGCCGCCGGCAGCGGTCTGTCCTCGGCGGCGGCCCGCGCGGCGAAGAGGTCGGGGCACGACACCGACGCGTCGGGAAGCCTCCAGGGCTCCGCCACGGGCGACCGGCGCACGGTGGCCGGCTGGGCCCAGGTCGCTTCGACGACCGGTCCGGGCGACACCGACGACCTCGGTCTGGTCGTGCTCACCTTCCGCACGGTGCCCGCCACGGCCACCGCCGTCGACTACTCGGGCTTCGCGCTCCGGGCCGCGGGGGCACTCGTCGTGCTCGCGCTGCTGTTCGGGCTGGCCCTGCACTTCTTCCTGCAGCGGCCGCTGCTGTGGCTCTACCTGTCCGCCGGCCGCCTGGCCCGGGGCGCGACCGAGGACGGGCCGGCCGCGTGGGAGGAGCTGTCCCGGCCGGTGCCGGTGAACGGCCTCGGGGAACTGTCCCGGACCGGGCGGGCACTGGAGTCGCTGCGCCGGCAGCTGCTCGGCGAGAGCGGCCCGGAGGAGTTCCCGGTCCGGCGCGTGCCGGGCTACCGGGCGCTGGCCGCGGTCGGCGCGCTGGTGATGGTCTGCTGGGCGGTGCCGATGATCTTCATGCTGAACCGGGCGGACGCCGCGACCGCGGTGCCGGCTCCGGTCCTCGCCGTTCAGCAGACCCGCACCGAGATCGCGTCGAACCGCGTCCGGCAGTCCCTGGACCAGCTGTACGCCGACCTGAACGAGGCGACCGCGAGTCTGCCGGGCGGCAAGCGCGCCGCCCAGAAGAAGGTGCTGCAGCGCACCCTCACCGACCACAAGCAGTTCCGCTCGCTGTATCTCCTGGACAGCTCGGGCGACATCACGATGCGCGTGGGCGGAGCACCGCTGCGCACCATCGTCCACGTGCCCGACGGCGGCGGGATCACCACCGTCAACACCTCGGGCCGGATCCCGGCGATCGCCGCCTACGCCCAGGTCAAGACCGTCAAGGGCAGGACCCCGGCGGCCGGCGTGGTCCTGTTCGGCGAGATCGACGTGAAGGCACTCAACTCCATTCTGTCCAGACCGAAACTGGGCAGCGTCTGGGTGACGGACGCCGACGACAAGGTGCTGGCCGCCAACGTGGGCTACCGCGCCTTCCAGTCGCTGCCCGACTCCGGTCTGAGCCGTCTCGCCCGCGCCACCCAGGGCGCCCCGGGGACCGCGGGCACCGCGACCTCGCGGGTGCTCCGTACGTCCTCCGGCCCATCGGTCGACGCCGCCGCGCCGCTGGCACAGAGCGGCCCGACGACCCGCCTCGGCTGGCACGTGGTGACCGCGGAACCCGCGGCCGCGCTCCAGATCCCCGCGGTGCAGGCCGAACAGCGCACCATGCTCGCGGGGATCCTGGGCCTCACCCTGGGCCTGGCCTGTCTGGGCTGGCTGTACGTCGTGGTGATCCGGCCGCTGCGCTCGGTCGCGGTGCTCGTCGAGCGGCTCGCCGCCGGAGACCGCCGCACCGTGCTGCACCCGGTCAACCACGACGAGGTCGGCTCGGTCACCCGCAGCCTGGAACTGGTGCGCCAGGCCCTGGCGGAACGCGACCGGGCGGCCAGATCCGGCCACTTCGCCGAGCCCTCCCCGTCCCTGCGTCAGACCACCCTCCAGCGGTAGAAGGAAGGAATCGGCATGCTCTTCCTCTACGTCATAGTCGTGCTGTGCTGCGCCGGGCTGTGGATCGCCGGAATCGTGGAACAGCGGCGGCACTTCGCCTCGCTGGCGCAGATACCCACGCGGGTGCTGGTCAACGGCATCCGCGGCAAGAGTTCGATCACCCGGCTGTGCGCGGGCGCGCTGCGCGGCGGCGGCCTGGTCACGGTGGCCAAGACCACCGGCACCGCGGCCCGGTTCATCCATCCGGACGCCACCGAGGAGCCGGTGTACCGCAAGTTCGGGCTGGCCAACGTCGTCGAGCAGATCGGCATCGTGCGACGGGCCGCGACCTACCGGCCGGACGCGCTGGTGATCGAGTGCATGGCGGTGATGCCCGCGCTGCAGGAGATCAACCAGGAGAAGCTGATCCGTTCCACGATCGGCGTGCTGTGCAATGTCCGCGAGGACCATCTGGAGGAGATGGGGCCGACGTTGGACGATGTCGCCCGCTCGCTCTCCCGCTCGATGCCGGTGGGCGGAGTGTGCGTGACGGCGGAGAAGGACCGGCTGCACATCCTCCAGGAGGAGGCGGACAAGCGGAACTGCCGTCTGATCGCGGTCGATCCGGAGTCGGTGACCGACGCCGAGCTGCGCGGCTTCAGCTGGTTCACCTTCAAGGAGAACGTGGCGATCGCGCTCGCCGTGGCCGAACTGCTCGGCGTGGAACGGCAGACCGCGATGCAGGGCATGTGGGACGCGCCGCCCGACCCGGGCGTGCTGTCGGTGGAACGCTATGTCACCCCCGAGGGCAAGCAGCTGCGGTTCGCCAACATCTTCGCGGCCAACGACCCCGAGTCGACGCTGATGAACGTCCAGCAGCTGGAGGACCTGGGCGCGATCCGACGGCCGCTGAACGTCGTCATCAACTGCCGCCCGGACCGGGTGGAACGCAACGGCCAGATGGGCGCGATCGTGCCCGACCTCGCCGCCGAGACGGTGTTCCTGATCGGCCACCCGACCAAGAGCGCCCGCGACGCGATCCCGGCCGGCTTCACCGGGCGCGTGGTGGATCTCGGCGGCGACCGCCGGGACCCCGAGGAGGTGACGGAGTCGATCCTCGCGGAACTCGGCCCGACCTCCTCGCTGGTGGCGATCGGCAACATCCACGGCCAGGGCGAGCTGTTCCTGGAATGCCTCGCCGGGCTGCCGCTGGACGACTCCGAGGAGCCGCTCGACGCCGTTCCCCAGGGCGACGGCCTGGACCAGGAGACGATGCAGATCGCGCTGTTCCGGCCGCAGGTCGCGATGGGCCGGCCGCCCGAGCCGGAGCCGTACAGCTGGGTGGCGCCGCTGGAGACGACCCAGAGCATCCACATCCCGGACCAGCGCGAACTCGCCCGCCGGTTCGCCGCCCGCCACAGCCGGCCCGACGGCCAGAACGCCGAAGGCGACCCGCAGAACTCCTACGATCCGTCCCAGCTCACGAGGAACCCGTGATCCCCGCCGACCTCACCGCACAGACCTCCGCACTCGGGATCGCCCTCGGGCTGGTCTTCTCGCTCGTCTGCTATCTGACGACCAACCTCTCCCCAGGAGGGATGATCACCCCGGGCTGGATCGCCCTCATGCTCCTCACCGACGTACAGATGGCCGGGCTGATGGTCGGTGTGGCGGTGCTCACGTTCTTCACGACGAAGCTGCTGCAGCGCACGGTGATCCTCTACGGCAAGCGGCTGTTCGCCGCCGTGGTGCTGAGCGCGGTGCTGATCCAGACGACCGTGATGCTCGCCCTCAGTCACGAGTTCCCGCTGCTGTACACGTCTCAGACCCTTGGCTTCATCGTCCCGGGTCTGGTCTCCTACCAGATGGTCCGTCAACCGATGGCGGCCACACTCATCTCGACCACGGCGGTGACGCTGGTCACCTACGTGGTGCTGGTCTCCGGTCTCCTGATCGGCGCCCTGCCCACCGGCTGACCCGTCCACCGCCTCTCACCCCGAACTTCCAGGAGGATCGGCCATGCACTCCCACTCCGCCGGCAGAGGCAGCCGCCCGACTCGCCGCGCTCTGCTCGGGACGATCGCGGGCGTGGCGGCCGTCGGGGCGACGGGCGGGTACGCCTGGAACCGGTTCGGGCACGACAGCGGTGACGACGAGGGCACGGCCGCCGACGGCACGGGCACCGGTTCGAACACCGGGAAGCAGACCTTCGAGCGGCTGTCCGCCCCCGACCGCACCGTGGTCCGCGGCTCCGACGGCGGCACGCTCGCCACGTTCACCGACGGAGCCCGTACGGCCGTGCTCACCGGGCGCACCCGCACCTTCAGCGAGCGGCGGACCACCGAGGCCAAGGTGACCACGGACGCCTGGGTGCGGCTGCTGCCGCACACATGGCAGCAGGGCATGGAGAAGTCCGCGTGGTTCACGAGCTGGTTCGGCAAGACGCTCGGCGACACCAGCCCGGACGTCTTCGCGGTGGCGTTCCAGTACAGCAGCGCCGGGGCGCCCGACAAGCACAACGCAGACGACGTGCGCTACGCGGGCACCGCACACTTCGGCCCGCGCAATTCCAAGGTCACCAACCCGCTGGACTTCGCCTACTACGACGAAAAGTCCGACTTCTACGACTATCTGGGCGTTCCCTGGGACTTCGACGGCACGCGCGTGCAGCCGGAGCAGGCCCGCTACGGCTGCGTCGACTGCTCCGGCTTCCAGCGTCTGGTGTGGGGCTACCGCATGGGCCTCCCCATGCACAACACCAACACCAAGGGCACCGGTCTGCCCCGCCGCGCCTACGCCATCGCCGCCTACGGTCCCGGCCAAGTGGTGATCCCCCACACCGGCACGAAGCAGGCCACCGACCTGAGCATCCTGCAACCCGGCGATCTGGTCTTCTTCGCCATCATCAAGGACCGGCCGGACTTCATCGACCACGTGGGCATCTACATGGGCCTCGACGACAACGGCCGCCACCGCTTCTACTCCAGCCGCTCCGCCGCCAACGGCCCGACCATGGGCGACCTGTCGGGCCACGCGCTGCTGGACGGCACCGACTTCTACGCCCGCGGCTTCCGGTCGGCCCGCCGCCTGTGATCCCGCCGCCTGTGCACCGCCGCTCCACCTGACCTGCCGATCCGAGGACCACTGCCATGACCGCCATCTCCGCCGCCCGGCCCACCGGAGCGCACCGAGGCCGCCGGGCGGCGAACCGCCGATCCGGCCTGCCGGCAGACGCCCCGCGCTGGGAGCGCCCGGCGCTCGCCGCGGTACTGGCCGTCGCCACGGTGCTGTACTCCTGGGGCATGGGGAACGCCGCGCTCCACCCCTTCTACGGTGCCGCGATACGTTCGATGACCGGCGGCTGGCGTGCCTTCTTCTTCGGCGGGCTCGACACCAGCGGTTCGATCAGCATCGACAAGCTCCCCGGCGCCTTCTGGCCCGACGCCGTCTCCGTCTGGATCTTCGGCCCGCACACCTGGGCGGCCGCCCTTCCGCAGGTCGTCGAGGGCGTGCTGACGGTGTGGCTGCTGCACCGGATCGTCCGGGCCTGGGCCGGGCCGTTCGCCGCGCTGGTCGCCGCGCTGACGCTCACCCTCACCCCGGTGGCCGTGGTCCTCAACCGGGCCACCATCCCGGACACCGCGCTCACCCTGCTCCTGGTGGCGGCCGCCGGAGCACTGCAGAAGGCGGTGCGCACCGAGCGGCTGCTGCCGCTGATCACCTGCGGGATCTGGATCGGGCTCGCCTTCCAGGCGAAGATGCTGCAGGCGTGGCTGGTGCTGCCGGTCTTCGCCGTCGTGTACCAAGTCGTCGCCCCCGGCACGCCGTTGAAGCGGGCTCTGCGCTTTCTGCTGGGCGGTACGGTGGCGCTGGCGGTCTCCTGCTTCTGGGTGCTGATCGCCTGGGCGACACCGGTCGCCGACCGCCCGTACCTCGACGGTACGTCCGACAACAACCCGTTCGCCCTGGTCTTCGGCTACAACGGCCTGAGCCGCTTCAGCAGCGATTCCACCGCGTTCGGCGCCGTCGCCGCCACCGCCAACAGCCGCACCACCGGCAACACCGGCTGGAACATGCTGATCAACGACACGGTCGGCCCGCAGGTCGCCTGGTTCCTGCCGCTCGCCGTGCTCGCCGCGGTCCTGGGCGTCGTCTGGCGCACCGGGCAATCGCGAACGGACATGCTGCGCGCGGGATTTCTGCTGTGGGGCGGCTGGCTGGCCGTCCACGCCCTGGTGTTCAGCGCCTCCAACGGCAACCACGCCTACTACATGGCCGTCATCGCCCCGGCGCTCGCCGCGCTGACCGGCGGCGGGCTCGCGCTCTTCCGATCGGAGTACGACTCGGCGCACGACCCGGAAGCCAAACCTGAGGCCGAACCGGAGGCCGAAGGAGAGGCCGAGCCGGAGTACGAGCCGGAACACCAGTCGCAGCCCTGGTCGCCGTACATGTCGGCACACGAAGCGGAGCCCTGGTCGGCGCAGGTGCCGGCGCACGAGGCGGAGCACGGGTCGCAGGACAGGCCGGAGGACAGGTCTGGCGGCCGGCGGCACCTGGTGCTGCCGGGGGCGATCGTGCTGACGGTGGTGTGGGCGCTGGTGCTCGACTGGCCGACCCGATTCGTCTCCTGGCTCCTGCCGATCGCCGTGATGCTCGCGCTGTGCGGGGTGGTGGGCCTGTGGAGCCGCGGGCCGCGCACCTCCCCGAGGAAGGTCCAGGGCGCCCTCGCCGCCGGGATCGCGGCCACCCTGGTCGTACCGGCCGGCTGGGCCCTCTCCAGCCTCGACCCGCTCTACGCGGGCGCCTCCACCGCGCCGATCGCCGGTCCGGTCGGCAACGCGTACTACAACAGCGTCCGTGAACACCACGCTCCGCGGCGGATAGGCCTCGACCGGCCCAGCGCCCGCGACACCGCCCTGCTCGACTATCTGACCACGCACCGCCACGGCGAGAAGTACCTGCTCGCCACGCAGACCGCCTACGGCGCCGAGCCCCTGCTGCGTGCGAAGTCCGAACCGATCCTCGTCATGGGCGGCTTCACCGGCAACACCCCCTTCCCCACCACCCAGCAGCTCGGCACCCTCGTCACCACCCGCCAGCTGCGCTACGCCCTGCTCACCACCCAGCGCCCCACCACCGCCACCACCACCTGGGTGAAGTCCCACTGCACCCGCGTCCCGCCCGCCTCCTACGGCCGCAGCACGGGCGGCAGCTTCACGCTCTACGACTGCAGACCGCAGGGGTGAGGCGCCGCCCGCAAGGAACCCCTGCACAGGCTCGCGCCGGTCTGCTTGCGGGCCAGGTCAGCGACTTGCCCCAATGCGCAGGAAGAAGTACACACTGAGGAGCACAAGCACCATGCTCGGCGGCAGGAGAATCGAGGCCCAGAGCAGTCGATGGGTCGAGGGGACGCTGGAGAGCGTCCCGATGCCGATCCCGGCGCACAGGAGCAGGAGCGGCAACGCCGTTCTCTGCGGGCGGTCCTGCCAGGGGCCTACTCGCGCGAGGGCGAGCACATTGATGACAATGCCGACCACAGCGATGGCGAACAAGAAGACGTGGCTGGCGCCGAGTCCGTGGCTGGCCATATCCGGAATCCCATCCTCGATCAGGATCAGTATGTGTGCGGTGGTGAGGACGGGTCAGAACATCCCGTGTCCTGTATGCCCCGGCGCTACGGGCCCTGGCCGCTTGACGGATCGCCCACGCCCGGCGTCCTGGCGACAGCGGCCGCACACCGTGTCCATCCCGCCCGTTAGCCTGTCCTCATGCCTCGCTACGAGTACCGCTGCCGCACCTGTGGATCCACGTTCGAAGTCAGCCGGCCGATGGCGGAGTCGTCCGCGCCGGCGTCGTGTCCTTCGGGGCACGACGACACAGTGAAGTTGCTGTCGGCGGTTGCTGTGGGCGGAACGTCGTCCGCCCCCTCGCCCACGGCGGGCGGAGGGGGCGGTTGCTGTGGTGGAGGCTGTTGCGGCTAGGTGGGCCCTGCGCGCCCACGCGGCGGAGCCGCGCATCGATACAGTCCCGCGCCCCTAGGGCGTTGGGGTGTGCATCGCTCGCAGGAACTCCCGCAGGATGCGCTCGCCCGCCAAGACCCCCCGCTCCGGCAGGGCCGTGATGGTGGGGGCCGTCCAGGCCTCGTCCGCCAGTTCTCCGTGGCCCGGGCGCCAGCCCTTGTCGGCGGCCAGCAGCAGATCGGCGTCGAGGAGGGAGTCGCCTGCCGCGAGGGTGAGGTCGGCACCGGTTCTGCGGGCCACCTCTCGCATGGCCGCGCTCTTGGTGAGGGGCTTCGGTACGGCGTAGATCTTGCGGCCCTGGAGGGAGACCGTCCAGCCGCGGTTCTCCGCCCACACCGCGAGTTCCTTCACCCACTCCTCGGGGAGCAGCTCGCGCTCCACGACGAGGTAGGCGAAGAGGTCCTCGGCGACGCGGTGCTTGCGCACCCAGGCCGGGTCGGCGGAGTCGGCCAGGTACTGGCGGACCTCCTCCAGCGGCGCGCACTCGGCGGCCAGCTTCGCCTGCACCCCGGCGTGCCAGTCCTCGTCGGTCGCGCCGTCGACGAGAAGGTGGCCGCCGTTGGCGCAGATCGCGTACTTCGGCTCCGGGCCGGGCAGGCTGATGCGCTGGTACTGCTTGCGGGTGCGGGTGGTGGTCGGCACGAACACGGCCGCGTCGGCGCCGAGTCCGCCGAGTTCGGTGAGGAGCCCGGCCGCCGTCTCCGTCATGAAGGAGAGCGGCTTGCTCTCGTGCACCTCTACGCAGAGCAGCCGGGGTGCCCGCGCGTCCGGCATGGTCAGGGCGAGGGCGGCCGAGGAGTAGATGAGCGTACGGTCGAGGTCGCTGGCGACGAGTACCGGCATCAGACCGCCACCGCCCTGCCGTCGGCCCCGGTCGCCCCGCGCGTGTACTTGGGGTGGATCAACCCCACGCAGGTGTACGGCAGTTCGTCCACTTCCTCGACGGGTACGCCTCTCTGCTCGGCGAGCAGCCTGACGTGGTCGAGGTCGGCACCGGCGCCGGCCCGCGCGAGGATCTTCCAGGGCACCCGGCGCAGCAGCACCCGGGTGGTCTCGCCGACGCCGGGCTTGACGAGGTTCACGTCGTGGATGCCGTACTCCTCGCTGATCCGCTCAACTGCCGCCCAGCCCTCCCAGGTTGGGGTGCGGTCGGCGGCCAGCAGTTCCTTGGCGAGGGTCGCCACGGCGTCCGCGACCTCCGGGAAGCGTGCGGCCACGGCGTCCAGGAAGTCCACCGAGACGTCCGCACCGGCGAGTTCGCGGTAGAACTTCGCGCCGTGGAAGTCGTGCGGGCCGACCAGGTCGGAGCGCAGGACCGTGCGTGAAATCAGCCCCGACACGGTCGAGTTGAGGCAGGCGGAGGGGATGAGGAAGTCCTCGCGGGTGCCGTACGTCTGCACGCACGAGCCGGGGTCGGCGAGGACCGCGATCTCCGGGTCGAAGCCGGTGATGCCGTCGGACTCCTCGAACTCCTTGATGGCGTCGGCGAGTTCGCGGGTGATGGCGCCCTTGCCGGTCCAGCCGTCGACGAACACGACGTCGGTGGGGTCGTGGTGGGCGGCGAGATAGCGCAGCGCGTTGGCGTCGATGCCCCGTCCGCGCACGATCGACACGGCGTAGTGCGGGAGGTCGAGACCGTGGCGGTACTGGGCCCAGCGGCGCATCAGGACGCCCACGGGGGTGCCGGCGCGGGCGAGGGAGACGAGCACGGGGTGCGGTGAGCGCTCGGCGAGGACGAGTTCGGTGACCGCGCCGACCGCCAGCGCGAGACGTCCGGCCGCCTCGTCCAGGGCGGTGTGGAACAGCTCCTGGTACTGCTCGCTCGGCTGGTACTCCACCGGCAGCGACTCCGCGTAGTGCGCTCCGCCGCTCTGGATCGCCTCCTCCCGCTCCTCGGTCGGCGCCTCCAGCGTCACGTCCGAGAGATCCTGGAGCAGCCAGCCGACCTCTTCCGGCGCGTACGAGGAGAAGGCGGGGCCGCGGAGGGGCTCGGGCAGCATGGGGGGCCTTTCGGGGACGTACGAGGGGACCACCGCGAGGACGACGTGCGGGGTGTGTGCGGCCAACTCGGCCAGCAGGCCGTGCAGTTCGGGAGTGTCCCCGCGGGAGTCGACGACCGCGACGACCGCGTCGAAGCCGGCGCCGGCGATGTTGTAGGCGTAGCGGTCGCCGGGGCCGTCGGCGGGGGTGTCGTGGGCGGGGAAGGTGAGGCGGGTGCGGATCGCGTAGCCGGGATCGTCCACCGCGAGGACGGGGGAACGGGTGGTCGTGGAGTAGGTGACGTCGGCGTCGACTATCTGCTCCAGTTCGCGGGCGAGTCTCAGGGGGGCGTACATCAGCTCCTCGAAGCCGAGGATGTGTACGCGGTGGGCTTCTTGCGGGAGTGCCTCCGCCAGGCGGGCCGCCATGGCGGGGAGGGCGCGTTCGAGGCGTATTCGGTGGGCGGGGGTGAAGCCGTGTCTTCCGCCGTCGGGGAGGTTTCGGGGCCAGCGGAGATCGACTCGACGGGTGCGGCTGTCGGCCTGGTGCGGGTCCGCTGTGGCCGGGCGCGCAGTTCCCCGCGCCCCTTGGGGGTTGGCGTCCAGGTCCGCTTTCAGGGGCGCGGGGAACTGCGCGGCCAGCCCCGACGGCGCCGCAGACGACGAATCACCTGTCCCGGCACCCCCCGCCTCGTACCGCGCCACCAACTCCTGCCCCTTCTCCAGCACCCCCGCCGGCAGGCGAACCGTGCCCGAAGCCGCCGCCACCAGGTCCACCCTCGCGCCTATCTCCGCCGCGAACTCGTCCAACCGCCCCGCGTCCGCCGCCGACCGCATGTCGACCAGGGCCACCACCACGTACCGGTCTCGCGGGTAGCGCCCGTGGAGGTCGCGGATGGTGTTGAGGACCGTGTTGCCCGTCGAGAACTCGTCGTCGACCAGCACCAGCGGGCCGTCACCGGCCAGCAGCTCCGGATCCTCCGGCAGCAGCAGATGCGAGGTCGCGTGGGAGTGGGACTCCTCGAAACCGCCTGCCGTGGCGACGCCGGGGACGGGGCGGCGGGTGGAGTGGAGGTAGGGGGCGACGGCGATGCCGTCGGCGACCGCGTGGCCCAGGCCCGTCGCGGTTTCCGCGTAGCCGAGGACCACCGCACGGCGGGACTCCTCGGGGCCCAGCAGGTCGCGTACCCGGTGGCCCAGGGTGAAGCCGTAGCCGTAGACGATCGACGGGGACTGGGGGACGTGCTTGCCGAGCACGTTCGAGACCAGGAGGTGGGCCCGTTTGGGGTTGCGGCGGAGGGCCAGGCCCAGGAGGTCGGTCAGTTCGGGGTCGCCGAGGAGTTCGACGCCGAGCCGCTCCGCGACCCAACTGCCGGACCAGACCCCGTTGTTCACTGCCTTGTTCATGCGTCCCTTGCGATTCAGCCGGGGATTCCGGCGGCGAGCAGCTCCACGAAGCCGACGTCCTCGCGTGCGACGCCGAAGATCTCGGCGCGCAGCATGGTCCGCTCGGCCCAGGCGCGGTGCGGCTTCACCTCGTTCATCTTGTTCGTGTACGCCGAGCGCAGCACGCCCCCGCCGCCCCGCTCCGGCCGCAGGATGTCCTGCGCGTCGCAGAACTCCTCGTGGCTGACCACGGACAGCGCGTGCACGGGCAGTACGTGCGAGGGGTGGATGCAGGTCTTGCCCATCAGCCCGTTGGCCTGGTCGAGGGCGATCTCGCGCAGCAGCCCGTCCATGGCGTGCTCGATCAGCGCCTCGCGCAGCTCCTCGGCCTGACCCTCCAGGAAGGGGCTGC
Source organism: Streptomyces sp. NPDC001100 (assembly GCF_053598575.1). NCBI lineage: Bacteria > Bacillati > Actinomycetota > Actinomycetes > Kitasatosporales > Streptomycetaceae > Streptomyces > Streptomyces sp. NPDC001100. The sequence continues at coordinate 32,036 of NZ_JBSFKO010000061.1, forward strand.
GACGCAGCTGCGGCTTGAACATGCGCTCCTGGACCCGGAAGTACTCCCAGACCGGACCGGTCACCGTGAAACCGGTGCCGTCGGCGCGCCCCAGCATGTTCACCACGTCGGCGATCACGGAGGCGACGATCTGGACGTCGTAGGCCGTCATGTCGGAGGCCCTGCGCAGGCCGTAGGAGGAGCAGAAGTCGGTGACGCCCAGGCGCAGGGCGAGGACGCGGTCGCGGTACTTGTCGACCGCGCGGGAGATGCCCTCCAGGGTCTCGACGCGCGACTCGCGGTAGAGCAGCTCGGGCGACTCCAGGACCGGCATGCCGAAGAGGCGTCGGCCGCTCTCCGACTCGGCGGCGGACAGCGCCTCCAGGAAGGGCATACCGCGTTCCTCGGTGAACTTCGGCATCACGAAGCCGGAGAGGAGTCGTGCGGCCGGGCCCATGCGGCGGACGAGGTCGGGGATCTGTTCGGGCACGCGGACCCGGACGAACAGCAGCGGGAGTTCCACGCCCGGGCGGGCGGCCAGCTCGGTGAACTGCTCGACCAGGTTCTCCTCGGCGGCCGGGACGTCCTCGTCACCGATCGAGTCCTCCAGGCACAGCACCATCGACACGACACCGCGTCCGGCCAGCTTGACGATGTCGTCGGCGAGCCTGGGCCGGGTGGCAGGACTGTAGAGCGTGGCGCCGAGGGCGGCGGCGAGCAGTCGGGCCGGGGAGTCCGCGTCGAACTCGCACGGCTCCTGGAAGAAGAGACGCTGCCGTACCTCAGGGGCAATGTGCCCGAAATGACGCATAAAGCTCCCCCGTGGTGACGATGTGAACCGTGAGTGTTTTCGATAGGTGGCCGGTAATAGTACGTACAAACCCATGTCAGGGGTTCCCGCCGGGCATGAACTTCAGGTAACTCGGCCGTGTCGGAGTCCGCACCCCACGTTGTCGTGACCAGGACCGAGAGGGCAGGATGACCGCATGACGCACGCGATGCTGAAAGGGTCGAACGTCCCGCTGGAGGCCACCACGGTACGTGCCGTGCTGCGCTGGACGCCCGGGCAGGGGGGCCCGGACGTGGATGTCTCGGCGCTGCTCCTCGGCCCCGCCGGTCGGGTGCGTTCCGACGAGGACTTCGTCTTCTACAACCAGCCCCGGCACCCCTCCGGGAAGGTCTGGCGGCTCGGCAAGAAGCGTGTCGCCGAAGGCCCCACCGACACGATCCAGACAGATCTGGCCGGTGTCGAGCCCGAAGTCAGCCGGATTCTGGTGGTCGCATCGGCGGAGGACGAGACCTTCGACCGCGTACAGGGTCTGCGCATCATGCTGTACGACGCGGCCGTCGCCGAGGGCGATCCGCTGCTGTATTTCGACATCAAGCCGGAGACCGGCGAGGAGACCGCGCTGATCTGCGGGGAGCTGTACCGGCGGGGCGAGGGGTGGAAGTTCCGGGCGCTCGGCGAGGGGTACTCGAACGGGCTGCGCGGGCTGGCCATGGACTTCGGCATCACGGTGGACGAGTCGGAGACGGGGGGAGCTCCTGAGGTCTCGCAGCCGTTGCCTCCGGCGGTTCCGGTGCAGGTGCCTCCGGCGGTTCCGGGGCAGTCCGGGTACGGGTATCCGCCGGCGCAGGAGCCGGTGACTCAGCCTGCGTACGGGTATCCGCAGACGGCTCCTGCGGGTGCCGGGACGTACGGGTATCCGCAGCCGGTGCCTGCGGCGAGTGCGGTGGATCCCGATTTTCGGTTGCCTCCGCAGGGGCCGCAGTTCATTTGAGGGTGCGTGCGTAGTTTTTTTGCGTGCGGCCGGTGGGGGCTTGTCGCCCAGTTCCCCGCGCCCCTGAAGACCTAGCGCTCGACCTTGGTTTTGTAGCCCCGCCCCCACTGCAGCCCCCAGCCGTACAAGCGGTCCAGTTCCGCCTGGAAGCCGTAGACGAACTTCACCTCGCGGCGGACCACCAGCTCGCCCTTGACGTTCTCGATCATCACTACCGCGCAGGAGCGGGCCTGGGGGTGGCGTTCGTCGAGGCCTATCTCGATGCGGGGGCCGTTGCTGGGGTAGAGGGTGACGATCGCGTGGGTGCGGTCGAAGGCCGGGGTCTGGTCGTAGATGTAGACGAAGACCAGCAGGCGCTTGATCTGGTCGCGGTGGTCGAGGTTGACGTACATCGTCTCGCCGGACGCGGAGCCGAAGCGGTCGTCGCCGCTGAGCTTCACGTACGGGGGTGAGTTGACGTCGCCGAGGAGGCCGCCGAGGGGCTGGACGACGCCCTTGGTGCCGTCCATGAGTTCGTAGAGGCAGCCGAGGTCGAGGTCGACGTTGACCATGCTCTGGCTGTGGCCCATGACCTCGGGTGGCTTGAGGGCCTTGAAGGGGTGGCGCAGCAGGCTGTCCCGCTGGAGGCCGCCGATGTCGGAGGTCCGCATCCGCCAGGTCAGGTTGACGCGCAGGTTGCCGGTGGCCGCGCCCTGTTTGGTGAGCGAGACCTGGTGGTGCCGTTTGGTCAGTTCGATCGCGTTGCTGGCCGCGCTGCCCGAGTCGAAGTCGATCTCGCGCCGCCAGATCCCGTCGAAGAAGCCCATTCCCGCCCCCACGTCCACATGACTCACGACAAAGCTGTCGGGGCGGCGGACCGAGGGCATGTCCTCTGTCTGCCGCCCCGAACAGAGCGTTCCCTTACCAGGGAGCTTGTCACACCCCGGACGAGACCTCAGTCTTCTCGTCCGAGCCGGCTTTTCCCTCGGCTTCCGCGAGCGCGCTGTTGCGGCGGACCGAGGACCAGAAGGACCAGCCGATCAGGACCACGCCGACCAGGCCGGTGATGACCTCGTTGATCTGGTACTGGATGGTGACCATGAGGATCACGGCGAGGGCGCCGATCGCGTAGTGGGCGCCGTGCTCCAGGTAGACGTAGTCGTCCAACGTGCCCTGGCGGACCAGGTAGACCGTCAGCGAGCGGACGTACATCGCGCCGATGCCCAGGCCCAGCGCCATCAGGACGATGTCGTTGGTGATGGCGAACGCGCCGATCACGCCGTCGAAGGAGAAGGACGCGTCCAGGACTTCGAGGTACAGGAACATGAAGAACGCGGCCTGGCCGGCCAGGACCACCGCCGAGCGCTGCTTGCCGGTGCGCGCGGCCTCTTCCTCCTCCTCGTGCTCCCGCTCCTCCTCTTCTTCGAGCTTGTCCTCGAAGTAGCCGGAGAGCCCGCCGACGATCATGTACGTGATCAGGCCGGAGATCCCGGCGATCAGCACCGTCTGCGCCTTGTCGGCGTGCGCGCCGCCGTGCTGGTGGGCGTGGGCCGCGAAGGTGAAGGACGTGATCAGCAGGACGATCAGCGCGATGCAGACCGACAGCATGTCGACCTTGCCGAGCTTGGCGAGCGGGCGCTCGATCCAGCGCAGCCACTGGATGTCCCGGTCCTCGAAGATGAAGTCCAGGAAGATCATCAGCAGGAACATGCCGCCGAAGGCCGCGATCGCCGGGTGGGCGTCGGTGACCAGCTGCTGGTAGTGGTCCTTGTTGTTGAGCGCGAGGTCGACCGCGTCGATCGGGCCGATCTTCGCGGTGACGGCGACGATGACGACGGGGAACACCAGCCGCATGCCGAAGACGGCGATCAGGACGCCCACCGTGAGGAAGATCTTCTGCCAGAAGGCGGACATCTTCTTCAGGATCCCGGCGTTGACCACCGCGTTGTCGAAGGACAGCGAGATCTCCAGGACGGCCAGGATCGCCACGATTCCGAAGGCTTCCCACCCCCCGTAGAACGCCGCCGCGACCAGGCCGAGCGCGGTGACCGCGAACGACCAGCCGAAGGTTTTCAGAAGCACTGGCTACCCAATCCCTGTGTGTACGGGTCTCCCCCGCGCCGCACTCGGCTTTACTTAAAATTTGACGTTGAGGACAGAGTCTAGGGGAGACTGCGCCGATCGGGACATGTGGCCCGTCCCAGCCGCAAACCCGCAGGTCTCGGGGCCCGTCAACGCGAACGCGGCTTCACTCCTTCGAAGATCACGAGGAACGGGGAGACGTAGCCGGACGCTTCTACGGGCGTGGCACGGCCGGCCACGACCAGGACGACACCGGCGATCAGGGCGGCGCAGTACATGAAGGCGTTGATCAGCTGGGTGGGCTGTGGTGGGGGCGGCTGCTGCGATTCGCTGGGCATAATGAACGGACTCCCGTCCTTCCGAGGGCGGCGAGCTCCCAGAGAGCCACCTGCCTCGTTACCAGGCGCAGCAGGTGGCTCTCTCTCGTCGACGCCGGGCCACCCTGCGTGCGTGGCCCCTTACGAAACGTTGACCCCGAAGTCTAGGGCGATGCCCCGCAGACCGGACGCGTACCCCTGGCCGACCGCCCTGAACTTCCACTCGCCCTGGTAGCGGTAGAGCTCGCCGAAGATCATGGCGGTCTCGGTGGAGGCGTCCTCGGAGAGGTCGTAGCGGGCGAGTTCCTGGCCGTCGGCCTGGTTGACGACGCGGATGAAGGCGTTGCTGACCTGGCCGAAGGTCTGGCCGCGGTTGTCGGCGTCGTGGATGGAGACCGGGAAGACGACCTTGTCGACGTTGGCCGGGACCTTGGAGAGGTCGACCAGGATCGACTCGTCGTCGCCCTCGCCCTCACCGGTGAGGTTGTCGCCGGTGTGCTCCACCGAGCCGTCCGGGCTCTTGAGCTGGTTGTAGAAGATGAACCACTCGTCCCCGAGCACCCGGCCGCCGTTGCACAGGAGCGCGCTGGCGTCGAGGTCGAAGTCGGCTCCGGTGGTGGAACGCGCGTCCCAGCCGAGCCCGATCAGTACGTTCGTGAGGTTCGGTGCGGCCTTGGACAGGGAGACGTTGCCCCCCTTGGCGAGTGTGACGCCCATTGTGCTGGTCCTCCCCGAGGCGATGCTGCTGTGTGAGTTGTCCTGCGCTCCCCCGGAGGGGAACCCCCCGGCGCCGCACGCTGACCCAGCTGCTGACCGGCCTGCGCGGCAAGGACGTGCTGTTCACCTTCATCGAGA